>NZ_CEEDBP010000001.1:0-334529 GCF_979252845.1 Belnapia sp. AC561
GGCGGGTCGGCACCCCGAAGGGTGGGCCACGCCGGGGGCCGCGGGTCGCGGCACTCGCTGAAGGAACACCCTGGCGGGGGGCAGGGTTCCGCCGCCAGGCTGTGATCCGCGCTGACCAAAGCGCAGATCACGGTCTAGCCTATTGTTTTGTCATATAATTCACGCCTTTCGGCGGTTCCACCTCGGGCGCTCGCGCGCTACCGCTTGATCAGCTCCAGCCCATGCTGTTCCCGCACCGCGTGGAAGCGCAGCATCGGCCATTCCTCCTCGGCCCGGTTGCGCCGCCAGTCGGAGCCGAAGAAGGCCACCAGCTCGCCGTCGTGATCCTCCCCGGCGTCGCGCCGGTTGGCGGTGGCGAAGCGGTCCAGCGAGAGCTTGTCGGCCGCATCCACCGGGGTCACCCAGCGCATCATCGACCAGATGGTGTCGTCGAAGCCGGCCGGGACGCCGTATTCCACCTTCAGCCGGCTGGCAAGCACGTCGAGCTGCAGCTGCCCGACCACGCCGACCACCGGGTTCGACCCGTCCAGCGGCCGGAAGAGCTGGACCACGCCTTCCTCCGCGAGCTGGGACAGCGCGGTCTTCAGCTTCTTGGCCAGCATCGGGTCCTCGAGCCGGACATGGCGGAGGATTTCCGGCGCGAAGCTCGGCACCCCGCGGAAGTTCAGCGCCTCGCCCTCGGTCAGGGTATCGCCGATCCGCAAGGTCCCGTGGTTGGCGACGCCGACCACATCCCCCGGCCAGGCTTCCTCGGCCACCTGGCGGTCCTTGGCGAAGAAGAACAGCGGCGCATTCACCGGCACCTGCTTGCCGGTCCGGGTCTGCCGCAGCCGCATCCCCTTCACCAGCTTGCCCGAGCAGAGCCGGACGAAGGCCACCCGGTCCCGGTGGTTCGGGTCCATGTTGGCCTGCACCTTGAAGACGAAGCCGGTCAGCGCCGCCTCGCCGGGTTCCACCGCGCGGGTATCGGCGCTGCGGGACTGCGGCGGCGGGGCATAGCGGGCGAGGCCGTCCAGCAGGTGGCCGATGCCGAAGTCGCGCAGCGCGCTGCCGAAGAAGACCGGCGTCAGGGTGCCCTGGCGGAAGGCCTCCAGGTCGAATTCCGGGCAGCCGGCCTCGGCGAGGCCGACTTCCTCGGCCAGCGCCGCGGCGCGCTCGGCGCCGACCAGCCCGGCCAGCTTGGCATCGCCTGGCCCGTCCATCTCGACGGCGGAGCGGTCGTCGGCGTCCACCGGCAGGAAATGGCGTTCCAGCATGTCCCAGGTGCCTGCGAACTGGCTCGAACGCCCCACCGGCCAGGCGACCGGGGCGGCGTCGAGGGCCAGGGTCTGCTCGATCTCCTCCAGCAGCTCGAAGGGCTCGCGCGCCTCGCGGTCCATCTTGTTGATGAAGGTGATGATCGGGATGTCGCGCAGGCGGCAGACCTCGAACAGCTTTTTCGTTTGTGCCTCGATGCCTTTCGCCGCATCGAGCACCATCACCGCGGCATCGACCGCGGTCAGGGTCCGGTAGGTATCCTCGGAGAAGTCCTCGTGGCCCGGTGTATCCAGCAGGTTGAAGACCAGCCCGCCGCGCTCGAAGGTCATCACCGAGGTGGCGACCGAGATGCCGCGGTCCTGCTCGATCTTCATCCAGTCCGACCGGGTCCGCCGCGCATTGCCCTTGGCCCGCACGGCTCCCGCGAGCTGGATGGCGCCGCCGCGCAGCAGCAGCTTCTCGGTCAGGGTGGTCTTGCCAGCGTCGGGGTGGGCGATGATGGCGAAGGTGCGCCGCCGGGCCGCCTCGGCCGAAACCGGGCTTGGGGCCTCCGCGACGGATTCGGCCGGAGTAAGGGCGTCCACGGGCAGATCTCTTCTCGGGTCAGGGTTGCCCACGATCTAGTCGCCCGGGGGCCGCAAGACCAGTCCTGCGGTGGACACGGCGCCCGGCCGGGACAATGTTAGCCGCCCAACGGAGGGATTTGGCATGGAACTGGGACGTCTCGGGGTCTGGTACCCGACCGACCGGCTGGACGCCGCCCAACTGGCCGGGCTGGCCCGGAACGTGGAGACGCTGGGCTACGGAACCTTCTGGTACCCGGAGAGCCGCGGCTACGAATCCTTTTCGCTGGCCGCCCACCTGCTGGCCTCGACCACCAGGCTGAACGTCGGCAGCTCCATCGCCAATATCTATGCCCGGGATGCCTTCACCGCCCAGCGCGGCATGGCGACGCTCAATGCGCTGAACGGCGGCCGCTTCATCCTCGGCCTCGGCGTCAGCCATATCCCGATGGTGGAGGGGCTGCGCGGCCACCGCTACGACAAGCCGATCCCGGCCATGCGCGCCTATCTCGACGGCATCCAGAAAGACACGACGGAGGACTGGCCGATCGCGCTGGCCGCCCTCGGCCCGAAGATGCTGGAGCTTGCCGGCAAGCGGACCCGCGGCGCCGTGCCCTACAACGTGACGCCGGAGCATACGGCGCTGGCCAAGTCCATTCTCGGCCCGGACAAGTGGCTGGCGGTGGAGCAGAAGGTCTGCATCGAGTCCGATCTCGCCCACGCCCGGGCGCTGGGCCGCCGCGAGCTCTCGCGCTACATGGCGTTGCCGAACTACGCCAACAACTGGCTCCGCCTCGGCTTCACCGAGGCCGATCTGGCCGATGGCGGCAGCGACCGCTTCATCGATGCCATGGTCCTCTCCGGCGATGCCGCGGCGGTCAAGGACAAGCTGCGCGCCCATTTCACCGCCGGCGCCACCCATCTCTGCATCCAGCCCGTCCATGCCGAGGGCGACTTCGCCGCCCGCGACGCCATGTTCGCCGCGCTGGCCGATACCTAGTTTGATCGCATGATTCACACCTCCGGCCGTTCCAGCCTGCGGTGATCATGCTTTGAAGGACCGTCCCATGCTCACCATCGGCTACAAGGCCTCCGCCGAGCAATTCGCGCCCAGCAAGCTGCTCGACTTCGGCATCCTCGCTGAGCAGGCCGGCTTCGACAGCTGCTTCATCTCGGACCACTTCCAGCCCTGGAAGCACACCGACGGCCATGCGCCCTATTCGCTGGCCTGGCTCGGCGCGCTGGGTGCCCGCACTACGAAGCTGGTGATGGGCACCAGCGTGATGACGCCGACCTTCCGCTACCACCCCTCCATCGTGGCCCAGGCCTTCGGCACGCTGGGCGCGATGTTCCCCGGCCGCGTCATCCTCGGCATCGGCACCGGGGAGGGGCTGAACGAGGTGCCCTCCACCGGCGCCGTCTGGCCGGAGTTCAAGGAACGCTTCGCCCGGATGCGCGAAGCCGTCACCCTGATGCGCCAGCTCTGGTCCGAGGAGCGCGTCACCTTCGAGGGCACCTACTACCGCACCGAGAAGGCGACCATCTACGACCGGCCCGAGCAGATGGTGCCGATCTACGTCGCCGCCGCCGGCGCCCTGGTCGCCAAATATGCCGGCCGCGCCGGCGACGGCTTCATCTGCACCAGCGGCAAGAAGCCGGAGCTGTACACGGAAACGCTGCTGCCGAACGTGGAAGCCGGACTCGCCGCCGCCGCTGCGCCGAAGCCCAACTACGACCGCATGATCGAGATGAAGGTCTCCTTCGACACCGACAAGCAGCGCGCCCTAGAGGACACCCGCCACTGGGCCGCGCTGGCCCTCTCGCCCGAGGAGAAGATGTCGGTCGAGGACCCCGCCGAGATGGAGCGCCTGGCCGATGCCCTGCCGCTCGAGCGCGCCGCCAGCCGCTGGATGGTCTCGAACGACCCGGAGGAGCTGGTCGAGCGCATCGGCACCTATGTCGCGCTCGGCTTCAACCACCTGGTCTTCCACGCCCCCGGACCGGATCAGGCGCGCTTCCTGACCCTGTTCGGCGAGCAGGTCGCCCCCTTGCTGCGCCGCCGCTTCGGCTGAACCCATGCGACGCCTGGAACTGATCGCGCTGCCCGGCCTGCCGATGGTCGCGGCGGGCGACGATCTCGCGGCCCTGGTCGAGGCCGGGCTGGCGCGCGAAGGCCTGGCGCTGGCCGAGGGCGACGTGCTGGTCCTCGCCCAGAAGATCGTCAGCAAGGCGGAGGGCCGCAGCGTGGCGCTCGCCGAGGTGCAGCCCACGCCGGAGGCCGAGGCCCTGGCTGCCCGCACGGGCAAGGACCCGCGCTTCGTCCAACTGGTGCTGGACGAGAGCCAGCGCGTGGTCCGCGCCCGGCCCGGCCTGCTGATCGTCCAGCACCGGCTCGGCTTCGTCTCGGCCAATGCCGGCATCGACCAGTCCAACCTCGGCCAGGAGGGCCATGCGCTGCTGCTGCCGCGCGACCCCGATGCCAGCGCCACCGCACTCGCCGCCCGGCTCGGCTGCCCCGTCGTCATCTCGGACAGCTTCGGCCGGGCCTGGCGGCGGGGGACCGTCGGCATCGCCATCGGCGCCGCCGGGCTGCCGGCACTTTGGGACCTTCGGGGCCGGCCGGACCTCTTCGGCCGCACCCTGCAGGTCAGCATCAGCGGCTTCGCCGACGAGATCGCCGCCGCCGCGTCCCTGCTGCAAGGCCAGGGCGCCGAGGCGCAGCCGGTGGTGCTGGTCCGCGGCCTCGCCTGGGACGCGCCGCCCAACCCCGCCGCCGAGCTGATCCGCCCGGACTCCGAGGATTTGTTCCGATGATCATCGCGCTCTCGGGCGGCATCGGCGGCGCCAAGCTGGCGCTCGGCCTCAGCCATGTGCTGCCGCCCGAGGAGCTGCTGATCGTCGCCAATACCGGCGACGACTTCGAGCACCTCGGCCTCAGCATCTCCCCCGATATCGACACGCTGACCTATGCCCTGGCCGGGCTCGACAATACCGAGCTGGGCTGGGGCCGCCGCGACGAGACCTGGTCCTTCATGGAGACCCTGGGCGCGATCGGCGGCGAGACCTGGTTCCGCCTCGGCGACCGCGACCTGGCGCTGCATGTCGAGCGGACCCGGCGCCTGCGGGCGGGGGAGACGCTGTCGGCCGTCACCGCCGAGGTCGCCACGCGCCTCGGGATCAAGCCGCGCCTGCTGCCGATGAGCGACGATCCGGTCCGCACCCGCATCCGCAGCGAGGGCGGCTGGATCGACTTCCAGGACTGGTTCGTCCGCCAGCAATGCCGACCGGCCTTCCACGGCCTCGAATTCGCCGGTGCCGCCGAGGCCCGGCCGCAGCCGGAACTGCTGGCGGCGCTGCGGGCCGGGCCGCGGGCGGTGGTGATCTGCCCGTCCAACCCCTTCATCAGCATCGAGCCGATCCTGGCGGTGCCGGGCCTGCGCGCCGCCATCGCCGCCTGCGGCGCCCCGGTCGTCGCCGTCTCTCCCATCATCGCCGGGCAGGCGGTGAAGGGGCCGACGGCGACGATGTTCGCGCAATCCGGCACGCCGCCCAGCGCGGCCGCCGCCGCCGCCCGCTATGCCGATCTCCTGACCCACTACGTGATGGAGCCGGGCGACGACGCGGCCGGCATCGCCGCAAAGGTCAGCCGCGCGCCGACCCTGATGCGGAGCCTCGACGACAAGGTCGCCTTGGCCTGCGCCGTGCTGGCCGCCGCCCGATGATCTGGGCGATCCTGCCGGTGAAGGAGCTGGAGGGCGCCAAGCAGCGCCTCTCGCCGCATCTGCCGCCGCCGCTGCGCCGTGCGCTGATGCAGGTGATGATCGGGGAGGTGCTGGAAGCCTTGCTGGCGGCCCGCGGCCTCGCCGGGGTGATGCTGGTGACGCTGGACCCCTGGGCCACGGCACTCGCGGGGCGGCTCGGCGCCCGGGTGACGACCGAGGGGGCGCGGGACGGCCATACCGGCAGCGTCACCGCCGGTGCCCGGCTACTGGCCCGCGAAGGTGCCGGCGGTGTCCTGACCATGCCCGGCGACATCCCCGCGGTGACCGCGGCCGAGGTCGAGGCGGTGCTGGCCGCGCATGGCCCGGCGCCCGCCTTCACCATCGCCCCCGCGCATGACGAGCTGGGCTCGAATGCCGTGCTGATGTCGCCGCCGCTGGCGGTGCCGCTGCGCTTCGGGGAGGACAGCTACGTCCCGCATCTGGCCGCCGCCCGTGCCGCCGGGATCGAGCCACGCGTGGTGCCCTCGCCCGGCATCGGCATGGATATCGACCACCCCGCGGACCTGACCGCCTTTGCCCGCCTGCCGCAGGCCCAGGGCACGCGTACCCTGGCCTTCCTGCGGGAAAACGCCTTGCTCAACCCATAGAAAGGCCTGGGGAGGAAACACCTTTCCTCCCCGGCTCTGCCTCAATCCATCGTCGCGCCGGACTGCTCCACCAGCGCCTGCCACACCTTCTCCTGCGCCTTCAGGTATTCCCCGTAGGCGGCCGGCGTCGCATCCGCGACCGGGGTGAAGCCGATCGGCTCCATCCGCGCGCGGAAGGCCTCAGAGTTGACCACCTCGGTGATCGCCTTGTGCAGGATGGCGATGCGGTCCGCCGGCACGCCGGCCGGGGCGTTGATCGCGTACCAGCTCTGCATGTCGATGTTGGCGTTGGGCAGCAGCTCCTTCATCGCCGGCACCTCGCGCAGCTCCGGCACGTAGGTGATGCGATCGGCGCTGCCGACGGCCAGCGGGCGGAAGCTGCCCTCGCGGATATTGCCGATGGCCGCCGGGATCACGTCGAACATCATGTCGATGTTGCCGGCCAGCAGGTCCTGGAAGGCCGGCCCGCCGCCGCGATAGGGCACGTGGGTGATGTCGACGCCGGCCGCGCGCTTGAGGGACTCGATCGCCAGGTGGCTGACGGTGCCGGTGCCGGAGGAGCCCATGGTGAGCTTGCCCGGATCCTTTTTCGCCGCCGCGATCAGCTCGGCAAAGGTCTTGATCGGGCTTTTGCCGTTCACGATCAGCACCACCGTGCCGGTGGTCACCCGGGTGATCGGGGCGAGCTCGCGCAGCGGGTCCAGCGGCATCGACTTGCGGAACAGGAACTTGTTGGCGCAGAGGATGGAGGCCGAGCCCAGCAGCATGCTGTAGCCGTCCTTCTCCGCCTTGGCGACGGCATCGGCACCGATGTTGCCGCCGGCGCCGCCCTTGTTCTCGACGATCACGGTCTGCCCCAGGGGCCCGCTCAGGTGCTCCGCCAGGAAGCGGCCAGTGAGGTCCACGGCGCCGCCGGGGGCGAAGGGCACGACGATCCGGAGCGACCGGGTCGGGAAGGCGGCCTGGGCCTGGGCGGCGGAAAGGGCAGGGAGGGCGAGGGCGGCAGCCCCCAGCAGGGCGCGGCGATGCAGCATCGATGGTCTCCGGCAGGTTTCTTTGGCGCAGGCTTAACGCGCCACCGCCGAAAAGACGATGCCGGGCGGCCGGTCGAACCGGTTTCGGATCAACCGGCCAGGGCTGCCTTCCGCCGCGGGGCCGTCTGCACCACCGCGGTCAGCTCGGCCGCGGCATAGGACGCCCGCTTCCGCTCCTCCGGCACCGCGCCATAGAGGGTGGTGCGCTGCGCCGGCGTCCGGCCGATGGAGCGGATCAGGGATTCCATCGCATCGGGGGGGAATTCCTGGCCGTGCTGGGTGCCGGCGGCGCGGCTGATGCTCTCGTTCATCAGCGTGCCGCCGAGGTCGTTGGCCCCGGCCTGCAGCGCCAGCGCGGCGCCGGCCGGGCCCATCTTCACCCAGCTGGTCTGGATATTGGTGATATGCGGGTGGAGCACCAGCCGCGCCACGCTGTGCATCAGCACCGCCTCGCGGAAGGTCGGCCCCCGCCGCGCCAGGCCGCGGAGGTACATCGGCGCCTCCATGTGGACGAAGGGCAGGGGGACGAACTCGGAGAAGCCCCCCGTCTCCGCCTGCAGGTCGCGCAGCGCCAGCAGGTGCCGCGCCCAGTTCTTCGAGGTCTCGACATGGCCATACATGATGGTGCTGGTGGTGCGCAGCCCGAGCCCATGCGCGGTCCGCGCCACAGCCAGCCACTCCGCCGTATTCACCTTGTCCGGGCAGATGATGGCGCGGATCTCGTCGTCCAGGATCTCCGCCGCCGTCCCCGGCAGGGTGCCGAGCCCGGCCGCCTTCAGCCGCGCCAGGTAGTCGTGCAGCGACAGCCCCAGCGTCGCCGCGCCCTGCGTCACCTCCAGCGGGGAGAAGGCATGGATATGCATCTCCGGCAGCACCGCGCGGATCGCCTCGCAGATGCCGGCATAGGTATCCCCGGTATAGTCGGGATGGATGCCGCCCTGGAGGCAGACCTCGGTCGCGCCGCGGTCCCAGGCCTCCACCGCGCGGCGGACGATCTCGCCGTGGTCGAGGTCATAGGCCGGGCCGCGCAGCGCCTCATGCGTCTTGCCCTTGCTGAAGGCGCAGAAGGTGCAGCGGTAGGTGCAGATGTTGGTGTAATTGATGTTGCGGTTCACGACGTAGCGGATGGTCTCGCCGCTGACCGCCCGGCGCAGCGCATCGGCCGCCGCCGTGACATGGGCGTAGTCGGCGTCGCGGGCCGTGAAAATGTGCATGATGTCGGCGGTGCCGAGCCGCTCGCCCGCCGCGCCGCGTTCCACCGCCCGCGCCAGCCCGGCATCGGCGCGCGCCAGCCGGGCCGCCGGCAGCGTCGGCGGCGTGGTCTCGCCGGGGGACCAGGTATCCCCGCGCGCCCAGCCCTCGGCATCGCTCGCCTGCCGCACCAGCGTCGCCACCGCCGGCGCCAGCCAGAGCTCCGGCGCCCGTGCGTAGCTCGGGTAGGCCGGCAGCCGCTGCACCAGCACCTTGCCGGCTTCCGCCGTGCGCGCCGCCAGGGCTTCCAGCGCCGGCCAGGGCGCTTCCGGATTCACATGGTCCGGCGTCACCGGGGAGACCCCGCCCCAGTCGTTCAGCCCCGCCGCCACCAGCCGCTGATAGACACCCGGCGAGAGATTGGGCGGCGCCTGGATATTGGCCTCTGGCCCGAGGATCAGCCGCGCCGCGGCGATGGTCCAGAGCAGGTCGTCCAGATCCGGCTCCTCCGCCTCCGCTAGCTTGGTCGCCGGCTTGGCGCGGAAATTCTGGATGATGGTTTCCTGGATATGGCCGTGTTCGGCATGCAGCGCGGCGATGGCGCGCAGCGCCTCCAGCCGCTCCGCCCGGGTCTCGCCGATGCCGATCAGGATGCCGGTGGTGAAGGGCACCCGCAGCTCGCCGGCCAGCCGCAGCACCTCGAGCCGCGCCGCCGGGTCCTTGTCCGGGCTGCCGTAGTGCACGCCGCCGGGCGCGCAGAGCCGGGTGCTGGTACTCTCCAGCATGATCCCCTGGCTGGCGGTCACCGCGCGCAATGAGGCGATCTCCTCCCGCGTCATCAGGCCGGGGTTCGCATGCGGCAGCAGCCCGGTCTCCCGCAGCACCAGCCCGCACATCGCCACCAGGTAGTCGATGGTCGTGGCATGGCCAAGCGCCGCCAGCCCCTCCCGCGCCGCGCGCCAGCGCAGCTCCGGCTTGTCGCCGAGGGTGAACAGCGCCTCGGTGCAGCCGGCCGCGGCCCCGGCGCGGGCGATCGCCAGCACCTCCTCCGGCGAGAGGAAGGCGCCGTGCCCCTCCCGCGGCTTCTCGGCGAAGGTGCAGTAATGGCAGACGTCGCGGCATAATTTGGTCAGCGGGATGAAGACCTTACGCGAATAGGACACCAGCCGGCCATGGCCGGCGTCGCGCAGCGCCGCCGCCTCCGCCATCAGCGCGTCCAGCGGCAGCGTCAGAAGCCGGTCCTGCACGGTGCTCATCCCCTATGCCCTACCCTTGCCCGTATTGGCGGCTGGCCGCATCGTGTGGGAAGGCCCGGCGGGATGCAATGCGCGGGGAGGAGGAACCACCCATGCAGTTCGGATTCAGCGCCCCCGCCGGCGGGCCCCTGGCCACCCCCGCCGCCATGACGAGGCTGGCGACGGAAGGCGAGGCCATGGGCTTCGACTACGCCACCTTCAGCGACCACATCGTCATCCCGACCGATATCCACGCGAAATATCCCTATACCGATACCGGCGAATTCCCCGCCGGGTCGCGCGGCGAGCGGCACGAGCAGCTGACGCAGGTCGCCTTCATCGCCGCCAAGACCCGCAAGTTGCGGCTGGTCACCTCCGTCATGGTGGTGCCGCACCGGCCCGCGATGCTGACCGCCAAGATCCTCTCGACCATCGACGTGCTGTCCGAAGGCCGCCTGACGCTGGGCATCGGCGCCGGCTGGCTGCAGGAGGAATTCGAGGCGCTGCAGACCGAGGATTTCTCCGCCCGCGGCAAGGTCACCGACGAGTACATCGCCGCCTGCCGCGCGCTCTGGACCCAGGAGGTCCCGAGCTTCGCCGGCGAATACGTCCAGTTCGGCAACGTCACCTTCGCGCCGAAGCCGGTGCAGTCGCCGCTGCCGGTCTGGGTCGGCGGCGAGAGCGGTCCGGCGCTGCGCCGCACTGCCCGGCTCGGCGACGGCTGGTACCCGATCGGCACCAACCCGTCCTTTCCGCTGGACAGCCTGGAGCGCTACCAGGCCGGCGTCGCCAAGCTGCACGGGCTGCTGACATCCGCCGGGCGCGACCCCCGCAGCGTGGCGCTCGCCTACCGGGTGCAGAAATACGGCGCCGATGTCCCGGCCAAGGCCGGCGACGGCAACCGCCGCATGTTCGGCGGCACGCCGGAGGATATCGCCGCCGACCTTTGCGCCATGCAGTCCCTCGGCGTCGCCGCCATCGACTTCAGTTTCCCCGGCGCGACGGTCGAGGATGTGCTGGCCGCCATGCGATCCTTCCGCGACACCATCCTCGCCAAGGTCTGACAACGATGAAACTCGGCATCACCATCGGCATGATCCGCGGCGCCAAGCCGCGCCTTGAGATGGATCTGGTCCTCGAGGCCGAGCGCCTCGGCTACGACGCGGTCTGGTGCGGCGAATCCTATGGCACCGATGCGGTCACCCCGATCGCCTATGTCCTGGCGCGGACCACGCGCATCAAGGCCGGCACCGGCATCATGCAGATGCCGGCCCGCACGCCGACCTGCGCGGCGATGACCGCGATGACCCTGCAGGCGCTGTCCGACGACCGCTTCCTCTGCGGCCTCGGCCCCTCCGGCCCGCAGGTCGTCGAGGGCTGGCATGGCCAGCCCTATGGCAAGCCGATCGGCCGCACCCGCGAATACATCGCCATCATGAAGCAGATCCTGGCCCGCGAGGCGCCGTTGGAGCATGAGGGCGAGCACTACCAGATCCCCTACCAGGGCCCCGGCGCCAGCGGCCTCGGCAAGCCGTTGAAGAGCATCATCCACGGTGACCCAAGCCTGCCCTTCTACACCGCCTCCATCACCCCCGGCGGCATGCGGCTCTCGGGCGAGATCGCCGATGGCAACCTGCCGATCTTCATGTCGCCGGAAGCCGCCGATGCGGTAGTCGGCCCGACGCTGGAGGGCATGGCCAAGGCCGGCCGCGCGCCCGACCTCAGCCGCTACGACATCGCGCCCTATACCAAGATCCGCCTCGGCGACGACCTGCAGGCCTGCCGCGACGCCATCAAGCCGGAACTCGCGCTCTACATCGGCGGCATGGGCGCGCGGGGCAAGAATTTCTACAACGACTACTGCAAGCGGCTCGGCTACCCGGATGCCGCGGTGAAGATCCAGGATGCCTTCCTCGATGGCCGCAAGGGCGAGGCTGCCGCCGCCGTCCCCGACAAGCTGGTGGACGAGATCGCGCTCGTCGGCCCGGCCGACCGCATCAAGGGCCGGCTGGAAGCCTGGAAGCATGTGGCGAAGGACCACAAGGTCGGCACCCTGGTGCTGACCGGTGCCAGCGTGGAAGCGCTGCGGGTGGTGGCCGAAGCGGTCCTCTGATCGCCAGGGGCAGGGCGTGGCGCCTGTCCGGGAGTTCATGCGGGCGCGGATCGCCTGCGCCGGCTTCCGGCAGGTGCCATGCATTCCGGCATGAGCCTGACCCCGCTGACGCATGACCGGGACGTGACGATGCCGAAAGCCGATCGGCCGGCTGGGCCAGGAGGCTCCGCACCAGATCCGCAGCGTCACGGGCCAGGGCCTGCAATGCCGCGGTCAGGGCCACTCCATCGGTTGCCCCGTCACTGGCCGGCCTGAAAATCCGGACCGGGACGGGCCCGCCGGCGCAATAGCCGCGCGCGGCGATACTCACGAAAATTCTGTCCGCTGACTTTGTGTCATAGCTAATTATTAGGAATTACTAGTCTTCCGAAAGCCGAAATCGTTCTGAAAAGCCGCTGACCATTTGCCTTAATGCGAAAACTTCAATGAATAAGACCTGTAACCTTAGGTAGAGAAGGTTCGGATATTTTTCAGGAAATAACTGCAGCACTCAAAAAAGTGAGCATGCCGAAGGCTACGGCTTGCGGTGTCACGCAAAAAGAACCTTTCCGCTCGGAAATATTGGTGCATATATTCGATGCGACAACAACTCGACAAGCAGCATGGCCTTGGCTGAATCACACGGGGCAAGCCCAGCGGCCACGAAGCGGTAGTACCGTTGAATAATCAAAACGGATGGCACGGTGTTAACCAGCTCTGGGCGGGACTTGGTCTGACAATAGTATTGATCGCTGATCCAGGCAAGAATTCCCGCAAATGCTTAAAAATGCAAGTGGAGAATGATGCGTCATGCCGGGCTCACAATACAAACAGGAAGTCCTTTCCATTCTGCTGGTCGACCGCCTGCCCATCAGGCGATCCAGCGTCGCCCTCCTCCTCGAGCGCTGGGCCCAAACCTACCAGACGCCCTTCCGGCTGGTCGAACCGGCGAAAGGTGATGCCGAAATCCCCGAGCCCTTCGATCTGGCGCTGCTGAGCATCGGCGGCACGTCGGCCGCCTCGCCCGAAGTGCAGGCCCAGATCACCGGCTTCACCAGTGTCGCCGGCAGCAAGCCCGTCGCCGTGCTCGCGGATGACGACGATGCGACGGATGTCATCGCCGCCGTGCGGGCAGGGGCCAGCGGCTATATCTCGCAGCGGATCGAGCCCGACGTCATGTTCCGGGCACTGAAATTCATAGCATCCGGCGGGGTGTTCTTTCCGCCCAAAGCATTGCTCAGCAACGCCGATGCGAATGCGGACGTCCGGGTCTCCCCGCTACCAAGGATAGACCCGGCTGCAGCCCATCTCACCAATGCGCTGACCTGCCGCCAGAGCGATGTGCTGCAACTCCTGCTGCGCGGCCAGACCAACAAATGCATCGCTCGGGAGCTGCGGATGCGGGAGTCGACGGTCAAGGTCCATGTGCGCCAGATCATGCGCAAGCTCGGCGCCTCCAACCGCACCCAGGCGGCACTCTTCGCGCGGCAGGCGGATGGCGCCGGGCTATCGATGGGTCACTCCACCCCGGCGTGACCGCCACGGCCGATAGGCCCGATATCGACACGACGCTACACCTTACGATACCTGCCGAATCACCCGCTGCGGAGTCGGCGCGCCACCCCACCCTACGTCGCATGCACCGACCCGCTACCTCCTATAGACACTTCATCCCTCTACGGCACGGCCGTATCGTTACTTGACGTCACGGAACTGGACCGGTCCTGCAGCCATCGCTCTTGCTGCGGAAGGTTCAGGGAAAGTGACCGCGCTGCCACGTGCAGGGCTGGGGGATGGAGCAGGGCCGGGGGTACCAATACATGCAACCGATGATGACCGAAGGCAAACGTGAGAACGTGCTGGTGGTCGACCCGCATATCCTGCGCCGCGCCTGCCTCATCCGCTTCCTCGCCGACTGGGCGGAAGGCTGCAACGCCGTGCTGCATCCGCAGTCGCCGGAAAGTCTCGACCTGGCCGAGGCCGGTGAACTTCCCTTCGCCATGGCGATCGTCAACCTCGCGGGCCTCCCCGTCGCCGAGACCGTTGCATCCGGCTGGTGGCGCGACCTGACGCACCGCCTCTCGACCGCGCCCGTGGTCCTCCTGTCGGACAGCGAGCGGACGGAGGAGGTCGTCGCGGCGGTGCGCGCGGGGACCCGGGGCTTCATCCCCACCACCACCGATCCCGCCATCGCGCTCCGGGCGCTGACATTCATCATGGCCGGAGGTTCCTTCTTTCCGCCGGGCGCCCTGCTGAAGCAGGAAGACGCGCTGGCCGGGCGTCCGGCCCAGTCGCCGCGGCGTGGCCGCGTGAACGGTGCCCCGTCCGAGCCGCGTGCCCTCACGATGCGCCAGGCGACGGTCTATCAATGCCTGCAGGACGGCCAGTCGAACAAGGCGATCGCCCGTGTCCTGCTGCTGCGCGAATCAACCGTGAAGGTGCATGTCGGGCAGATCATGCGGAAGCTCGGCGTCGCCAACCGCACCCAGATCGCCCTGGCGCAGATCGAGGCGCCACCGCGGGCCGCCAATAGCGAAGCGCCGCCCCTCCTGCTGGCGCCCGCGGCCTGAGCGTGATCCAGGACGCGGCTGCAACCCTTCCCGGAGACAGGTCATGACCGAATATCTTCCCGCCGGGTGGCAGGCTTTCCTCGCCGCCACGGATCTGCGGCTCCTGCTGCTCGCCTGGGCCTATCCGATCGCCTGCGGCCTGCTCCTCAGCCTGGCGGTGCTGGCCGGCCGATCCGTCCTGGCCGTATCGCTGGTCGCCCTGCCCCTGCTGCCGGGCTTCCTGCCGGAGGCCGGAGGGACGCCGCAGGCCCTTGCCCTGGTGCTGGCCGCCATCGCGCTCGCCGCCGGCTTCGCCGAACGCCGGCGGCGCGAGGCGACCGAGGCGGTGCTGCGGCGCATCGCCGCGCAGGACGCCAGGCTGGAGGAATTCTGCACCGCGCTGGACCGGCGGGCGAAGCTGGTGGACCGCCACCTCCTCACCCGCCAGCCCGCCGAGCCGGCCGACGCCGCCTGAGGCACCGGCCGGGAGAGAGCGGGGCGGCAGGCCGCTCAGACCTCGCGGAACGCGCGGCGGAAGGCATCCCGCAAGGGCTCGAGCAGGTAGCCGACCATGGTCCGTTCCCGCCGTACGATCAGCACCTCCGCGGGCATGCCGGGCACCAGGGCGACATTCGGGCCGAGCTTCGCCAATTCGCTGCGGTCCACCTCGACGCGGGCGAGGTAGTAGGGCTGGTTGTTCGCATCATCCATGAGCCTGTCGGCCGAGACGGTATGCACCGTGCCGCGGATCCGTGGCAGGCCGCGGCTGGAATAGGCCGTCAGCCGGACTTCCACCGGCATGCCGGATTGCACCACGTCGATATCGATCGGCGTGACCCGCGCATCGATCAGCAGCCGCTCCTCGTCCGGGACGATATCGACGATAGCCTCGCCGGCGCGGATGACGCCCTCGATGGTGCGGAAACGCAGGTTCACCACCGTGCCGCTGATCGGCGCCCCGACCACGGTGCGCGCCAGGATGTCGCGGCTCGACTGCAGGCGCTCGGTCACGCCCGCCAGCTCCGCCCGTACCTTGTCGAGCTGCTCGGCGATCTTGTCCAGCCGCTCGGCGTCGATGCCGAGGATCTGCATCTCTGCCTCGCCGATCACCTGCCGGTTGCGGGCGATGGCGCCGAGGTACTCGCCGCGCCGGCCCAGCAGCTCCGCCTGCTGCCGCTTGAGCTGCAGCACCTCCGGCCGCGGCACCAGCCCCTGCCGCAGCAGGGCCTCCTTGCCCACGAGTTCCTCCGCGATGAGCTGCAATTGCTGGGTCGCGCTGGCGACCTGCGCCTCGGTGCCGCGGATCTGCTCCTCCGACTGCTCGATCCGCAACCGCAACACCTCCTTCCGGCTCTCATGCGCCGCCCGCCGGGTGGCGAACAGCGCCTTCTGCCCGTTCAGGATGAGCGCGAGGTCCATCCCCGCCTCGGTCTGGGCCAGGCCTTCGGGGAAGATCAGCGTGGAGCTGTCCGCCTGCTCGGATTCGAGCCGTGCGCGCATCGCCACCAGGGTGCGGTGCTGGTCGAGCAGGGAGTTGTAGACGGTGCGCGCCTGGAGGCTTTCGATCAGCACCAGCGGATCTCCGGCCGAGACCCGGTCGCCGTCGCGGACCCGGATCGCGGCGATGATCCCGCCCTCGAGATGCTGCACGGTCCGCCGGCTGCCATCCGGGCTGATGATACCCGGCGCCACCGCACCGCCGGCGATGGGCGCGGTCAGGCCCCAGGCGAAGAAGCCGCCGATGAAGACGACCATCACCGTCTGCCCGGCCCGGCGCGGGCCGCGCAGCGCCTGCGCCATCGCCAGCCGGTCGTCTTGCGTGATTGCGGTCATGGATGCTGTCTCTCCTGCGCCTCGTTCAGGCCTGACGTGGCAAGGCCGGCGGCGATGCTTCCTGCGGCACGGCCCCGGTGACTGCGTCGCGCGCCGTCGCCGCCGCCAGCCGCATGCGCTTCAGGGCTTCCTCGCGCGGCGCGAATAGCTCGACCCGTCCATCCTTCAGCAGCAGGATGCGGTCGGCCTGGGACATGGTCGAAGGACGATGTCCGATGATGAGCACCGTCGCGCCGCGTTGCTTCAGCTCGCCGATCGCCGCGGCCAGCGCCGCCTCGCCATGCTGGTCGAGGTTGGCATTGGGCTCGTCCAGCACGATGAGCTGCGGCCCGCCGTAGACCGCCCGTGCCAGGCCGAGCCGCTGCCGCTGGCCGCCCGAGAGGCGGGCGCCGCCGTCGCCGATCGGCGTGTCGTAGCCCTGCGGCAGGCGCTGGATCATCTCATGCGCGAAGGCGAGCTTCGCCGCCGCGACCACCGCCTCGTCGTCGCGCTCGCCCATCCGGGCGATGTTGTCGCGCACGGTCCCGGCGAAAAGCTCCACATCCTGCGGCAGGTAGCCGATATGGCAGCCGAGTTCGGCGGTGTTCCAGTGGCGGATCTCCGATCCGTCGAGCCTGACCTCGCCCGCGCTCGGCTCGGCGGTGCCGACGAGAAGGCGGCACAGGGTGCTCTTCCCGCTGGCCGAGGGCCCGATCACCGCCACCGCCTCGCCGGGCTCGGCCCGGAAGCTCACCCCCTGCAGAACCGGTGCCCGCGCTCCCGGGGGCGTATAGGTCACCCGGTCGAAGGCGACGAAGCCGGCCGGCGCCGGCAGGCGGGTGCGGACCGGCAGCGGCGGCACGGCGCGGGACCGCAGCTGCAGGCGTGCCCAGGCCAGCCGGGTCAGCCCGAGCTGCCGGGCGCTGCCCATGGCGATCTCGATCGGCGCCAGCGCCCGTGCGAGCAGGATGGAGGAGGCGATCATCGCGCCGCCCGTCGCCTCGCCCTGCAGCACGAGATAGGCGCCGAGCCCGAGGGTTGCCGACTGGACGAAGATGCGCAGGCACCTGGTCAGCCCGAGCAGCAGGGCGCCGCGCTCGCTCGCCTGGCGCGCCGCCTCGATCGACCGGGCATTCTCCCGCGTCCAGCGCTCCGACAGGGCCGGCAGCATGCCCATCGCCTGCACCACCTCGGCATTGCGGATCGCCGCATCCGCCTGCTGCAGGGAAGCGATCTGCGCCGTGTTGCCCGCCGCGGTGGGACCCCGCGTGACCAGGTCGTTGGCGATGCCGAGCACCACCAGCAGCACCGCCGAGCCGGCCGCCAGCAGGCCGAGCATCGGATGCAGCATCCAGATGAGCAGGATGAACAACGGCGACCAGGGCAGGTCGAAGAAGACCGAAAGCCCGGCCGAGGGGATGAAGGACTGCACCTGCGCCAGGTCGCGCAGCGGCTGCGTGCCGGCCGCGTCGCCGCGCAGCCGGGCCCGCACGCTGGCCTCGAGGTAGATCGGCGCGAGCCGCTGGTTCAGCCACCCGCCGAGCCGCACGAGCATCGTGCCCCGCAGCGCATCGAGCAGCCCGAAGACCAGCAGCGCCGCGGCGATCATCAGGGTGAGCAGCACGAGGGTCTCGAGCCGCCCGGTGACCATGACCCGGTCGTAGACCTGCAGCATGTAGATCGGCGCGGCAAGCTGGAGCAGGTTCATGCAGAAGCTGAACAGGACCAGCGTGCCGAAGGCCGTGCGGCAGGCCGCCGCGGCCTCCGAGAGTTCCGTCCTTCGCTGCCGCATCGGCCGGGGGGTGTCGCTCATGGCGCCGCGATCCTGCTACAGGAGGAAGTCCGAGGACAGGAGCGAGCTCACGCCGACCAGGAAGATCCGCATGTCCGTTGCCTCCAGCACGCCATTCCCGTTCACATCGAATTCGACGAGGGCGCCGCCGACGCCGCCGACAGTGGCCAGGAAGTAATGGCCCGAGCCGACGCCGCCGCCGCTGAAGGTGGTGGTGGCGCCGCGCCAGACGAAGGCATCGTCCTGCGGCGTGCCCGGGATGGCATCGATGGGGCTCACCACGATCTGGTCGGTGCCGGAGGTGAAATCGAGGATCTGGTCGAATGTCGCCGCGCTGGTGGCGAAGCTGTCGGAGGCCGCGCCATAGAGGAAGATATCGCTGGCGGCGCCACCTGACAGCGTGTCCGCCCCACCGGCGCCGCGCAGCACGTTGTTGCCGGCATTGCCGCCGAGCCGGTCGCCGAAGGACGAGCCGGTCAGGGCCTCGATGCTGTCGAGCTGGTCGCCCTGGGCATCGCCACCAACCCCTGTGGCGATGCCGCCGGTGCCGAGCAGGACGGTCACCCCGGCGGTGGAGCCGGTGTAGTCGGCGGTATCGGTCCCGGCGCCGCCCATCAGCACGTCCGCCCCGCCCAGCCCCCGCAGCAGGTCGCTGCCATTGCCGCCCTCGAGCTGGTTGGCGCCGGCGCTGCCCAGCAGCGTATCGTTGAAGTTCGATCCGACGACATTCTCGATGCTGCCATCGACCGTGTCGTTCTGGGAATCGCTGCCCACCGGCGTGCTGACGGATCCGCCGATGGCGACGATCACCGAACTGCCGGCCGTGGCGTAATCCGCCGTGTCGATGCCGGCGCCGCCGATGAGGAGGTCCGCCCCGCCGCCGCCGCGCAACGTATCGTTGCCGTCATTGCCCTCGATGCGGTTCGCCTGGCTGTTGCCGACGAGGAAATCGCCGAAGGAGGAACCGCCGAGGTTCTCGATGCCGATGAGGACATCCCCATCGGCATCGCCGCCGGCATTGGCGAGCGAGCCGTCGAGCGCCACCGTCACCCCCACCGCCGAGCCCTGGTAGAGCGCGAAGTCGATGCCGCCGCCGCCGTTGAGCGTATCGGCGCCGGCGGCGCCGAGGAGGACATCATCGCCGAGGCCACCATCCAGCCGGTTGGCGACGGCGCTGCCGATCAGGGTATCGTTGAAGGCCGAGCCGATCAGGTTCTCGATCTGGCTGATCAGGTCGCCCTGGGCGTCGCCGCCCGTGCCCAGGGTCGCCTGGCTCGGATCGTCGCTGGCAAAGAGCGCGAGCTGGATGGCGGCGCCGGAGGCGGAGTAGTCGGCGGTATCGTTGCCGCCGCCGCCGCCGAGCCGATCCGCCCCGGCGCCGCCGATCAGCGTCTCGTCCGCGGCGCCTCCGAAGAAGGTATCGTTGAAGGCGGAGCCGATCAGGATCTCGATGTTGGCGTAGGTGTCCCCGGCCGGGCCGAGGTTGAGGGCGAGGTCGACGCCTACCCCGACAGCGGCGCCGGAGTAGTCGACCGTGTCGATGCCGGCGCCGCCGTCGTGGAAATCGGCCCCGGCCCCGGCCACCAGCCGGTCGTTGCCGTCGCCGCCTTCCAGCACGTCGTTGCCGTCGCCGCCGTCCAGCGTATCGTTGTCCGCGCCACCGCGCAGGGTATCGAGCCCGCCGGTGCCCAGCAGGCTGTCGTTGCCGGCACCGCCCTCGACCAGATCGGCGCCGTCGCCCGACTGGAGCGTGTCGTTGCCGTCGCCGCCGAACATCTGATCGTCGCCGAGCGAGCCGTTCAGGTCGTCGTTGCCGTCGCCGCCGCGAATGGTATCGTTGCCCATGCCGCCGAGGATGGTATCGTTGCCGGCCCCGCCGTCGAGCAGGTCGTTGCCCTCGGAATCGCTGATCAGGTCGTCGCCGAGTCCGCCATAGGCGGTATCGTCGTCGAAGCCCGGCAGCAGCGTGTCGTTGCCGCCGCCGCCATAGAGCTTGTCCATGCCCGCCCCGCCATCCAGCAGGTCGTTGCCGCCGGAGGGAAGGTCGCTGCCGTCCGGAATGCCGTCCGCGTCGACGTCGTCGGGCACGCCGTCGAGGTCGCCGTCGTCGACGGTATCGCCGATCAGGACGTCGTTCCCCGCATTGCCCCGCAGCGTATCGCCGGCCAGGCCGCCGATGAGCTGGTTGTCGAGCCCGTTGCCGCCCAGCGTATCGTTGAAGGCGGAACCGGTGATGTTCTCGACGCCGGAGATGCTGTCGTTGTTGGCGTCGCCGCCGATGCCGCGGGTGACCGCATTGGCATTGGCATTGAGCAGCACGGCTACGCCGGCGCTCGAGGTCGAATAGTCGACGGTATCGATGCCGGCGCCGCCGACAAGGCTGTCGGCGCCAGCGCCACCGCGCAGCACGTCGTTCCCGCCGCCGCCGTTCAGGGTATCGTTGCCGGCACCGCCATCCAGGATATCGTCGCTATCCGCGGCCGTGAGCTGGTCGTTGCCTGCGGCGCCCTGCAGCGAGTCCCGGCCGGTCGTCGCAGGCGCGACGGTGATGCGGTAGTTCACGGGTATGGCGGTCACCAACCCGACGAAGCGGAAGCTGCCGTCCTGAAAATGCGTATAAGGATTGTTGGCCGCGTTCACGTCGATCAGCGTGAAGATCGGTGCGGGCTTTGGCATGATCCATATCCTCCGGGACGCGGCAACGCGATGGGTAAAGGCTATCGAGCATTGGCACGAAGGAACAACGGCACAGGCGGCGGGGCAACCAAGGGCTTAGGGCGTAGATGCGTCCCGAGTGCCTGCATCAGTCTTTGGTGGTAGCGTTGGCCGGGCCGTGTTCGACGCCGGATACAACAAAGGCCCGACGGATGCCGTCGGGCCTTTGCCGGCCGTACAAGGCATCCGCGGCGTCGCCGCAGAGGCCTGGCGGCAATCAGCCGACCGCCGAGAAGCCGGTCACCGTGATGCTGGAATAGGTGTCGCTGGTGAAGGCAACCAGGTTGACCTCGGTCGCGCTGTCGTCGCCATAGGCCTGCACGTCGACATTGAAGACGGCGGAGTTGCCGTTGATGTCGACGCAGACGTTGATGGACGCGTCGACATCGGTGTAGCTGTCGTAATCGACGTCGGTGTTGAAGTCCGTGTCGATGTTGGCGCTGTAGTCATAGCTCGCGTCGAAGTCGACTTCGTTCGAAGGCCAATAGAAGGTCATCGCCGTCTCCATCTTTTATCACCGACACCGTGCCGGTGACGTGAAGCTATCGGGCAGATTGCACGGGAGGCAATGTTGCGCATGGAGTACTCGACCTACGGCGTATCCCGCTGCAACGGCGCTACCGCGCATCGCCGATGCGTAGTCCAGGCCGCGGCCCGACTACGCCTAGTGATGCAGGGCCCGGGACCATGGTGCCGCGCAGCAGGCCGGGCAGGAACGTCGGCATCATCCGACCGCGACCACGACCACGGCGCTGACCGTCGACAAGGCATCTTCCAGCGTGAAGGCGGTGACCATGGTATCGACGAAGGTATTGTCTCCATAGGCGGAGGCATCGACCGCGAAGATGGCGAGGTTGCCGTCGATGAAGATGCCGCCGCCGCCGCCGCCGCTGCCGTCGCAGCCGCAATCGGTGTAGTCCGGCAGCGGCTCCTCGGCCGGGGCATAGCCTGAGAAATTGTCGAGCGGGGCGTAGGGATCGACCATCTGCAGCTCGACGAAGGACACCGAGCTTGCATCCGCCCAGTCGTCGCTCCAGCTTGCCGTGGTCTCTACCGAGGATATGGAGATGCCGCGGCTGGCGTCCCCGGCAGCCGATATCGTGGCCGAGGTCGCGGCGAAGCTGCCCGACCCGGTCGCGGCCGCGACGAAGGTCGCCGTGGCATAGGCGGAGCCGTCGGATGCGGTGGCGATCACGGTAGCGCCGGCATAGGTATTGGTGCCGAGCGCCGTTGCATCCCCCGCGACCGAGACGACGGTGCCGGAGCTGGTATCCGCGCCAACCGCCCCCGTCGCTACCTGGACCGAAAGGGTCTCGCTGCTGCCGGCAGTCGATGTTGTGGCGGTCTGTCCCATAACGATGGACGAGGATGTGGCGGCTGGCATGGCGCATCTCCATAAGGTCCCGGGCGCCCGAGCCTAATCCCGAACCTTACTGTCGGGTGCGCTAGGAAGATGAAGCCCCTTCCTCCATGCGGGGGAGAATCCAAGGTCGCAACCGGAGTACGCATTCGGGCAGGGTGGTAGACCTTGGTGCCGCCGTTCGTCCTTCGGCGTAAGTCGCCTGATTGCCCGGGAAGGGGCCATCGGCATGGTCGGATGACAAGCAAGACCATGCTCCGGATGCGGCCTCAGGCGAACATCGTCAGGAAGTCGGCCGGGGCGAAGGCCGCGGCCCGGTCGGCGGCTTCTGCGGACAGGTCGGCATCCTCGAAGATCGCCTGCAGGAGCGGCAGCGCCGCCGCGTTGCCGAGCTTTCCGGAGCCCTGGGCCGAGAAGCCGGCGTTCAGGCTGAAGAAATCGTCCAGGTTGACGCTGGAGATGCCGCCATCGATCGCCATGGTGACGATGAGGTCCCGCGCGTCCTGCAGGCCCCGGCTGAGCCAGACGGCATCCCCATTGAGCGCATTCAGCCCCGCCACCGATTCCCAGTCCCCCGCATGGGCGACCAGCCGGTCCCCCTGGGCGAGGTTGAAGCCGACGATCCGGTCGGAGCCGAAGGCGCCGTCCAGCAGGTACCAATCGGCGCCGGCGCCACCGACATAGAGATCGTTGCCGTCGCCGGCGTGGCCGGCACCGCCCATCCGCAGGGTATTGCGGCCGCCACCGACCTGGACGAGGTCATTGCCGCTGCCGGCATCGATCCAGTCGTCGTCATCGGCGCCCTGGATGGTGTCGTTGCCGTCGCCGCCGAAGCCGATGTTGTTCCCGCCGCCGAGCAGAAGCCGGTCATGGCCGGCGCCGCCGAAGACCCAGTCCTGGCCGTCACCGGCCTGCAGCCGGTCGTTGCCCTCGTTGCCGAAGAGAGTATTGTCGCCGGCGCCGGCCACGATGGTATCCGCGCCGGCGCCACCGAATATCCAGGCGGCATCGCTGCCGCTGCCGGTGATGATCCTGTCGTCGCAGGCCGTGCCGAAGCGGAAGCCGTCGCTGGCGGCAGGCGAGCCGGCCATGGTCACCTGCACGCTGACCGTCGAGAGTTGGTCTTCCAGGGCGAAGGCCGAAACGGCGACGTCGTTCAGCGTATTGTCGCCGAAGGCCTGGGTCTCCACCGCGAAGGTTGCCAGGTTGCCGGAAACCGAGGCATCCACCGCATCGAGCGTGATTTCCTTGGTGAGGATCGAGATCAGCGGCCCGCCGGCCAAGCCGAAATGCAATACGTCCATGGCGAAGAAGGTTGTCGTGCTCGAGGCGATGGACCAGCTTCCGGCGTCGGTCTCGCCCGAGCCGGTCGCATGCACGGTCCGCGCGATAAAGATATCCGCGCCCGGCGCCTCGACCGGCGTATCCGCGGTCGCATAGGCGATCTCGCCCGGACCGGACGCCGCATAGGCGGTGAAGGTCATCGTGCCCAGGACGAGCGAGACGATCCCGCGCTGATACAGCCGGATCTCAACCGCGGCGTCGCTGAAGCTGTCGTGACCGATGGCATCCGCATTGCCCAAGGCCATCACCGCCATGCCGCCGTCCTGCGCTTCGGGAACGAAGGCGGGGCGGAGGGCCGCGGGATGATGGTGCTGCCCGTGACCCTCGAAGACGTAGTCGGACGTCGGATCGAGATCGGCCTGCGCGCGGTCGGGCGCGAATGGCCGACCTCGATTGGGTGATGCCTGAAAGCTGCCCTGCATGATCCTCTCCCTTTGGTGAGATCTGTCCGGGAGAGAACTGTACCGACGCCGAACCGGACGCACAGAGACCCACAGGGAGATCCTCCCTTTGGTGCCGGCTAAGCCTTATGGGGAATGCGGCGCCGAAGCGGAGCGGCCCGCATCCGTGATGGTCGTGCCGCGCCTCAGGCGACGGCGCGCACCAGCGCCGCCCAGCGGTCGAGCTGCGGCAGGATGACATCCCGCTTGGCCGCCTCTAGGCTCAGGATCACCCGGTCGACCCCGAGGTCGCGGTCCGCCAGCAGCGCATCCCGGTCCTCGGCGACGCCCCAGATCGTGATCGGCAGCTCGGCCTCCGTCCGCCCCGCTTCCGCCGCCAGCGCGCGGAATTGCGGGATCAGCGCGGCGACATCGGCATAGTGCTGGCGCACCCGGTGCGGCATCCAGCCGTCGCCGTAGCGCACCGCCCGCTTCGCCCCCCAGGGCCAGGCGCCGCCGACGATCACCGGCGGATGCGGCGTCTGCACCGGCTTCGGCCAGGTCATCATCGGTTTGAAGTCGACGAATTCGCCGTGGTATTCCGGCTTCGACTTGGTCCAGATCAGCTTCATCGCCTCGATCCGCTCCCGCGCCAGCTTGTGCCGGGTGGCGAAGACGGTGCCGTGGTCCTCGATCTCCTCCTGGTTCCAGCCGTTGCCGACGCCGAACAGGAAGCGACCGTTCGAGATGCGGTCGATCGAGGCCACCGACTTCGCCGTCTGGATCGGGTCCCGCTGCACCACCAGGCAGATGCCGGTGCCGACCTTCAGCGTGGTCGTCGCCGCCGCCGCCGCGGTCAGCGTCACGAAGGGATCCATCACGTCGTAGTACTGCTTCGGCAGCTCGGCCCCGCTCGGGTGCGAGACGCGGCGCACCAGCGGGATATGCGAATGCTCCGGCGCCCAGACGCTGTCGAAGCCGCGTTCCTCCAGCGCCACGGCGAGTTCCGCCGGGCCCATGGAGTAATCCGTGAAGAACATCGCCGCGCCGATCTTCATTGAACCCGCCTCCCATTTCGAGGAAGGCTGGACCTTCCGGCGCGGCGGCTCAAGGGGCGAAGAGCTTGCTCCGCGGCCGTGCCAGGCCGAGGTGGTCGCGCAGGGTCGTTCCGGCATAGTCCCGCCGGAACAGCCCGCGTTCCTGCAGGACCGGCACCACCATGTCGACGAAATCGTCGAAGCCGCCGGGGAAATAGGCCGGCAGGATATTGAAGCCGTCGCAGGCGCGTTCCTCGAACCACTGCTGCAGGGTAACGGCGATGGTCTCCGGCGTGCCGCAGATCACCCAATGGCCGCGCGCCGCGCCGGTCAGGTTGAACAGGTCCCGCCAGGTCATCCTATCGCGCAGCGCCTTGGCCAGCATGGCGCGGGCGAAGCCATGCGAGCTGTCCGGCAGCGGCAGCTCCGTCACCAGATCGTCGGGCGGGAATTGCGAGACATCCTGGCCGAGCCGCGAGGAGAGCATCGACAGCGCATTCGTCGTGTTCACGAAGCTCTGCAGCGTGTTCAGCTTCTCCCGCGCCTCGGCATCGGTGCGGCCCACCACCGGCATGACGCCGGGCAGCACCGCGATCTCATCCGGGTCGCGGCCGAAGGCGGGCATGCGCGACTTCAGCGCGACATAGCCGGCCTTCGCCTCCTCCAGGTCCTGCACCACGGAGAAGACCACGTCGGCGGTGCGCGCCGCCAGCGCCAGCCCGGGGCCGGAGGAGCCGGCCTGGAGGATGATCGGCTGGCCCTGCGGCGTGCGGCTGGTCGGCAGCGGCCCCTTCACCGAGAAGAAGCGCCCCTTGTGGTCCAGGGTGCGCACCTTGGCCGGGTCGATGTACTGCCCCGTCGCGTGGTTGCGCACGACCGCGCCATCGTCCCAGCAATCCCACAAGCCGCGCACGACATCGACGAATTCCTCCGCCACTTCGTAGCGCGCGTCGTGCTCGGGATGGATGCGGCCGAAATTCTCCGCCGCCTTGCCGCCCGAGCTCGTCACCGCATTCCAGGCCGCGCGCCCGCCGCTGAGGTGATCGAGCGAGGCGAAGGCCCGCGCCACGTTGTAGGGCTCGTTGTAGGTGGTCGACGACGTCGCCCCCAGCCCGACATGCGTCGTCGTCGCGGCCAGCGCGGCCAGCATCGTCAGCGGCTCGAACCGCGCGGCGAAGGAGGGATGCATGCCCGGCTCCGTCGCCAGGTTGTCGCCGAGGAAGATCAGGTCGAACTTCCCGCGTTCCGCGATGCGGGCGATCTCCTGCACCACCGACAGGTCCTCGAAGCTCTGCGCCGCACCGGGATAGCGCCAGCCGGCGATGTGGTTGCCGGTCCCGAGGACGAAAACCCCGAGATGCATCTGGCGGCCGGGCTTGGTCATGCGGCGAAACTCCTGACTATTCGCGCGCGGTGCAGCAAATATCGTGCCCCGCCACGCTGCCCGCGGTCACTGCCGGAAATCCTCCGGCCCCGGGACGTCGGTGTAAAGCCGCCGCAGCCTCGCCAGGAAGTCCGGCTCCCGCTTGGCCAGGCTGCCCTCCACCGGATCGGCGCCGGGGAACATGGTATCCGTCGCCTCCAGGCTGAAGCGGCGGACGAATTGCACCCGCGTGTCGCGCCAGGCGGCGACATCCTCCGCCCCGCCGCCGCGGGCCAGCACGGCGCCGGCGATGATCCCGTCCTCGATCGCCTGGGTCGCGCCCTGGCCCAGGGTCGGGACCATGGCATGCGCCGCATCGCCGAGGAATAGCACACGCCCTGACGCCGCCGTGCGCAGCAGCGGTGCATCCTGCAGCCGCGCCCAATGGATGGCCTCGACCCCCGCCGCCAGCCGCTCCACCATCCAGGCGACGGCCGGGCAGGTGCCGCCGCTCTCGGGTGTGTAGAGCGCCCGCTGGAAGGCGGCGGTGCGCGCCTCGGCCGGGATCTCCGCCTCGGGCGCGGCCAGCGGGAAGCCGCCGGCGATATAGGCGGCACCGCCCGGCAGCCGGTAGGACAGCAGCCGGGCATTGCCGTTGAACCACTGGCCATAGTCGTCATAGGGGCAGTCGGCCGCCTCCGGCACCAGCAGCCGGGTCATGGCGATGCCGTGGAAGGTCGGCGTGCTCGGGCCGCTGGTCAACGAGCGGAGCGCGGAATAGCGGCCGTCCCCGGCGACCAGCAGGTCGTAGCCGCGCGGCCGCAGCCGGGCGCCATCGGGGGCCTGCAGCACCGGCACCAGCCGGCGCACCGCATCCTCCTCCACCCCCACCAGGGTCAGGCCGTAGCGGGTGATGCCGGCGACCGGGGCGCGCAGCAGGCGATACAGCTCGGACCAGCGCAGCCGGATGCCGGCATCCTCGGCGACCTCCACCAGCGGCAGGTCGAAGAGCCGCCGGCCGCTGGCGAGGTCGATGAACCAGCGGGTCCAGGGCAGGGAGGCCTCCCGCACCGCCGCATGCCGCTCCGGCAGGTGCAGCCGCAGCGCCTTCATCGCATTGGGCCCGACGTTGAGCCCGGTGCCGGACTCCTCCACCGCATCGGGCGGCAGCCGGTCATAGGCCTCCACGGTGATGCCGGGGGTCTGCATCAGCATCTCCCCGAGCAGGCTGCCGGCGACGCCGCAGCCGATGATGCCGACCCTCATGCCCGCCCCCCGGATAGGAGCACCCTGCCTAGCAAGCCACGGGCCGCACCACCCGCGAACTGGGCGCCATGAGGTCGAGCACCGGGCCGATCGGCACGATCCGGCTCGGGTTCACCCAAGGATGGCTCTGGTAGTAGTGCCGGGCGATATGGCCGAAATCCACCGTCCCGGCGATGCCGGGCACCTGGTACAGCGCCCGCGTGTGGTCCCACAGCGCGGGGTAGTCGAGGATCCGCCGGCGGTTGCACTTGAAGTGGCCGTGGTAGACCGTGTCGAAGCGGATCAGGGTGGTAAACAGCCGCCAATCCGCCTCGGTCGCCGCCTCCCCGGCCAGGAAGGGCTGGCGTGACAGCAGCGCCTCCAGCCAGTCCAGCGTCTCGAACAGCGGGCCGATGGCGGCGTCATAGGCTTCCTGGGTGCGGGCGAAGCCGGCCCGGTAGACGCCGTTGTTCAGCGTCGCATAGACCCGCTCGTTCACCGCATCGATCGCCGGGCGCAGCGCCGCCGGATACCAGTCGCCCCGGGTCGCGCCCAGCCCGTCGAAGGCCTCGTTGAAGATGCGGATGATCTCGGCGGACTCGTTGTTCACGATGGTCCCCGTGGCCTTGTCCCACAGCACCGGCACGGTGACCCGGCCGGTGAAGCCGGGATCGGCCCTGGCATAGACCTCATGTAATGCCGCCGCGCCATTCACCCCATCCGCCACCACGCCCTCGCCGGGGGCAAAGTTCCAGCCCTGCTCGCCCATCAGCCAATGGGTGACGGAAAGGCCGATCATCGCCTCCAGCCCCTTCAGCCGGCGGAAGATCAGTGCCCGGTGCGCCCAGGGGCAGGCCAGCGAGACGTACAGATGGTAGCGCCCCGCCTCCGGCGGGAAGCGGCCGCCGGGGGCGATCCGTTCGCGGAAGCGGCTCTCGGCCCGCTGGAAGCTGCCGCCCTGCACCGGCAGCGCATCCTCCGCCTGCCAGGTGCCGTCGACCATCATGCCCATGCGGCTGGCCTCAGCCCCCGGTCGGCATGAAGCGGAAGCCGTCGCCCCAGCGGGTGACATGCCCGGTGGAGGGGGAGGGGAAATGCGACGTGCAGATCAGCCGACCCGTATCGCAATGGCATTCGAGGAACTTCCGCCGGGTGACGGCGGAGGCCTGCTGGTCCACATCCGCCCGCATCGAAATCTCGGGGTAGCGGGCCTGCAGCGGCGAATGGATCAGGTCGCCGGTCAGCACCGCGACCGTCTCGCCCTTGCCCAATTCCACCGCGAAATGGTCCGGCGTATGGCCGGGCGTCGGCGTCAGCCGCACATGATCGTTCAGCGCGCTGTCGCTGCTGGCAAGCTGCGCCTGGCCGGCGGCGATGATGGGCAGCACGCTGTCCTCGAGGATCTGGTTCGGGGTCTTGGCATGCTCCGCCTCCCAATAGGCCAGCTCCTTCTCGGCGAAGACGTAGCGCGCCTTGGGGAAGGTCGGCACCCAGCGGCCATTCTCGAGGCGGGTGTTCCAGCCGACATGGTCGACATGCAGGTGGGTGCACATGACGAAGTCGATGTCCTCCACCGAATAGCCGGTGGCGGCCAGGTTGCGTTCCCAGGTGTCGTCGGTCTTCTGGTGCCAGAAGGGCCGGTTCGGCCGCTGCTTGTGGTTGCCGACGCAGCTATCGACCAGGATGGTGTGGTGCGGCGTCTTCACGATGTAGCTCTGGATGCAGAGCTTGATCAGGCCGGTCGCCGGGTCCAGCGCCGCCGGCTCCAGCCAGGACCGGTTCTCCGCCAGCACCTCCGGCGTCAGGTTCGGGAAGAACTCCAGCGGATCGAAGAGCGGGCGCTCCTCCTCGACCACGCGATGGATGGTCAGGTCGCCGAGCTGGAAGCCTTTGGCCATGATGGGTTCCTCCGTTCGGAGGCAGCTTACCCCGCCGCAGTCGTCCCGCCAGCCATCATCCGGCCCTTGCATGGTTGCGGCGGCGGCGCGAAGCTTTGCGCTGCAACCGTCGGCGCAACGGCCCCCGTCAATGGTCCGGCTCCGACATCGGAGGACTTCACGCCATGGACGGCATGACCAAGGTCGAATGCCCCTTCAACCGGGCCGCCGAATCCCTCGGCAATTCGGTCGAGCTGCAGCACGTGAACCTGCGGATCCCCGACCCCCTGCTGGGCACCGCCTTCTACATCAGCGCCCTCGGCCTGACGCGCGACCCCTATCTGGTCACCGGCATCGAGAACATGTGGGCCAATGTCGGGGTCAGCCAATTCCATCTGCCGACCGGCCCGGCGCAGAAGCTGCGCGGCGTCACCGGCCTGGTGACGCCGAACCGGGAGCTGCTGCTGCACCAGCTGCAGACCGCCCGCCGCTGGCTGGGCAATACCCAGTACGGCTTCAGCGAGGCCGCCGACCATGTCGACGTGACCTGCCCCTGGGGCAACCGCATCCGGGTCCATGCCCCGGATGCCGAGCGCTTCGGCCGCATCACCCTCGGCATGCCCTATGTCGCCTTCGACGTGGCGCCAGGCACCCTGCCGGGCATCGTCCGCTTCTACGAGCAGATCATCGGCGCCCCGGCCGTGCTGCAGGACGGCGAGGCGAAGGTGACCGTCGCCCATGGCCAGCACCTGTACTTCCGCGAGACCGACGCGCCGCAGCCGGCCTTCGACGGCCACCACATCCAGCTCGCCTTCGTCGATTTCGGCGGGGTGCATGCGAAGCTGGCGGCGCGCGGGCTGATCAGCCAGGAGGACAGCGAGCACCAGTACCGCTTCCGGGACATCGTGGACCCCGAGGACGGCCGCCTGCTGTTCCAGGTGGAGCACGAGATCCGCAGCACGACCCATCCGCTGTTCCGCCGGCCGCTGGTCAACCGCAACCCGGCCGTGAGCAACCTGATCTATGCCCCGGGGCACGAGAGCTACGTGCCGGCGATGGCGCCTAGCTGAGGCACCCTACTTCAGCTGGCTGTCCTTGCTGCCGCGGCGGTTGATGCCGAAGGCAGCGGGGCGGCTATCGCGGGCGGACTGGCATTCGATGCAGGTCCGCACGCCCGGGAGGGCGCGGCGACGGGCCTCGGGGATGTCCTCGCCACATTCGATGCATTGCAGCGCGGCCTCGCCCTTCGGCATGCTCGCGCGGGCCCGCAGCACCGCATCCGTGACGGTATCGTCGATCTGGTCCTGCACCGCCCCATCCGGGGCCCAGCCGCTCGCCATGCTCGCCTTCCCTGTTCAGCAACCTGATATGGGAAGGCGCGCGGCCGCTTGCTAGCGCCTGGTCAGCCAGCGCTTGGCGATGCGGCAGGCGACGGTATAGGCGGGGTTGAAGACGTTGCCGACGTCGTAGCGCACCACCTGGCCCATCAGGTGGCTCGCCGCCCTGGCATCCAGGCCGTAGTCCTCGCTGAGCCAGCGCGACATCTCGGTGGTCGCATGCTGCAGCGCTTGGTCCAGCGGCCTGGCGTTGCCGACGCAGAAGATGTCCTCCGCGGTCTCGCCGCGCGGCCAGGCGATGCTGCGCTTGAGGACCTGGAAGGTGACCTGCATCTCGAAGGAGGTCTCGATGCCGGTGCCGGTGATCTCGCCGTCGCCCTGGCAGGCATGGCCGTCGCCCAGGTAGAACAGCGCCCCCGGCACCGAGACGGGGAACCAGGCCGTCGTCCCCGGCGCAAACAGCCGGTAGTCCATGTTGCCGCCGTTCTGCGCGCTGGTCGCGGTGGAGAAGGCCTGGCCGCCGGCCGGCGCCACGCCGAAGCAGCCGATCATCGGCGCGATCTCCGGGGTGAAATTCTCGAGGCCCGGCGACGGCTCCTGCAGCTTCACCGTGCCGGCATTGCGGTTGATGTCCCAGACCACCCGCTGCACCGGCGGCCGGTCGACGATCGCCGCCGGGTCCAGCACGGTCAGGGCGAGGGGGGAGTAGGTCCAGCCGGTGGCGCGGCTCGGCGTCAGCCGGTCGATGCGGACGGCCAGCGTGTCGCCCGGCTCGGCGCCCTCGATGAAGAAGGGGCCGGTCATCGGGTTGGGCCGGGGGGCGACTGCGACCTCATGGGCGTCGAGCCCGGAAGCGTCGATCGTATCGGTGATCAGCGTATCGCCATCCGCGAGGCGGAAGCAGGGCTCCGCGGTGCCGATGGCGTTGTAATAGCGGGTCGGCGTGAAGCGATGCGTGGCCATTGGTGTCCCCCGATGCTGCGTCGCATCATCCGAGAGCAAAACCCGGAAAAATAGAAGGGGGGCCTGGGGGAATACCTTCCCCCGGCCTTGCTTGCCCACGTCGGACCCGGCAGTTTGCCGCATCAGCACAGGAAATCAGCCCGATGGCCCATGTCCTGGGGACCCCCACCGCCCCCGCCATCCTCCGCAACTCGGACCTCGACGCCGAGGCCGTGCAGCAGGCCCGCATCGACCTCGCGGCCTGCTTCCGCATGGCGGCGAAGCTCGGCCTGCATGAGGGCATCTGCAACCACCTGTCTTTCGTGGTGCCGGGACGGGACGACCTCTTCCTGGTGAACCCCTATGGCTGGGGCTTCCACGAGATCACCGCCTCCCGCCTGCTGGTCTGCGACTTCCACGGCAACGTGGTGGCTGGCGAGGGCGTGCCGGAGGCGACCGCCTTCTTCATCCATGCACGCGTCCACAAGAACGTCCCGCGTGCCCGCGCCGCCTTCCACACCCACATGCCCAATGCGACGGCACTGGCGATGCTGGAGGGCCCGCCGCTGGTCTGGGCCGGGCAGACCGCGCTGAAGTTCTACGGCCGCACCATGGTCGACGAGGAATATGCCGGCCTGGCGCTGGACGAGGCGGAGGGCGACCGGATCGCCGCCTCCATCGGCGATGCCGACATCGTCTTCATGAAGAACCACGGCATCATGGTGGTCGGGGGCAGCATCGCCGAGGCCTGGGACGATCTGTATTACCTCGAGCGCGCCTGCGAGGCGCAGTGCCTGGCCATGTCCACCGGCCGCAAGCTGATGCCGGTGCCGCCGGAGATGGCGCGCAAGACCTATGACCAGATGCGGATCGGCGACCGCGAGAGCGCACGGCTGCACCTGGAGAGCGTGAAGCGCACCCTCGCGGCCGAGGCGCCGGACTTCGCCCGCTAGCAACCGGGGCGCGCGCCTGACCGAAGTGTGACTGCCGAGGCCGCCGACGGGCCCGCGTTGCGGGCTACACCGCCCGATCGTTCATACGATCGGGAGTGAGCATGCAGACCAGGCGTTTCGCGGCTTTCGGGTTCTTGGCCCTGCTGACCGCCGGCCCCGCCGTCGCCCGGCCCGCGGCACCGCCGCGGCTGCCGCCGGCCCGGCGCGGCATCGCGGTCTGGTACGGCGAGGACCGGCACGGCCAGACCATGGCCAATGGCCGCACCTACGACCAATGGGCGATGACCGGGGCCAGCGTGCATTTCCCGCTCGGGACCCGGGTAAGGGTGACCGATCTCGGGACCAAGCGCAGCGTCGTGGTGACCATCACCGATTTCACCATCCCCCGCAGCCGGGTGCTGATCGACCTCTCGCATGGCGCCGGCCGGGCGCTCGGGATCGAGACCCGGGGCAAGGCGCGGGTGGAGGTGAAGCCGATCGGCTTCGACCGCGGCCAGACCCGGCGGCGCGCCTGAGGCGCGGCTCACGCCCTCGTCACGGCGGGGCACCGTCTCGCCGGCATCCCGCCACATTGCCGCTACGATCGGACGCTTAATTCAGGTCACAGACCCAAGGAGGGTCCTGACCATGAAGCTTCGCATCGCTGTCGCCGTGGCCCTGGTTGCCGCGGGCCTGTCCGCCCCGGCCGCCCAGGCGCAGGGCTGGCATCGTGGCCACGGGGGTGGCTATGGCTATGGCGGCCCGCCGCCGCGCCGCCATGGTGGCGGTGCCGCGGTCGCTGGCATCGTCGGTGGCCTCGCCCTGGGTGCCCTGGCGCTCGGCGCCGCGGGGGCCTATGCGGCCCCGCCGCCGCCGCCGGTCTACTACGCGCCGCCCCCGCCGCCGGTCGTCTATGCCCCGCCGCCCCGCTACTACGAGGCGCCGCAGGCCTATTACGCCCCGCCGCCGCGCTACTACGCCGCGCCGCCGCCGGTCGCCTATCGCCCCTACGGCTACGGCTGGTAGTCAGCTCCCCTGGTCGAGGCCGCGCCGCAGGGCGCGGCCTTCCTCGCTCGTGGGGTCGATCAGCCCCTCCCGCAGGAAGAGGTCGATCAGGACGAGGTTCACGTTGAACTTCACGTCGTCCGTGTCGCGCACCGCCTCCAATAGCCGCCGCGCCGGCCAGAGCTCGAAGCGCTCGACCTCGCCGTCGTTCGGCCGGGGGATGACATCCTCGGGCAGTTCCAGGTCGAAGGCATGCAGGATGTCCCGCCGCATGCCCTGGTCGTTGCGCATGATGTAGGAGAGCCGCGCCACCCGCCTCGCTTGGCCGGCCAGCTCGGCGGGGAGGGAGGCCTCCTCCTCCGCTTCCTTCACCAGGCATTCCTCCGGGCTCAGCCCCGCCGGGATGCCGCCGGCGACCAGGTGGTCGAGCTGCCCGGGCGCCACCTTCTTGCTGCGCGACCGCACGCCGACCCAGACATGCAGCCCATCCGCCCGGCGAACCAGGCCGTTCAGGTGGACGCCGGCGGCCATCACGCCGAAGGCCGGGATGGCGCCACGGTCGAGCTGGGCCAGCACCGGCCCCTCCGACGTCGCCCGGACGTCGAAGGGCTCCCCGCGGACCGAGAGATAGCCGCGCCCGGCGAGGGATTTCGCCACGGTCGCCAGCGCCTCCGTCCGCGTCCCCGGGCTGCGGAGGCGGCCGGCCAGGGCCACGCCCTCGGCATCGAAATGGAAGTCGCGGGGGAAGAAGGTCAGCGCCTGGGCGAGGTCGGGCGAGAGCCAGCCGACCTGGGCGCCGGCGATGCGGAAGGGGATGTAGCCCGCCGGGGAGGGGAGGTTGTTGCAGGCATCGATGTGGCGCTGGAAGGGACTCATGCCCCCGGTGTAGCCCCGGCCGGGGGCCCGCCGCCATATGGCCGGTTTGTCTTCGCGCCGTTCCGGCCTATGTCCCGGGCATGAGCCAGTCCACATCCAAAGCCCAAGCCGCCGGCAAAGCGCCGGCGGCCGAAGAACGCTCGCATTGGCAGACCCTGCTGACCCTCGCCCCCTGGCTCTGGCCCAAGGGGGAGACCGGGCTGCGGGCGCGGGTCGTCATCGCCCTGGTGCTGCTGGTCGTCGCCAAGGGCGCCAATGTCCTGGTGCCGCTGGTCTATGCCCGGGCGGTGGATGCGCTGGGGCCGAAGGCGGGCACCATCGCCACCATCCCCGTGGCGCTGGTCATCGGCTACGGCCTGCTGCGGGCGGCCAGCTCGGTCTTCGCCGAGCTGCGCGACGCGGTCTTCACCAAGGTGCAGGCGCGGGCCACGCGGCGGATCGCGCTGCAGGTCTTCCAGCACATGCATGCGCTGTCCATGCGCTTCCACATGGACCGGCAGACCGGCGGCCTCTCCCGCGTCATCGAGCGCGGCACGCGCGGCATCACCTTCGTGCTCGACTTCATGCTGTTCAACATCATCCCGACCCTGCTCGAGATCCTGCTGGTGGCGGTGATCCTCTGGGGGATGTTCGATTTCACCTATGCCGCGGTCACGCTCGGCACCATCGCGGTCTACATCACCTTCACCCTGATGTTCACCGACTGGCGCCTGCGCTTCCGGCGGGAGATGAATGCGACCGACCAGGAGGCCAATACCAAGGCCATCGACAGCCTGCTCAACTACGAGACGGTCAAGTACTTCAACAACGAGCCGCATGAGGAGCGCCGCTACGACGCCTCGCTCGCGCGCTACGAGCAGGCCTATATCCGCTCCGAGATCAGCCTCAACGGGCTGAACGGCGGCCAGGCGGTCATCATCGCCGGCGGCCTCACGGTCGTCATGCTGATGGCGGCGCGCGGCGTCGCCTCGGGCGCCATGTCGGTCGGCGACTTCGTGCTGGTGAATACCTACCTCATCCAGCTCTACCTGCCGCTCAACTTCCTCGGCTTCGTCTACCGCGAGATGAAGCAGGGCCTGACCGACATGGAGGCGATGTTCCGCCTGATGCGGGAGGAGCGCGAGGTGGCCGATATCCCCGGCGCGCCGCCGCTGGCCGCCGGCCCCGGAGCGCTCGCCTTCGAGAACGTGCATTTCGGCTATCGGCCGGACCGGGAGATCCTGAAGGGCGTGTCGCTGTCGGTGCCGCCGGGCAGGACGCTCGCCATCGTCGGGCCGACGGGGGCGGGAAAATCCACCATCTCCCGCCTGCTGTTCCGCTTCTACGACGCGACCGGCGGCCGCATCCTGGTCGATGGCCAGCCGATCGAGGGCGTGACCCAGGCCTCGCTGCGCGCCGCCATCGGCGTGGTGCCGCAGGATACCGTGCTGTTCAACGACACCATCCGCTACAACATCGCCTATGGCCGGCCCGGCGCCTCGGAGGAGGAGATCGTGGCGGCCGCCAAGCTGGCGCAGGTGCATGACTTCGTGGAGCGCCTGCCCGAGGGTTACCGCACCATGGTCGGCGAGCGCGGCCTGAAGCTTTCGGGCGGCGAGAAGCAGCGCGTCGCCATCGCCCGGACCATCCTGAAGGACCCGCGCATCCTGGTGCTGGACGAGGCGACCAGCGCGCTCGATACCCGCACCGAGCAGGATATCCAGGCGGCGCTGCGCCAGGTCTCGGCCAACCGCACCACCCTGGTGATTGCGCACCGGCTGTCGACCGTGGTGGATGCGGATGAGATCATCGTGCTGCAGGACGGCCGCATCGTCGAGCGCGGCAACCACGCGGCGCTGACGGCCGCCGATGGGCTCTATGCCGCGATGTGGCGGCGGCAGTCCGAGGCGGTGGCGATGGCCGAAGCCGCCGCGGCGGCGCAGCGCGCGGCGGATCTCGACCAGCCGCGGGTGCGGCTGGGCGAGGCGATGCCCTGATCCCCGGCCTGCGGCCCCCTTGGGGGTTTTCGGGGCCGCCCCGACCGCCTATGTGCGATGGCTGACAGGAGGACGCCTTAATGCAGTTGGACCCCCAGGGCGTTGCCCCGGACGACCTCAGCCACGCCGGCTCGGTGGTGGACAAGTCGATCGAATACATGATCGAGCAGAAGATCGCGCCGATCTCGGCGGCTTCGGCGCTGCTGGGCGGGGCCCTGGGACTGCTGGCGCGGACGATGGACGACCGGGCCATCGGCGCGGTGCTGCGCAATGCCCTGGCGAGCGTGGAAAGCGGCGAGTTGCGGGAGATGCGCGACCAGCTTCCGGGCGGCAATACGCCGGTCTGAGCGGCAGGCGCGGCCCGCGGCGAAGTCGCCGCCCCGTTTGGGCCGGTAGAACTTTCTAAACCGGAGCGGGACTAGCGTCGTTCCCGGGACGCAGCAGGCCTTCGCCGCGCTGCCGCCCGGGACCGTCGCTGGAGAAGCCCATGTTCCGCCGTATCGCCCTCTCGCTGACCTTGCTCGGCGCCTTCGCCGCCTCCCAGGCCGCCGCGCAGGGCTGCGACACCTCGATCGAGGTGGTGAACAATTCCGGCGTCCAGATCGACGAGCTCTATTTCAACCCCTCCAGCAACAGCAATTGGGGCCGCGACCGGCTGGGGCAGAATGTGCTGACCGCCGGGCGTGTCAGCAGCTTCCGGCCGGGCCGCGGCGGCGCCTATGACTTCAAGGTGGTCTGGAGCGGCGGCACCGAGGCGGAGATCCGTGGCGTCGATATCTGCAGCGTCAGCCGCGTCGTCGCCACGCGCGGGCGGCTGCGGGCGGAATAGGCGGGGCCTGGGTCAGCCATAGGTCGTGGCCGACCCCTCCACCCCGCGGCTCATCGAGGCCGGGATCTCCTGCCCCGTCGCCGCCAGCGCCAGGGCTTCCGCCACGCGGATGCCGTCGACGCCGGCGCTGAGGATGCCCCCGGCGTAGCCCGCCCCTTCGCCGGCGGGATAGAGGCCCGGCGTATTCAGGCTCTGGAAATCCATCCCCCGCCGGATGCGGATGGGGCTGCTGGTGCGGGTCTCGACGCCGGTCATCACCGCATCCGGCCGGGCGAAGCCGGGGATCTGCCGGTCGAAGGCGACCAGCGCCTCCCGCATCGCCGTCACCGCGAAATCCGGCAGGCAGAGCGCCAAGTCGGTCGGCGTGACGCCCGGCTTGTAGCTGGGCAGCACCTCGCCGAGCTCGGTGGAGGCGCGGCCGGCAAGGAAGTCGCCGACGAGCTGCCCGGGCGCGCGATAGGCGCCGCCGCCGGCGACGAAGGCCGCGCTCTCCCAGCGGCGCTGGTAGTCCATGCCGGCCAGCACGTCGCCCGGATAGTCGGCCGGGGAGATGCCGACGACGATGCCGGCATTGGCATTGCGCTCGGCGCGCGAGTACTGGCTCATCCCGTTGGTCACCACGCGGCCGGGCTCGGAGGTGGCGGCGACGACGGTGCCGCCGGGGCACATGCAGAAGCTGTAGACGCTGCGGCCATTGGCCGCGTGGTGCACCAGCTTGTAATCGGCCGCGCCCAGCAGCGGGTTGCCGGCATTCGGCCCCCAGCGGGCGCGGTCGATCATGCCCTGCGGATGCTCGATGCGGACGCCGATGCTGAAGGGCTTGGCCTCCAGGTAAACCCCGCGGTCGCGCAGCATGGCGAAGCTGTCCCGCGCGCTATGGCCGATGGCCAGCACCACCTGCCGCGCCGCGATCTCCTCGCCATCCTCCAGCACCACGCCGCGCACCGCGCGATCCCCGTCCAGCAGCAGGTCGGCGACCTTGCAGCCGAAGCGGTACTCGCCGCCCAGCCGCTCGATCTCGGCGCGGATGCTCTCGACCATCGTCACCAGGCGGAAGGTGCCGATATGCGGGCGGGAGACGTAGAGGATCTCCTCCGGCGCGCCGGCCTTGACGAATTCCTCCAGCAGCTTCCGGCCATAGTGCCGGGGGTCCTTGATCTGGCTGTAGAGCTTGCCGTCGGAGAAGGTGCCGGCGCCGCCCTCGCCGAATTGCACGTTGCTCTCGGGCGTCAGCACGCCGCCGCGCCAGAGGCCCCAGGTGTCCTGGGTGCGCTGCCGGACCACGGTGCCGCGCTCGAGGATGACCGGCCGGAAGCCCATCTGCGCCAGCACCAGCGCCGCCATGAAGCCGCAGGGGCCGGTGCCGATGACGATGGGGCGGGGGGTGGCCTCGGGCGCCCGAGCCACGAACTTGTAGGCCGTGTCGGGGGCGGGGCGGAGGTTGGCGTCGCCGGCGTGGCGGGCCAGCACCGCGGCCTCATCCGTCACCTCCAGGTCCAGGGTATAGACCCACATGATGGCGCGGGGCTTGCGGGCGTCATGGCCACGGCGGAACACCGTCAGGTCGCGCAGCGCCGCATCCTCCAGCCCCAGGCGGGCGAGGGTGGCGGCGCGGAGGGCCTCCGGCGGGTGGCCCAGCGGCAGGCGCAATTCAGTCAGTCTCAGCATGGGTTTCCGTATGCCGGGCGGGGCGGGCTAGGCTTCCCCTTAGCCGGGAGGGGTCGGGGATGGAACAGCGGGTCTTGGGGCGCACGGGAATGCAGGTCTCGGTGCTGGGCTATGGCGCCGGGGCGGTCGGCGGGCTGATGGTGCGGGGCACGGCGGCGGAACAGGAACGGTCGCTCGGCACCGCGCTGGATGCCGGCGTCACCTATGTCGATACCGCCCCCGCCTATGGCAATGGCGAGAGCGAGCGGAACCTCGGCCGGGTGCTGAAGGCGCTGGGTGCGAGCCCCGTGCTGGGCACCAAGGCGCGCCTGCCGGCCGCGGCGCGCGGCGATATCGCCGGGGCCATCACCGCCTCGCTGGAGGCGAGCCTGGCCCGGCTGGGGCGGGAGAGCGTGGACCTCTTCCAACTCCACGACCCGATCGGCCCGGCCGAAGGCTATACCCTGGCCCAGGTGCTGGAGGAGGCGGTGCCGGCGATGCAGCGGCTGCAGGCGGCGGGCAAGTGCCGCTTCCTCGGCATCACCGCCCTGGGCGAGGTCGCGGCGCTGCGGGCCCTGTTCGAGGCGGGGGTGATCGATACCGCCCAGGTGCCCTTCAACGCGCTCAACCCCTCCTGGCTCGGCCCGCTGCCGGCCGGCCTGCCGGGGCAGGATTTCGCGGCGCTGGGGCTCACGGCGGCGGCGCAGGGCATCGGGCTGATCGGAATCCGCATCATCGCCGCCGGGGCGCTCTCGGGCGAGGCGGCGCGGCATCCGCTGGCGATGCCCCAGGTCGCGCCGATCGCCTCGGGCGCCGATTATGCGACGGATGTCGCCAATGCCCGGCGGCTGGCGCCGCTGGTGGCGGAAGGCGCCGCGGAGTCGCTGGCCGAGCTGGCGATCCGCTATGCCATCTCCGCCCCGCAGATCGGCACCGCGCTGATCGGCACTGCCTCCCAGGAACAGCTCGAGGTGGCGCTGGCGGCGGCGGCGAAGGGGCCCTTGCCGCAAGCCGTACGGGACCGGGTCGCGGCGCTGATGGCGTGAGCGGCAGCGCCCGCGCCTCCGTCCTCGGCGGCTTCGGCTACCTGGCGGTCACGGCCACCGCCTGGGGGCTGAATTGGCCGATCATGAAGCTGCTGATGCTGGACTGGCCGCCCTTCTCCTTCCGGGTGCTGACCGCCTGCGGTTCCGTCACCCTGCTCGGGCTGATCGCCCTGGCGCAGGGCGACGGGCTGCTGCCGCGGCCGGAGCACTGGGGCCGGCTGGCCGTCGCCGGGGTGCTCAACGTCACCTCCTGGCTGCTTTTCGCACCACTCGCCATCCTCTGGCTGGATGCCTCGGAGGCGGCGATCATCGCCTATACCATGCCGGTCTGGGCGACGATGCTGGCCTGGCCCTTCCTCGGGGAGAAGCCGGGCTGGCGGCGGGTGGCGGGGCTGGTGCTGGGGCTGTCGGGCGTCAGCCTGCTGATGGCCGGGCGGCTGGACCTCGGCGGCGGCCAGGGGGCGGGATCCTGGGGCAAGCTGCCCGGTATCGCCGCGATGCTGATGACGGCGCTGCTGTTCGCCTGTGGCACCATCTGGACCAAGCGATTCCCCGTCGCCATGGCGCCGGTGCCGCTGGTCGCCTGGCAGATCGCCATCGGCGCGCTGCCGGTCGCCGTCGTGGCGCTGGCCTTCGAGACGGTGCGCTTCGACAGCGTCGGCTGGCTCGGCTGGGGCTGCCTCGTCTATGCCTCGGTCATCGGGCAATGCCTCGCCTATCTGGCGTGGTTCCGCGCGCTGAAGCGGCTGAAGGCGGGAACGGCGGCGATCGGCTCGCTGCTCGTGCCGATCGTCGGCGTGCTCGGCAGCGCGGCGCTGCTGGGGGAGCCGCTTGGGCTGCGGCAGGGGGCGGCGCTGGCGCTGACCCTGGGGGGTGTCGCGCTGGCGTCCCGCGGCTGAGTGCCTGACGGCGTCAGCAAAGTCGCCGCGCGCCGTGACAGGGATGTGACAATCCCGGACGCCGCATCCTTTGGCGGCTTCGTTGCCCTGGGCCAAGAAACTGCCGCCCTCGCCTGGTGGTTGTCTTCGGGTCAACCGGAGAAACGCACCATGGAAAACGAAGTCCGCGAATTGCTCGTCGCCCAGCTGAAGGATGCCTATAGCGCCGAGAAGCAGGCCCTGCGTGCGATGCAGAAGACCGTCCGCAAGGCGAGCGATCCGGCGCTGAAGGACTGCATCACCCTGCACATCGACCAGAGCCAGGCGCAGATCGAGAAGGTGGAGCAGGCGCTCGACTCCCTCGGCGCCAGGCCCGGCCGCGTGGTCTGCGAGGCGATGCGCGGCCTCGTCGAGGAGGGCACGCATGAGATGGAGGAGCACGAGAAGGGGCCGATCCTCGATCTGGTGATCGTCGCCAGCCTGCAGCGGATGGAGCATTACGAGATCGCCGCCTACGGCACCGATATCGCCCTGGCCCAGGCGCTGGGCGAGGGCTCGGTGGTGGCGCTGCTGGAGGAGATCCTGGCCGAGGAGAAGCAGACCGACGTCAAGCTGACCGAGGTCACGCAGTCCAGCCTGATGGCGGCGGCGATGGGCGGGGCGGCGGCGAACGACGCCAAGCCGGCCGGCAAGCGCAAGGCCTCCTGAGCCACTAGCCTGGGGCTGGTCTAGGGCCGAGGGTGATGTTATCTCATAACATCATGGCCTGGCCCTTTCCCGACCCGCTCGCGCTGTCCTCCGGTGCCGCTGCCCGCCTCGTGCTGGCGGCGGCGGTCGCGACCGCGCTCTGGGCCGGCGTCGCCTGGGCGATGGCGGCATGATCGCCCCGGCCGAGATCCGGCTCGCCGACCTCACCGTCAGCCATCAGCGGCGGGCGGCGGTCCACCATGTCTCGGGCCGCTTCGCGCCGGGCAGCCTGACCGCGGTGGTCGGCCCGAACGGCGCCGGCAAGACCACCCTGCTGCGGGCGCTCGCCGGGTTGCACCGGCCCGAGCACGGGCGGATCGAGGGCGCCGCCGGGCAGGTGGCGCTGCTGCCGCAGCAGGCGATGCTGGACCGCGGCTTCCCGCTGAGCTGCCTCGATGTCGTGCTGTTCGGCCTCTGGGGCGAGAGCGGGGCGTTCCGCGCCATCGGCCGCAGCGGACGGGCCAGGGCGGCCGAGGCGCTGGCGGCGGTCGGCCTGCAGGGCTTCGAGGCGCGGCCGGTCGGCAGCCTCTCCGCCGGGCAGTTCCAGCGGGTGATGTTCGCCCGGCTGCTGCTGCAGGATGCGCCGGTGATCCTGCTGGACGAGCCCTTCAACGCGCTCGATGCCCGGACGGCGGTGGCGCTGCTGGCCATGGTGCATCGCTGGCACGGCGAGGGGCGGACGGTGATCGCCGTGCTGCACGACCTGGAGCTGGTGAAGCGCGAATTCCCCGAGACCCTGCTGCTGGCCCGCGATTGCCTTGGCTGGGGCCCGACCGCGGAGGTGCTGACGGCGGCCAACCGGCTGCGCGCGCGGATGATGGCGGAAGCCTGGGACGAGCAGGCCGAGGCCTGCGCCGCCTGACTTTGCTAGACCCTTTTCTCGAATTCGGCTTCCTCCGGCGGGCGCTGGTGGGCTGCCTGGCGCTGTCGGTGGCGGCGCCGCCGCTCGGCGTCTTCCTGATGCTGCGGCGGATGAGCCTGACCGCCGACGTGCTGGCGCATGGGATCCTGCCCGGGGTGGCGGCGGGCTTCCTGGTCGCCGGGTTGTCGCTGCCGGCGATGGCCTTCGGCGGGCTGGTCGCCGGGCTGCTGGTGGCGGTCGGGGCCGGGGCGCTGTCGCGGGCGACGGGCGGGCGGGAGGATGCCTCCCTGGCAGCGCTCTATCTCGTGGCGCTGGCGGCGGGGGTCGCCATGGTCTCCATGCGCGGCGGTGCGGTCGAGCTCACCAACCTGCTCTTCGGCAGCGTGCTCGGCGTCGATGACGGGGCGCTGCTGCTGATGGCGGGGGCGGCGAGCGTGACCCTGGTGGCGCTGGCGCTGGCCTGGCGGCCGCTGGTGCTGGAATGCTTCGACCCAGCCTTCGCAGCCGCGGTCGGCGCCCGCGGCGCGGCGTGGCACCTCGGCTTCCTGGCGCTGGTGGTGCTGAACCTGCTGGCGGCCTTCCAGGCGCTGGGCACCCTGATGGCCGTCGGGCTGATGATGCTGCCGGCGATCGCCGCGCGGCACTGGGCGCGGCAGGTCGGCGGCATGGCCTATGCCGCGGTGGCGATCGCCGCGGTCTCCAGCTTCGGCGGGCTGCTGCTGTCCTTCCATGCCGATGTGCCGGCCGGGCCGGCGGTGGTGCTCTGCGCCGGCCTGGGCTGGCTGGCCTCGGTCGTCGCCGGGCCGGTGGACGGGCTGCTGCTGCGGGTCCTGCGGCGGCGGCACCTGACCGGCTAGGCCTTCGGCGACCAGCCGTAGATCCGCGCGGCGCTGCCGCCCATCAGGATGGCGCGGTCGCTGTCGGACAGCCGGTCGCTCTGCCGGAAGGCCTCGACCCCCTGCTCGTAGGTCAGCAGGGCCGCCGCCCGGGTCCAGTCGGTGCCCCAGAGGCAGCGCTCCAGGCCGAAGGCATCGAAGATGCGGGCCAGCGGGTCCCAGATATCCGCGTAGGGATAGGGCTGGTGCGACAGGGTACAGGCGCCGGTGATCTTCACCGCGACATTGGGGCAGCAGCCGAGCGCCAGCAGCTTCGGCAGGTCGGCCCAGGGCTCGGCCGGGGCCGGCGGCACGAAGGGCTGCGGCAGGCCGAGGTGGTCGACGACGATCTGGGTATCCGGGTTGCGCGCCGCCAGTTCCGCCACCTGCAGCAGCCGGCCATAGGCCAGCAGGTTGACCGGCAGCTTGTGGCGGCCGGCGGCCTCCAGCACCCGGTTCAGCCCGGGGTCGGCGGCATCGGTGGAGACATCCGGGCGCATCATCACCCGGATGGCCACGGTGCCGGGCTGGGCCTTCCAGTCGGCGATGGTCTCGGCCACGCCGGGGTCGTTCGGGTCCACCGGCTTGATCAGGGCGAAGCGGCCGGGATGGGCGGCATGGGCCTGGACCGCGTAGCTGGCGTCGTAGCGGTACATCGAATGGACCGAGACCAGCAGCGCGCCATCGACGCCGACCGCATCCATGGCCGCGACCATGGTTTCTGCCGTGACCTCCGGCGGGCCATGCAGCGCATCGACCCAGGGGCGGCCGGGGTGGTTGCGCTCATAGACATGCACCTGGGCATCGATCACCGGCATCGCGCTTTCCCCTCGCTGGCGTCGCCGAGGCTACGCCGCTGCTGGGCAAGGCGGAAGCGGCGCTTCCCGGTCGGCCCGGACCCGGGGAGGGAGTACCCGTCCCTCCCCAGGCTGCCTGCTTACGCGGTCCGGTCGCCGCCGCCGCTGAGGGCCGCCTGCGCCGCCGCCAGCCGCGCCACCGGCACCCGGTAGGGCGAGCAGGAGACGTAATCCAGCCCCGCTTCCTCGCAGAAGTGGATCGAGGCCGGGTCGCCGCCATGCTCGCCGCAGATGCCGAGCTTCAGGTCGGACTTCACCGCCCGGCCCTTCTCCTTGGCGATCTTCACCAGGGCGCCGACGCCCTCCACGTCGATCGAGACGAAGGGGTCCTTCGGCAGGATGCCCTTCTCGACATAGACCGGCAGGAACTTGCCGGCGTCGTCGCGCGACAAGCCGAAGGTGGTCTGGGTCAGGTCGTTGGTGCCGAAGCTGAAGAAGTCGGCGACCTCGGCGATCTTGTCGGCGGTGAGCGCCGCGCGCGGCAGCTCGATCATCGTGCCGACGTAGTACTCGATCGTCACGCCGCTCTCGCCGAAGACCTCCTTGGCGATCTTGTCCACCTGGGCGCGGGTGATCTCCAGCTCCCGCTTGGTGGCGACCAGCGGGATCATGATCTCGGGCACCGGCGCCGCGCCGGTCTCCTTCGCGGTGGCGACCGCCGCCTCGAAGATGGCCCGCGCCTGCATCTCGTAGATCTCCGGGTAGGAGATGCCGAGCCGGCAGCCTCTGTGGCCGAGCATCGGATTGGCCTCGGCCAGGTCCGCCGCGCGGCGCTGCATGGTCTGCAGGTCGGAGCCCATGGCGGTGGCGAGCTCGCCCAGCTCGGCATCGGTATGCGGCAGGAATTCATGCAGCGGCGGATCGAGCAGGCGGATGGTCACCGGCAGCCCGGCCATGATCCGGAACAGCTCGGTGAAGTCGTCCCGCTGGAAGGGCAGCAGCCGCGACAGCGCCTCGCGGCGGCCATTCTCGGTCTCCGTCATGATCATCTGCCGCACCACGCCGATGCGGGCCGGGTCGAAGAACATGTGCTCGGTGCGGCAGAGGCCGATGCCCTCGGCGCCGAACTTGCGCGCGGTATCGGCATCGAGCGGCGTCTCCGCATTGGCGCGCACCTTGAGGCGGCGCACGCCGTCGGCCCATTCCATCAGCGTGGCGAAGTCGCCGGAAAGCTGCGGCTCGACCATGGCGACGGAGCCGATGAAGATCTCGCCGGTCGCGCCGTCGAGGGTGATGATGTCGCCGCCCTGCACCACCTGGCCGCCCGACATCAGCGCCTGGGCGGCATAGTCCACCGTCACGCCGCCGGCGCCGGCGACGCAGGGCCGGCCCATGCCGCGGGCGACCACCGCCGCGTGGCTGGTCATGCCGCCGCGGGTCGTCAGGATGCCGCGCGCGGCATGCATCCCATGGATATCCTCCGGGGAGGTCTCGATGCGGACCAGGATGACCGCCTCGCCCTTGGCCGCGCGGGCCTCCGCCTCATCGGCCGAGAAGACCACGGCGCCGCAGGCCGCGCCCGGGCTGGCCGGCAGGCCCTTGCCGAGCAGCTTCCGCTTCGCCTTGGGATCGAGCGTCGGATGCAGCAGCTGGTCGAGCGCCGCCGGATTGACCCGCTTGATGGCCTCGGTCTGGTCGATCAGGCCTTCCCGCGCCATGTCGACCGCGATCTTGAGGCTGGCGGCCGCGGTGCGCTTCCCGTTGCGGGTCTGCAGCATGTACAGCTTGTTCTGCTGCACCGTGAACTCGATGTCCTGCATGTCCGCGTAGTGGCCTTCCAGCTTGGCGCGGACCGCGACCAGTTCCTGGTAGGCGGCAGGCATGGCGACCTCCATGCTGCGCTCGCCCGGCTTGGCCTTGAGCTGGGCCATCGGCTGCGGCGTGCGGATGCCGGCGACCACGTCCTCGCCCTGGGCGTTGATCAGGTACTCGCCGTAGAAGATGTTCTCGCCGGTGGAGGGGTCGCGGGTGAAGCAGACGCCCGTGGCGCAATCCTGGCCCATGTTGCCGAAGACCATCGCCTGGACGTTCACCGCGGTGCCCCAGCTCGCCGGGATGTCGTGCAGGCGGCGGTAGGTATTGGCCCGGGCATTCATCCAGGAGCCGAAGACGGCACCGATCGCCGCCCAGAGCTGCTCCTCCGGGTCCTGCGGGAAGGGCTTGCCGATGACCTGCCCCACCATCTCCTTGTAGCCGGTGACGACGGTCTGCCAGTCCTCGGCCTTGAGGTCGGTGTCCTCATGGACGTCGCGGTCGAGCTTCACATGCTCGATGATCTCCTCGAAGCGGTGGTGGTCCACCCCGAGCACGACGCTGCCGAACATCTGGATGAAGCGGCGATAGCTGTCCCAGGCGAAGCGCGGGTCGCCGGAGGCGGCGGCCAGGCCGGCCACGGTCGCATCGTTCAGGCCGAGGTTGAGGACGGTGTCCATCATCCCCGGCATGGAGACGCGGGCGCCGGAGCGGACCGAGACCAGCAGCGGCTTCTTCTCGTCGCCGAAGCGCATGCCCACGGCCTGCTCGACCAGCGCCAGGGCGGCGGCGACCTGGCCCTTCAGCTCCTCCGGATACTTCTTGCCGTTGTCGTAATAGGCCGTGCAGACCTCGGTCGTGATGGTGAAGCCGGGCGGCACGGGCAGGCCGATGCTGGCCATCTCGGCGAGGTTGGCCCCCTTGCCGCCGAGCAGGTTGCGCATCTCGGCCTTGCCTTCGTTGTGGCCGGCCCCGAAGCTGTAGACCCACTTATTCACGAGTGACGTCCTTCTTGCAGATCGCATGGCATTTCAGCTGCCGTGCAGCTTCCGTACCGGCAGTGTGCCATGTCGGAAGCGATTCAACCTTCGATTTTCGCGAAATCCGCCACCGCGTCCATGGTGGCGCAGAGCCGGTGCAACAAACGCAGGCGGTTTAGCCGAAGTTTCGGATCGGGGTCGTTCACGACCACGCTCTCGAAGAAGGCGTCCAGCGGGGCGCGCAGCCCGGCCAGCGCCGTCATGGCCCGCAGCGGCGCCTCCGCCGCGAGCGATGCGGCCACCTCGGCCGCCTTGGCCTCGACCGCCCCGGCCAGCGCCTGTTCGGCCGGCAGGACCAGCAGACCCGCATCCACCGGCCCGTCGTGCGGGCCATCCTTGCGGGTCTCGATCCGCAGGATATTCGCCGCCCGCTTGTAGGCGGCCAGCAGGTTGGCGCCATCCGGGGTCGCCAGCAGGGTGCCCAGCGCCTCGGCCCGGGCCAGCAGCCGCACCAGGTCGTCATCGGCGCTGGCGCCGAAGACCGCGGTCACCAGGTCGTGCCGGGCGCCCTCGGCGCGGAGCTGGACGCGGAGCCGGTCGGTCAGGAAGTCCAGCACCCCGGCGGCGAAGGCGGCCACCATCGGCGGGTGGTCCGAATCGGCCGGGGGCTGCCAGCCGGCATTCATCGTCTCGGCGGCGACGGCCATGCCGAATTCCGGGCTGGCCGTGGCCCCCGTCGCCTGGGCGAAGCCGAAGAAGGCCTCCCCGATCAGCCCGGCGAGGCCGAGCCGCAGCCCGCCCTCCCGGATCATGCGGATGATGCCGAGCGCGGCGCGGCGCAGCGCATAGGGATCGCCCGAGCCGGTCGGCTTCTCCCCGACGGCGAAGAAGCCGACGAGCTGGTCCAGCTTGTCCGCCAGGGCGACCGCGACCGCCACCGGCTCGGACGGCACCGCGTCGCCCGGCCCCATCGGCCGGTAATGGGCGCCGATCGCTTCCGCCACCCGCGGGTCCTCGCCATCGGCCAGCGCGTAGTAGCGGCCCATGATGCCCTGGACCTCGGGGAATTCCCCGACCATGCCGGAGGCGAGATCGGCCTTGGCCAGCAGCCCGGCGCGGGCCGCCAGCTTGATGTTGGCATCGACCTGCGGGGCGATCAGCCCGGCCAGCCGTTCCAGCCGCCGCACGCGCTCCCCCTGGGTGCCGAGCTTGGCGTGGAAGACCACGCTCTCCAGCTTCGGCAGGAAATCCTCCAGCCGCTGCTTGCGGTCCTGGTCCCAGAAGAAGCGGGCATCGGCCAGCCGGGCGCGCAGCACCCGCTCGTTGCCGGCGACGATCGCCCTGCCGCCATCCGCGGGGATGATGTTGGCGACCAGGGCGAAGCGCGGCGCGGCGCGGCCATCGGCCCGGCGCAGCGCGAAGTAGCGCTGGTTCACCCGCATGGTGGTCCGCATGACCTCGGGCGGCAGGTCCATGAAGGCCTCGTCGATCCGGCCGAGCAGCGGCACCGGCCATTCGACCAGCCCGGCCACCTCGGCCAGCAGGCCGCGGTCGGGCACCACCTCCAGCCCCTCGGCCGCGGCCAGGGCGCCGATGCCCCGCTCGATCAGCCGCTCCCGCTCCGCCGCATCGGCGATGACGAAGCGTTCCCGCAAGCCGGCGGCATAGCCGGCGAAGTCCCGCACCGCGAAGGGCGCCGTGCCGGCGAGGATGCGGTGCCCCTCTGTCACGTCGGCGGCGACCAGGCCGTGGACGGCATCGCCGCCATGGGCGAGGGCGAAGGGCACCGGTGCGCCATCGAAGAGGCACAGGATGCGTTGCAGCGGCCGCACCCAGGCGAAGTCGCTGCTGCCCCAGCGCATGGACTTGGGCCAGGGGAAGGCGCGCAGCACGGCGGGCACGGCACGGGCCAGCAGCTCGGTCGCCAGCGTCACCTCGGCCGGCTTGGCCAGGACCCAGAACTGGCCCTCCTGGGTCAGCATCTCCTGGGTCGCGCCATGCTTGCGGAGGAAGCCCTCGAGCGCCTGCGGCGGCGCGCCGATGCGGGGGCCGCGCTCCTCCTTGCCCGGCGTCTCGGCCCGCGCCGCCATCTCGCCCACCAGGGCGATGCGGCGGGGGCCGGACAGGGCGCGGGGGGCCACCGGCATCAGGGCGCGCAGCTCGGCCTGCAGCAGGCGGGCGAAGTCCTCCGCCGCCCGGGCCTGCATGCGGGCGGGGATTTCCTCGGAGAAGAGCTCGATCAGCAATTCGGGCATGGGTTACACTGCGGCCTTCACATCGGTCTGGGCGAAGTCGGTGCCCTTGAACAGCAGGGGCTCGCCGCGCGACTGCGCCAGCGCATAGGCGAAGCAGTCGCCGAGGTTGAGCCCGGCGGGATGGCGGCCCTTGCCATAGCGGCGCCAGCCCTCGGCCGCCAGGGCGGCATGCTCGGCGGTGAAGGGGACGACCTCGACCTTGGCGCTGGCGAGCAGGCGATGGACCCGGTCGCCCATCGGCCGCCCGCCCCGGCCTTCCGCGACCAGCGTCAGCTCGACCAGGGACGCCGCCGACATCGAGACGGCTGCGGCTTCGGTCAGCGCGGCGCCGAAGGTGGCGGCCTCGGGTTCGTCGTGGAGGATGGCGATGAGCGCGGAGGTGTCGACGATCACTTCGGCAGGCCGTTCTCGTCGTAGAGATCGGAATGATCGCTGGTGCTGCCGGGCGGGAAGTGCTTCGAGGCTTCTTCCGCGATGGCCATGATGGCCTCGTAGCGCCGGCGCCGCTCGGCATCCCGCGCCAGCGTCTCGCGCGCCAGGCGCTCATGCACCGCGCGGCGGATGGCCTCGGTCGTGCTGGTGCCGATCAGCTCGGCCAAGGCCTTCGCCTCGGCGATCAGCGCCGCATCCTTGATGTTGAGCTGACCCATCGGACCCTCCGGGTATAACAAGGCGGGGTATTCTACCCTACTGGTCCCCGGCCAACCAAGCCTCGCAGCAGCCCTTCGCCAGCGCCCGCACCCGGCCGATATAGGCCGCCCGCTCGGTCACGCTGATGGCGCCGCGGGCATCCAGCAGGTTGAAGCGGTGGCTGGCCTTGATGCATTGGTCATAGGCGGGCAGCGCCAGCTTGTGCTTCAGCAGCGCGGCGCATTCGCGCTCGGCATCCTCGAAGTGGCGGAACAGCATCGGCACGTCGGCGTGCTCGAAATTGTGCGCGCTGTATTCCCGCTCGGCGCGGAGGAAGACCTCGCCGTATTTCACGCCGTCGCTGTTGAAATCCAGGTCGTAGATGCTGTCCTTGCCCTGCAGGTACATCGCCAGGCGCTCGAGCCCGATGGTCAGCTCGCAGCAGGGCACCGCGCAGGGGATGCCGCCGACCTGCTGGAAATAGGTGAACTGCGTCACCTCCATCCCGTCGCACCAGACCTCCCAGCCGAGGCCCCAGGCGCCGAGCGTCGGGCTTTCCCAGTCGTCCTCGACGAAGCGGAAGTCGTGCACCTTGGGGTCGAGGCCCAGCGCCCGGTAGGCATCCAGCAGCAGGGACTGCGGGTCCGCCGGGCTCGGCTTCAGGATGACCTGATACTGGTAGTAGTGCTGCAGCCGGTTCGGATTCTCCCCGTAGCGCCCGTCGGAGGGCCGCCGGCTGGGCTGCACATAGGCCGCCTTCCAGGGCTTCGGCCCCAGCGCCCGGAGGGTGGTCGCCGGATGGAAGGTGCCCGCGCCCACCTCCATGTCGTAGGGCTGCAGGATCAGGCAGCCCTGGGCCGAGAAGTAATTGTGCAGCGTCAGGATGATGTCCTGGAAGCTGAGCGGCTTGGCGCGCAAGGCGGGGAGGGCGGGGGCGGTCTGCATGCGCCGCCTTTTGCCATGGCCGCCGCCTCGAACATAGTGGGGCGGCCAATTGCCGGGAGATCGTCATGACCGAGACCGAAAGCCTGATCCGCGCCTATTACGCCGCCTTCGGCCAGGGCGACCGGGAGGCGATGCTGGCCCTGCTGGCCGAGGACGTGATCCACGACGTGAACCAGGGCCCGCGCGAGACCGGCAAGCCGGCCTTCCGCGACTTCCTCGGCCACATGGACCATTCCTACCGCGAATCGCTGACCGGCCTGACCATCATGGTGGATGCGACCGGCCACCGCGCCGCCGCCGAATTCGTGGTGGAGGGCGAATACCTGGCGACCGATGCCGGCCTGCCGGAGGCCCGCGGCCAGCGCTACAGCCTGCCCGCCGGCGCCTTCTTCGCGGTGGCGCAGGGGCGGATCACCCGGGTGACCACCTACTACAACCTTCAGGACTGGCTGCGGCAGGTGGGCGCTAGCTGACCGGGTTGGCCCGCCCCACCCGTGTCGCCAGCGTATAGGGCAGCTCGGAGAAATCCCGCAGCCGGCGTTCCACCGCGGCGAAGCTGCTGCGCTGCGCCGGGCTCAGCGGGGCATCGGGCGTCGCGGTCCGGTGGGTCAGGTAGCGGGCGACGCTGCCCGCCCCGCGCCGATGCGCCGCCGCCACCAGCCCCGCCTCGGTCAGCGGCACCGCCTGGCCGTCGATCCCGACCACCGCCCCCCCGCTGCGGGCCAGGCTGCCGTTGCGGTCGAGCTGCTGTTCCGCCCGCCGCAGATAGGCCGCCATCGCCGCCTCCTGCGCCGCCGGCGCGGCCAGGAAATCCGCCGTCGAGCGCACCCCGTGCCCGGCCGCGACCGCGGTCCAGCCGCCGGCCTGATCCTGCCAGCCCAGGTCCTGCAGGGATTGCGGGGTGAGCTGGTAGCGCCCCAGCGCGCCCGAGGCCGGGTTGCGCGCCGCCAGCCCCTGGTCCGGCGCGCGGGCATTGCTTTCCATCAGCGCGATGCGGTCGCGGAAGGCGGCATCGGCCGGCCGGCTGCGAAGCGCCTGCACCCCGATCGCCGAGGCGCCGGCCACCCCGGCCGAGCCCGCCTGGCGTGCCACCCCTGGTCCCAAGCCTCCCGGGCGCGGCGCCAATTGGGCCGGCGTCGCCGATGGCCCGGCACCCTCCATGGCCCGCGCCATCGCCTGCTTGAAACTATCCGCCTTGGCCGGCCGCACCGGCTTGCCGCCGGCGGTCGAGCCTTCGGGCCGGGTCACGCTGCTCGCCGGTGTCATGGGGCTCCTCCGCCTCGGTGCGGCACCATGCCCGGCAAGTCTTAAGCCTTCGTTCCGCACGGCACCGGCAACCCGGCCGGGTCCCGTCCTGTTCCCTTCCCAGGAACGCGAAGGACCCCGTCATGCCGGATAATCTGCAAGCCCCCCAGCACCAGGACCAGCAACCCGGCCTCACCGCGCCGATGGACCCGCAGCCCCAGGACCACATGGCCAATTGGCGGGCGAGCGGCAAGCTCACCGGCCGCCGCGCGGTGGTGACCGGCGGCGACAGCGGCATCGGCCGCGCCGTCGCCATCGGCTTCGCCAAGGAAGGCGCCGATGTCGTCATCCTCTACAAGGACGAGACCGAGGACGCCGACGAGACCCGCCGCGCCATCGAGGCCGAGGGCCGCCGCTGCCTGGCCCTGCCCGGCGATATCGGCGATGCCGCCTTCTGCCGCCAGGCGCTGGACCAAGCCGCCCAATTCCTCGGCGGCCGGATCGACCTGCTGGTGAACAACGCCGCCGAGCAGCATATCTGCAAGGACTTCGCCGAGATTTCGGAGGAGCTGGTGGAGCGGACCTTCCGCACCAATATCCTCGGCATGTTCTGGGTGACCAAGGCGGCGCTGAAGCACATGCCCTCGGGCAGCGGCATCATCAACACCACCTCGATCACCGCCTACAAGGGCAGCCCGGGGCTGATCGACTATTCCAGCACCAAGGGCGCCATCCTCGCCTTCACCCGCAGCCTGTCGCAGCAGCTCTGGGAAAGCCGGCAGATCCGGGTGAATGCGGTGGCGCCGGGGCCGATCTGGACCCCGCTGATCCCGGCCAGCTTTGACGACGAAAGCTCGGCCAAGCATGGCGCATCCACCACCATCGGCCGCGCCGGCCAGCCGGACGAATGCGCGCCGAGCTACATCTTCCTCGCGGCCGATAGCGACAGCAGCTACATCACCGGCCAGGTCCTGCACCCGAACGGCGGCTCGGTGGTGAACGCCTGAGGTCAGTCCCGGGCCGCGGCGGGCGGCAGCACCATCCAGCCCGGCAGCCGCGGCACCACCGCGGCCTCGCCGCAGCGCAGCGGCCTGCCGTCCAGCACCTCGAGCCGGAGCTGGGCGATGCCCAGGCCTTCACCGCCAGGCCCATCCCGGCCCGAGCGCATCTCGCCCACCTCGGCCGCGCCCGCCAGGATCGGCGTGCCGGGGGCGGGCAGGGGGCCCGCCACGGCCACGGGCACCAGGCGGCGCTTGAGCAGCCCGCGGTACTTGGTCCGCGCCGTCAGCTCCTGGCCCATGTAGCAGCCCTTGGTCCAGGAGACGCCGTGCAGCTCGTCGAACCCGGCCTCCAGCAGCAGGCTCTGCTCGGCGACGAGGTCCCGGCTGCCGTCCGGCAGGCCGAGCGCCATCCGGTGCCGGTCGTAATCCTCGGCCGTCGCATCGGCCACGATATTGGCGCCGATCGCCCGCCAGCCCGCGGCATCCAGCCGCGGGTCGGGCAGCGCGCCCGCCGGGGCCGGCACCCCGCCCCAGCCGACCGTCACCTCCAGCGGCAGCGCCTGGATGGCGACCTTGGACCGCAGCCGGAACCGCGAAAGCCGCTGCGCCAGCATCGCCGCCTGCCCGGCCTCGCAATCGAGCAGCAGCCGCCCGTCCTCCGCCACGACGAAGAATTCGGCCAGCCACTTGCCCTGCGGGGTCAGCAGCGCGGCAAAGACCGCCCGGCCCGGCCCGGCCAGCGCGACATCGTTGGAGACCAGCCCCTGGAGGAAGGCGATGCGGTCCTCCCCGGTGACTTCGAGCACGCCCCGGTCGGGCAGGATTGCGATCGGCATGCGAAGGACTTGGGCCGCCCGCCCCTGCGCGACAAGGGAGAGCCGTGCTAAGGCCCTCCGCGTGCGTATCCTCTTCATCTCCGCGACCCGGATCGGCGATGCCGTGCTCTCGACCGGCCTGCTGGACCATCTCATCCGGACCTGGCCCCAGGCCAAGATCGTCGTCGCCTGCGGGCCGGTGGCGGAGGGCGTCTTCGCCCGCATGCCCAACCGCGCCTGGACCATCCTGCTGACCAAGCGCCGGCTGCGGCTGCATTGGCTGGAACTGTGGCGGGAGGTCGGGCTGGAGCGCTGGGACCTGGTGGTCGATTTGCGCGGCTCCGCCTTCGCCTGGCTGGTGCGGGCCAAGCGCCGGGTGGTGATGCGCGGCGGCCGCCAGCCGGGGCCGCGGCTCGGCCATCTCGGCGCGCTCTTCGGCCTGAACCCGCCGCCGCTGCCGGTCGCCTGGTTCAACGCCGCCGACCGCGCCCGCGCCGCGACGCTGCTGCCGGTGGATGAAAACGGGGGGGAGGGGCGCTGGATCGGCCTCGGCCCCACCGCCAACTGGGACCGCAAGGTCTGGCCGGCCGAGCGCTTCGTCGCCCTGTTCGAGGCGCTGACCGCCCCCGGCCAGCCGCTGGAGGGCGCCCGCGCCGTCATCCTCGGCGGCCCCGGCCCGCAGGAGGCCGCCATGGCCGCTCCGGTGCTGGCCGCGCTCGGCGACCGTGCGGTGAGCCTGATGGGCAGCGTCGCCCTGCCCGAGGCCGCCGCCGTCCTGGCCCGCTGCGCCCTCTTCATCGGCAACGACAGCGGGCTGATGCATCTCTCGGCCGCGGCGGGGACGCCGACGCTGGGCCTCTTCGGCCCCTCCCGCGTCGGCGAATACGCCCCCTCCGGCCGCCGCACCGCGACCGCCATCGCCCCGGACTCGCCGGCCATCGACAGCATGGCCAGCCTGACGCTCGATCAGGCCCTCGCCGCGGCGCAAGGCCTGCTCGCGTGAGCATCACCGCCCTGGTCGTCGCCCGGAACGAGGCGGCGCGGCTGCCCGCCTGCCTCGCCAGCCTGGCGCCGGCCGATGCCATCCTGGTCGTGCTCGACCGCAGCACCGATGCCAGCGCCGCCATCGCCGCCGCGCATGGCGCCCGGGTGTTCGAAGGCGACTGGGCGCTGGAGGGCGAGCGCCGCAACGCCGGGATCGCCGCCTGCACCACCGACTGGGTGCTCGAGGTCGATGCCGACGAGCAGGTCCCGCCCGAACTCTGGGCCGCGATCCGTGCCGTCACCGCCCGTTCCGCCCATGCCTTCCACCGGGTGCGGATCGACAATTACGTCGGCGACCGGCTGCTGCTGCACGGCTGGGGCGGCAGCTTCGGCACCACCCTGAAGCCCATCCTGTTCCGCCGCGGCGCCAAGCAGTGGCGCGCCCAGCGAGTGCATCCCGGCCTCGACTGGACGGGTACCGAGGGGGAGCGGATCACCGCGTTCGGCATCCGGCACGAGGTGGACCGCGACATCTCCGACATGCTGCGCCGGCTGGACCGCTATTCCTCGGCCAAGGCCGGCGACCTGCTGGCCGCGGGTGACATCGGCTCGCTGCCGGACAACATCCGCCGCTGCCTCTCGCGCATCCTCAAGTGCTACGTCGCCCGGAAAGGCTACAAGGAGGGTGGCTGGGGCCTGCTGATCGCCCTCTGCGCCGGGCTCTTCCCGCTGCTCTCCCACCTCAAGGCCCGGCTGGAGCCGGAGCGGCACCGGTGAAGATCATCATGGCGACCGAGGGCCCGCGGATCGGCGCGGCATCGCTCGCCACCCGGCCGCTCGGCGGGGCCGAGACCGCCTTCGCCCTGCTGGCCCAGGCCTTCGCCCGGCGCGGCCATGCGCTGGAACTCCGCGCCGGCACCGCCCCCGCCGAAACCCGCGACGGGCTGGACTGGGCGCCGCTGGCACCGGGCGGCGCGCCCGCCGACCTCGTCATCGCCAACCGGCTGCCGCGGCTGTTCCGCCGGCTGCCGCGCGGCCGCCGCCTCCTCTGGCTGCACAACCCACTGGGCTACCTGCGCAAGCCGCGCCATGCCCTGCCGCTGCTGGCCGCCTGGCCGCGGCTGGTCACCCTCGGTCCCAGCCATGCCGCGACCCTGCCGCGCTGGCTGCCCTTCACCCCCACCAGCATCCCGCTCGCCGTCGCCGCGCCCTTCGATGCGCCCTTCGCGCCGCGCCCGCCGCCCGCCGCCATCGCCATCTTCACCTCCAATCCCCTGCGCGGGCTGGACTGGCTGCTGGAGCTCTGGGCGGCGCGCATCCACCCGGCGCTGCCGGCGGCGGAGTTGCACCTCTTCACCGGCGCGGCCACCTATGGCGGCGATGCCCGCCTCGCCGCCCGCGCCGCCCCGGTCCTCGCCCGCGCCGCCGCCCTCCACGGCGCCGGGGTGCGGATCTTCGACCCGCTGCCGCGCCCGGCGCTGGCCGCCCGCCTCGCGGACTCCAGGGTGATGCTCTACCGCGGCGATCCCGGCGAGACCTTCTGCCTCGCCCTGGCCGAGGCCCAGGCCGCCGGGCTGCCCTGCGTGGTGACGCCGCTCGGCGCCGTGCCCGAGCGCATCGCCGATGGCGTCACCGGCCAGGTCGCCGCCACGCCGGAGGATTTCGCCGCCGTCGCGCTCCGCCTGCTCGCCGACGATGCCGCCTGGACGGCGATGCACCACGCCGCCCTGGCCCGCGGCCCCGGCCCGGACTGGGACGCGGTCGCCGCCCGCTTCGAGGCGCTCGCGTGACCCTCCGAATCGCCCACGTCATGGCCGGCGCCCCGATGGGCGGCGCCGAGGCCTTCTTCGAACGCCTGACCACGGCCCAGCACGCCGCCGGCGAGCAGGTCCTCGCCGTCATCCGCACCGATCCCGGCCGTGCCGCCCGGCTCCGCGCCGGCGGGCTGGCGCCGGTCGAGCTGCCTTTCGGCGGCCTGTTCGACCTGACGACGACGCCCCGGCTGCGCCGCGCCCTGGCGGAATTCCGGCCCCAGGCCGTCGTCTCCTGGGCCAACCGGGCCAGCCGCTTCGCCGGAAGGGTGAAGCGCGGCGGTACGCCTTGGCCGCTGATCGGCCGCATGGGCGGCTACTACGACCTGAAATACTACCGCCACTGCGACCATATCGTCGGCAATACCCAGGACCTCCGCCGCTGGATCGTCGCCCAGGGCTGGCCCGCCGCGCGCACCCATTATGTCCCCAACTTCGCCGCCGATTTCGCCGCGGCCGCCCCCGCGGCCCTGCCCGGCACCGGTCCCCACCTGCTGGCCCTCGGCCGGCTGCACCGGAACAAGGGCTTCGACACCCTGCTCCAGGCCCTGGCGAAGCTGCCCGGCGCCCATCTGTCGATCGGCGGGGAGGGGCCGGAGCGCCCGGCGCTGGAGGCCCTCGCCGCCAGCCTCGGCCTGGCCGACCGGGTCGCCTTCCTCGGCTGGCGCCAGGATACCGGCGCGCTGCTCGCCGCCTGCGACGTCTTCGTCTGCTCCTCCCGCCACGAGCCCTTGGGGAACATCATCCTGGAAGCCTGGTCCGCCGCCCGCCCCGTCGTCGCCGTCGCCGCCCAGGGACCGACCGAGCTGATCCGCCCCGGCGAGACCGGCCTGCTGGTCCCGCAGGAGGACCCCGCCGCCCTGGCGGCCGGAATCGCCGCGCTGCTGGCCGACCCGGCCCGGGCCGGGCGCCTCGCCGCCGCCGGACGTGCCGAATACGATGCGCATCACGCGGCGGCGCCGGTCCTTGCCCGCTGGCATGAATTCCTCGCCGGTGTGAGTATCCGCTGATGTGCGGCCTCGCCGGCCTTGCCCTCCGTTCCGGGCAAACCCCCTCCGCCAGCATCCTCGATGCGCTGACCCGGGCGCTGGCCCATCGCGGCCCGGATGGGCATGGCCATCACCTGGCCGGCAATGTCGCGCTGTCGCATACCAGGCTCTCGATCATCGACCTGGTCACCGGCGACCAGCCGCTCTTCGCCGGCGCCGCCGCCCTGGTCGCCAACGGGGAGGTCTACAACTACCGGGAGCTGCGCGAGCGCAACCAGCTCCATTGCGCGACCGGCAGCGACTGCGAGCCGCCGCTGCACCTGTTCCGCCGCGACGGCCTCGCCTTCGCCGATACGCTGCGGGGGATGTATGCCATCGCCCTGCACGACCGCGGCAGCAAGCAGCTGGTGCTCTCCCGCGACCCCTTCGGCATCAAGCCGCTGTATCTCGCCGAGATCGCCGGCGGCCTCGCCTTCGCCTCCGAGCCGCAGGCGCTGATCGCCGCCGGGCTGGTCGAGCCGGTGGTGCGCCCCGAGGCCCGCACCGAGCTGCTGCAGATCCAGTTCACCACCGGCGCCGAGACCATCTTCCAGGGCATCCGCCGCATCCTGCCCGGCGAGACCGTGGTCATCGCCAATGGCGCCGTCACCGAGCGCCACCGCCGCGCCGCCCTGCCCGAGGGCGGGCCGGAGGAGATCGAGGCCGAGGCGGCGCTCGCCCGGCTGGACGCAGCGCTCGAGGAAAGCGTGCTGCTGCACCAGCGCAGCGACGTGCCCTACGGGATGTTCCTCTCGGGCGGCATCGACAGCAGCGCCATCCTGGCGCTGATGGCCCGGCTCAACGACAAGCCGGTGCTCGCCTTCACCGCCGGCTTCGACGTGCCCGGCGCCGCCGACGAACGCGCGCTGGCCGCGCATCTCGCCGCCGCCGCCGGGGCGAAGCACGTGACCGTCCCGGTCACCGAGGCCGATGTCTGGCGCCACCTGCCCGAGATCGTCGGCGGCATGGACGACCCGGCCGCCGACTACGCCATCATCCCCACCTGGTTCCTCGCCCGCCGGGCGCGGGAGGAGGTGAAGGTCGTCCTCTCCGGCGAGGGCGGCGACGAAATCTTCGGCGGCTACGGCCGCTACCGGGCCGCCATGCGCCCCTGGTGGCTGGGCGGCAAGGCCCCCCGCTCCCGCGGCAGCTTCGACCGGCTGGACGTGCTGCGCGAACCCCCGACCGGCTGGCGCGACGGCACCGGCGCCGCCGAGGCCGCCGCCGCCTCGCCCGGCCGTACCCGCCTGCAAGCCGCCCAGGCGCTGGACTGCGCCGACTGGCTGCCGAACGACCTGCTGATCAAGCTCGACCGCTGCCTGATGGCGCATGGCGTGGAGGGCCGTACCCCGCTGCTCGATGCCGGCGTTGCCGCCGCCGCCTTCCGCCTGCCGGATGCGCTGAAGGTCCAGCGCAGCAGCGGCAAGTGGCTGCTGCGGCAGTGGCTCGCCCGCCATTTCCCCGCCGCCGAGCCCTTCAAGCCGAAACAGGGCTTCACCGTCCCGGTCGGCGCCTGGATCGAGGGGGTGGGGGACAGGCTCGGCCCGCTGGTCGCGGCCCAGCCCGGCATCGCCGAGATCGCCCGGCCCGACCGCGTCGCCGCGTTGTTCCGCCATGCCGGCGGGGAGAAGCACCGCGGCTTCGCCGCCTGGCACCTGCTGTTCTACGCGCTGTGGCACCGCCGCCACATCGAGGGCCACCGCGGCACCGGCGATGTCTTCGAGACGCTGGCCGCCCGCTGAGCCGGCCCCGCTTGCGGCTGGCACTGCTTGCGACTGGCGCCCCGCTGACCTAATCCCCGCTGGTCGGTAGGGGAGTAAGGGCGGATGGCAAGCTTCGATCTGGTGCTGCGTGGCGGCACCTGCGTGCTTCCCTGGGGCGAGGAAGTCACCGATATCGGCGTCCGCGCCGGCCGCATCGCCGCCATGGGCGACCTCCGCACGGCGGAAGCCGCCTCCACCATCGAGTGCCGCGGGTTGCATGTGCTGCCCGGGCTGATCGATGCCCATGTCCACCTGCGCGACCCGGGCGACCCCAAGGTGGAGACCCTGGCCGACGGCACCCGGGGCGCCATCCTCGGCGGGCTCTGCGCCGTCTTCGACATGCCGAATACCGCCCCGGCCATCACCGACCGGGAGCGGCTGGACTGGAAGCGGGACTACCTGGCCGGCCATGCCTGGTGCGACGTCGGGATCTATGTCGGCGCCAGCATGAAGAACATCGCCGAACTCGCCAGCCTCGAGCTGCAGCCCAATGTCTGCGCGGTGAAGGTCTTCGCCGGCAGCAGCACCGGCGACCTGCTGGTGGCCGACGATGCCAGCCTCGAAGCCGTCATGCGCAGCGGCCGGCGCCGCATCGCCTATCACTCGGAGGACGAGTACCGGCTGCAGGAACGCAAGCCGCTGTTCCACAGCGGGATGCCGCACCGCAACCACATGGTCTGGCGCGATGTGGAATGCGCGGTGCTGGGGACCCGGCGCCTGATGGCGCTGGCCCGCAAGACCGGCCGCCCGGCGCATATCCTGCACGTCTCCACCGCCGAGGAGCTGGCCTTCCTGCGGGACTACCGCGACGTCGCCACGGTGGAGGTGCTGCTCAACCACCTGACCCAGACGGACGAGGCCTATGACCGGCTCGGCGGCTATGCGGTGATGAACCCGCCGATCCGCGACGCCCGGCACATGGCAGCCGCCTGGGCCGCGGTCGCCGATGGCACCATCGATGTCGTCGGCTCCGACCATGCGCCGCATAGCCGGGCCGCCAAGGAACGCCCCTGGCCGGATGGCGCGGCGGGGCTGACCGGGGTGCAGACCATCGTGCCGCTGATGCTGGACCATGTCAGCGCCGGCCGGCTCAGCCTCTCGCGCCTCGTGGACCTGATGTGCGCCGGCCCGGCGCGGGTCTATGGCGTCACCGGCAAGGGGCGCCTCGCCGCCGGCTACGACGCCGACTTCACCCTGGTGGACATGGGCAAGACCCGCACCATCGAGGAAAACTGGATTGTCTCCCCCTGCGGCTGGACCCCCTTCGCCGGCACCGCATGCAAGGGCTGGCCGGTCGGCACCATCATCCGCGGCGAGGTGGCGATGCGTGACGACGAAGTGATCGGCAGCCCCCGCGGCACGCCCGTCCGTTTCGCGGAGGCCCGCGGGGCCTGAGTTTACGCGGTTCCCCAGGGGGCGGTTTCCCCCCATCCGGTGGGGAACCGCCTGTCGGCCGCGATATCGTTCCGGAATCCAATGCAACTTTAACGGGTAATTTTGCGATGACCACTCGCATGGGGTTTGCAAAGCAGCCATAGTCACTAGGTCCATGAAGGCTGGTTCTGGGTACTGAGAAAAGGCTTCCGCGAGATGTCTATCCTCCTGGTTGAAGACGAGCCCTCCCTTCTCGAAGTCATAACGATGTTCCTCGAGGATGCCGGTTTGCACGTCTGCCAGGCAGGCAATGCCCAGGAAGCGCTGAAACTTCTCCATGACCCGGACCATTCTTTCAGCGTCATGGTGACCGATGTCGGGCTCGGCATGGGCGACAATGGCCTGGAACTGGCCGCCAAGGCCAAGCAGCACCGGCGGGAACTCTTCGTCGTCTATGAGACCGGCAGCCCGGCGCAACTGCAGGGACGGCCGCTCGCCGATTGGGAAACCCTCTTCGAGAAACCCTACGACGTCTGCAAGCTGGCCGATGTCGTCTTCCGGCTGGACCGCCTGGCGCGGCAGCAACATGGCGGACGCTGCGTCGCATCCATGGGCAGCCCTCCGGAACTGCTGGCCGCGCCCCTCCACTAAACCGCGACCGACGCCACCCGGATCTGTGGCATCCCATCGCATGGCGAGAGTTGAATTTTTAGATATTCTACCTTGAGGCGATTATTGCTGCGGTAGCAGCCGCCTCTCCGGTCACGACGACCGGTCCTGGATTCGATAGATCCGTGCGGCATTGCCTGCGAACAACGCCGCCTGCTCCCGCCTCGGCAGATCCGCCACCGCCGCGCCGAAACCCTCGAAGATCGTGCGGAAGCTGCCGCAGAGCTCATCGACCGGGAAGTTGGAGGCGAACATGCAGCGACCCACCCCGAAGATCCCGATGGTCTCCCGGATGATCCCGATATTGTCGCGGATCGCCCAGGGCCGCCCGGCGAGGCCGAGTCCGGAGATCTTCACGCTCACCTGCGGCGCCCGCGCCAGCCGCCGCATCGCCGCCCCCCAGCCGGCCAGCCCCTCGGCGCTGCGGTCGGCGGGCAGGCCGGTATGGTTCAGCACCAGCGGCGTCGCGGGATAGGCCTCGACCAGCGCCAGCGCCTCATCCAGGTGCCACCAGGGCGCCTGCAGCTCGAAGTGCAGGCCGTGCTGCGCCAGCAGCGCATAGCCCGCCCGCCAGCGCGGATCGCCCATGCCGCCTGGCGCCCCGGCCTCGACCAGCCCCGGCGCTGCGGCGACGCGCGGCTTGTGGCGGATGCCGCGCACCAGCGGCATCCGGCCCAGCGCCTCCAGCACCGCCGGCGCATCCGCCCGGTCCAGCCAGGCCTGGGCCACATGCGCCGCGGGGCGGCCGGTGCGCGCGGCCATCGCCGTCATCCAGCGGCTTTCCCCCAAGGGATCGGCCGGATCCCATTCGCCCTCCATCGTCACCGTGGCCACCACCGGCAGCCCATCGGCCACGGCGTCGTAGTCCGCCGGCAGGAAGTCCCGCCCGCGCAGCGCCGAGTAGTCGCCGTAGCGGAAGGGGATCATCGGCAGGTCGCGCAGCCAGGGATGCGGGTTGTGCCGCAGGTCCCAGTAGTGGTGATGCGCGTCGATGATGGGCAGGTCGAGCATCGGGGTCAGGCCTTCGCCAGGCCCAGCTCGCGCAGCAGCACGGCGGAGGTCTCGCCGAAGCCGGCGGCGAAGCGGGCGAAGCCCTCCGGCCCATCCCAGACCGGCACGATGCCGCGCGCCCGCATCGGCTCCTGCACATCGGCCCGGGCATGGGCGCGTTCGGCCGCGGCCAGCAGCGCCGCCCTGACCGGCGCCGGGATGCCGCGCGGCGCCACCAGGGCGAACCAGTTCGCATAGACCCAGTCGAGCCCGCATTCCCTGAGGGTCGGCACCTCGGGATAGGTCGTCATCCGCGCCTCCGCCATCACCGCCAGCACCCGCACCCGCCCGGCCGCGGCCAGCGACTGCGCCTCCACCGGCGAGCCGGTGAAGACGCCGAGCCCCCCCGCCACCAGGTCCTGCAGGGCGGGCGCCCCGCCGACGCTCGGGATCCAGCGGATGCGGTCCGCCTCCAGCCCCAGCGCCCGGGTCATCCCCGCTGCCGCCAGGTGCCAGGACCCGCCGGGGCCGACGCCCGAGCCGGTCACTTGGCCGCGCCGGCCTTCCTTCAGCGCCTGGGCGAAGGCCTGGAAATCCTTCCAGGGGCCCTGCGCCTGCACCGTCACCCCGGCCGGGATGGTCGCCAGCCGCGACAGCAGATCCAGGTTCTCCGGCCCGAAGTCGGAAAGGCCGAGCGCCTTGAAATTCACGAATTCGGAGGTGCCGGTGCCGATCGTATAGCCATCCGGCGCGGCATTCGCGATGGCGGAGTGCCCGGTGATGCCATTGCCGCCGGTGCGGTTGACCACGTTCACCGGCTGGCCCAGCTCCCGCTCCAGCCCCTGGGCGAAGATGCGGGTCACCGTATCGGCGCCGCCGCCGGCCGCCCAGGGCACGACGAGGGAGACCGGCCGCACCGGCCAGGATTGCGCCAGCGCCGGCGCGGCGGGCAGCAGGCCGCTGAGGGAGGTGGCGAGGGAGGCGGCCAAGGTGCGGCGGGTGATCGGCATCGCTGTCCTCCATGCGGCCGCGTCGCTGCGTGGCCCTCGTTGCACCGAGTGTGCGCCGGCCGCTACCGCCCGGCAATTGCCGCCCTGGTGCCGCCCTGGCCGCATCTTCGTGCCCGGGCGGAATAGTCCGCCGACGATTGCCCAGTCCCCGCGTTGCTTCGGCTGCCGCAAACAAGGAAGGTACCTCCATGCCGATGCGCGCCTATCGGGCCTCCACCGCCCATGTCGCCAACAACCTGACGCTCTGGATCCTCATCACCGGCATCGCCACCGTGGTGCTGGCGGTAGCCCGCTATCTCGTCGGCGGCGGCGACCACCTGGGCGACCTGACAGCGATCGTCGCCATGGTTTTCGGCACCATGATCATGCTGAAGAGCCAGCAGGGCTTCGTCCCGGCCGGGCAGGAGCCCGAAGTCGCCTGAGACGGCGATGGGCGGGCCGGCATCCCGGCCCGCCACCCTACCGCGCCGCCGCGGCCCCGGCCGCTGAGACCCGCCAGACCACGTTGCCCACGTCATCCGCCACCAGCAGCGCGCCCCGGCTATCCAGGGCGACGCCCACCGGCCGTCCCAGCGCATCGCCGCCCTCGCTGAGGAAGCCGGTCAGCACATCGACCGGGGCGCCACTCGGCCGGCCCTCGGCGAAGGGCACGAAGATCACCTTGTAGCCGCTCGGCGGCCGCCGGTTCCAGGAGCCGTGCTGGCCGACGAAGGCCCCCTCGCGGAAGGCCGGCGGCAGGCGGCTGCCCTCGGCGAAGCTGAGCCCGAGCGAGGCGGTATGCGGCCCCAGCGCGTAATCCGGCTTGATCGCCCGCGCCACCAGGTCGGCCCGCTGCGGCAGCACCCGGTTGTCCACCACCTGGCCGTAGTAGCTATAGGGCCAGCCGTAGAAGCCGCCGTCGCGCACCGAGGTCATGTAGTCCGGCACCAGGTCGCTGCCGATCTCGTCCCGCTCGTTCACCGCGGTCCAGAGCGCGCCGGTCCGCGGCTCCCAGGCCATGCCGACCGGGTTGCGCAGGCCGGAGGCGAAGACCCGGCTCTCGCCCGACCGCGCATTGATCTCGAGGATGCCGGCCCGGTTCTCCTCCGCCGCGATCCCGTTCTCCGCCACGTTGCTGTTGGAGCCGACGCTGACATAGAGCCGCGCCCCATCGGCGCTGGCGAGGAGGCCCTTGGTCCAGTGGTGGTTGATCGGCCCGCCCGGCAATGGCGCCAGCCGCTCCCCCGGCACGGTGATCCGGGTCTGGCCGGTCTGGTAGGGGAAGCGGACCACCGCATCGGTATTGGCAACGAAGAGCGTGTCACCCACCAGCGCCATGCCGAAGGGCGAGTTCAGCCCTTCGAGGAAGACCGAGCGCGTCTCGGCCACGCCGTCGCCGTCGGCGTCGCGCAGCAGGGTGATGCGGTTGGCGCTGGGCACCCCGGCGCCGGCGCGCTTCATCACCAGCCCCATGACCCAGCCGCGGATGCCCTCGCTCTCCGCCTTCGGCGGCTTGTTGCTCTCGGCCACCAGCACGTCGCCATTGGGCAGCACATGCAGCCAGCGCGGATGGTCGAGGGCGCTGGCGAAGGCCGCCACCTGCATCCCGGCCGCCGCGGTCGGTTTGCCGCCCTCCGGCCAGCCGACGGCCGGGGCGATGTTGACGGTGGGGATCCAGCTCGACTTCGGCGGCGGCAGCTGCGGGTTGGGGCCGGTGCCGGCGGCGACCGTGTGGTTGGCTTCCTCGCAACCGGCCAAGGCCAGCAGCAGCGCCGCGGGGAGGAGGGAACGCATCATGGGCTTCACTTTCAGGCGCTGCGGCGCTTGGGCGCGGCGCGCGGCTTGGCGGCGGCGGCCGCCTTCTTCGGCGCCGCCTTCTTCGAGGCGGCCTTGGCCTTCGGCGCATCGCCCAGGCTCTGCTTCAGCGCCGCCATCAGGTCGATGACATTGTCCCGCTTCGGCTCCTCCGCCGGTTCGGGCTCCTCCTCGCCGCGCAGCTTGGCCTCGATCACCTCGCGCAGCCGCGCCTCGTAGCGGTCGGTCATGTCGGAGAGGTCGAAGCGCGCCGCCTGCCGTTCCACCAGCTGCGTCGCCAGCTTCACCATGGCCGCATCCGGCTTCGGCCCGGCCAGCCCGGCGAAGGCCTCCTCCGGGTCGTGCAGCTCCTTCGGGTCGACCAGCGTATGCACGACCAGTCCCTTGCCCAACGGCATCACCGCGACGGAGCGTTCCCGCCGCGCGATCACCAGCCGCGACAGCGCCACCTTGCCGGTCCGGCCGATTGCCTCGCGCAGCACGGCATAGACATCCTCGCCCGCCTCGCCATCCGGCAGCATGAAGTAGCTGGTGTCGTAGTAGACCGGGTCGATAGCCTCAGCGGGGACGAATTTGTCGATGTTCAGCACGGAGGAGGTATCGATCTTGGCCCGCTCGAAATCGGCGTCGTCGAGCAGGACGTAGGTGTCCTTCTTGAACTCGTAGCCCTTCACCAGATCCGAGCGCTCCACCTCCTTCTCGGTCCCGGCATCGAGCGTCACCATGCGCACGCGGTTGCCGGACTTCGGATTGATGAAGTGGAAATGCAGCTCGGCCGAGGCCTGGCGCACGCTGGTCAGCGCGATCGGGCAGGAGACCAGGGCGAGGCGGAGATGCCCGCGCCAGATCGGGCGTTGGTGGTGTTCGGCCATCACGGCTGTTCCTTGGGCAAGGGTTTGGCGGCGGCGTCGAAGCCGGCCCAGGGGTCCTGCTTCTGCCTGGCCAGGCGCTGCGGCACGGTGGTGATGGTGAAACCGGCCGGGTCCAGCTTTGCCGTCACCTCCCGCCAGGCGAGCGGCGTGGCGACCGTCGCCCCCGGCCGGGCGCGGGGCGAATAGGAACAGATCGCGGTGGAGCCGGCGCCGTTGCGCAGCCAATCCACCAGGATGCGGCCGCGCCGCTTGGCCTTGGGCACGGAGGAGACGAAGCGGTCCGGCTCGGCGGCCTCCATCGCCCGGGCGATGCCATGGGCGAAGTCGCGCACCGCATCCCAGTGGGCCTCGGGCTTGAGCGGCGCCACCACATGCAGCCCCTTGCCGCCGGTCGTGCGGCAGAAGCTCTCGAGGCCGAGGCTCTTCAGCCGCTCGCGCAGCCCCAGCGCCGCCTTGACGACCTCGGGGTAGGCGACGCCCTCGCCAGGGTCGAGGTCGAGCACGATGCGGTCCGGATGCCCGGGGTCGTCCAGCGTCGCGCCCCAGCCATGCAGCTCGATCGCGGCCATCTGCGCGCAGGCCAGCAGCCCGGACTCATCCCGGATGGCGAGATACGGCTGGTCCTCCGCGCTGCCTTCCTGCAGGGCAGGGGGCATCCCGCGGTTGCCGTGCTTCTGGAAGAAGCTTTGCCCCTCGATCCCATCGGGGCAGCGCAGCAGTGCCAGCGGCCGCCCGGCGATGCCCGGCAGCGCCCGCGCCGCCACCTTGGTCCAATATTCCGCCAGATCCTGCTTGGTCACGCCGGGCCACAGCTCGCGGTCCGCATGGGTGATCTCGGTGCCGCCGACCCGCTGGGCGCCCCGCACCGGCTTCGGCGCATGCACGATCCGCCCGGCGCCGGCGGTCTTCGGCTGGAAGGGGATGCGCGGCTCCTCCGGATGGGGGACTTCCCGCACCACCTCCTCCGGCCCCTTGTCCACCCGCAGGCCGAGCCAGGTGGCGTGGCGCAGCCGGCCGAAGCCGGTCCAGCCAATGTACTGCACCTCGCCCACCAGCTCCGGCTGCACCCAGTTGATCGCCGGGTCGGGCGGCTCGCCGGCCAGCAGCATCCCCTCCGGCGCCGTGCTGGCGAGGCGGCCGAGGCGGCGGCGGAGGCTGGCCAGCTCCTTCTCGGAAAAGCCGGTGCCGACGCCGCCGATGTAGTGCAGCCGCCCGCTCTCGTCGTGGAAGCCGAGATGCAGCGCGCCCAGTCCCTGGCGGGCGCCGGCCGGCGGGGTCCAGCCGAGGACGATGAACTCGTCCCGGCCCTGGCATTTCAGCTTGATCCAGTCGCGCGTCCGGGCGCCGCGATAGGGCGAATCCGCGCGTTTGCAGATGATCCCCTCGAGCCCCATCGTGCAGGCCTGCCGCCGCACCCGCGGCGTCTCGCCCTCCAGGTGGTCGCTGAAGCGCAGCGCGCCCTTCCAGGTATCGAGCGGCTTCAGCACCGCCTTGCGGTCGGCCAGCCGGCAGGGCCGCAGGTCCCAGCCGTCCCAGTGCAGCGCATCGAACAGGTAAAGGAACAGGCCGCTCCGGTCGCCGTCGAGGCTGAGCGCCGCCTGCAGGGCGGCGAAGGAGGAGAGCCCATCCGGCCGCAGCGCCACCAGCTCCCCATCCAGCAGCAGCTTGTCCGGCTTCAGCCGGGCCACGGCGCGGGCGATGTCCGGCAGCTTGGCCGACCAGTCGAGGCCGTTGCGGGTGATGAGCCGCACGTCGCGGCCATGCTTCCTGACCAGCAGCCGATAGCCGTCGAACTTCACCTCCGAGAGCCAGCCGTCGCCCTCCGGCGGTTCCTCGACCAGCGTCGCCAGCATCGGCTTCTGGCTCTCCGGCAGGCTGCCCTGGATGGCGCCGGCGGCGGGGGCATCGGCGGGCTTCGCGCGGGGCGCCGCCTCGGGCTTCGGCGCCACCACCGTCCCCGGTTGCGTGAGGGGCCGGGCGACCGGCGCGGCGGCGGCCTCGGCCTTCAGCACCGGTGCCGGCTTGGCCTTCTGCGGCACCTTCCGTGCCTTGGGCGGCGGCTTCGCCTCCAGCGCCGCGGCATCGCCGCCGGGCTGCTCGGCCTCGTCGTGTTCTTTGATGAGCAGCCAATTCTCGGCCCGCTCCCGGCCACGCGGCTTCATCCGCACCAGCACGAAGCCGCCCGAGAGCCGGGCGCCCTCGACCCGGAATTTCATCTCCCCCGCGGCGAGGTCGGCGGCGGCATCGCCCAGCGGGGACCAGCTTCCGGCATCCCAGATCTCGACGGTGCCGGCGCCGTAATTGCCCTCGGGGATGCTGCCGTGGAAATCGGCGTAGTCGAGCGGATGGTCCTCCACCCGCACCGCCAGGCGCTTGTCCGCCGGGTCCAGCGAGGGGCCCTTCGGCACCGCCCAGCTCAGCAGCACGCCGTCCAGTTCCAGCCGGAAATCCCAGTGCAGCCGGCGGGCGTCATGCTTCTGCACGACGAAGCGCAGGGTCTTGCCCCGCGCCTTGCGGCCAGGCGCAGGTTCTGGGGTCGCGTCGAAATTGCGCTTCGCCCGGTAGGTGACGATGGAGGTGTCGCGACCCTGCTGCGGCATGCCGGGCCAACGTTGCCCGACCGAGGAGGTTCCTGGCGAATGAGCCCTGCCATCGAGTAGCCGTCGCACATTGGCCGCGCTCGACGGCGTGCGGTCCTGCGGCGCGTTGCCATTTCCATGGGCATCCGGCATCGTGGCTCAGCGGGACATGGAGTTGCAGGTCGGTAGTTCCTGCGCCCGTCCTCGGACGGGTCCTTCTCAGCCTCGGCGGCACGACCCGATCCGTATCGGGGAAGGCGCATCCGGCGTGGTCCCGCAGCGCACCAGAGGAGAGTTCAGGTGGTCCCTGGCCTTGTTGCGCTTGTCGCTGCGACCCTCTTTGCCGGGGCCGCGCTCTACATCACCCTCGTCGAGCATCCTGCCAGGATGGGCTTGGAAGACGGGCCCCTGCTCGCGCAGTGGCAGCCCAGCTACAACCGCGCCCTGCCCATCCAGGCCGGCCTCGCCGTGCTGGGCGGGGCAGCAGGGCTTCTGAGCTGGTTCTTCCTGCGCGACTGGCAGTGGTTCGCAGGAAGTCTGCTTCTGCTCGCCAACTGGCCGTTCACGATGCTGGTCATCATGCCGACGAACAAGCGGTTGATGGCGATGCAGCCGCAGCATGCGGGGGCGGAAAGCCGTGACCTGCTGCGTCGTTGGGGCGGTCTGCATGCCGTCAGGGGTTTGCTCGGCTCTGCCGCGTCGCTCCTGTTCGCCTGGGGCTTCTTGGTCACCCGCTAGGTCTAGCGTTTAATCGGGCCTGACCTGGGTGGGTATCAAGCGTCGGAGTCGGCCACTAGATGCTCAGGTCGAGCAAGTTGTAGTCCCTGAGGCTCGCCTTCGCTGCCGCATCCCAGGTGAAGCGCTCGCCGCTGCCCGCCTGCGGCGCATAGGCGAAGGGCGCCTCCTCCGGGAAGCGCTGCCGCCGTGCCGCGATGCCGAGGCCGATCAGCCGCGCCCGCTGCCGGATGCGCTCGGCGTCGTAGATGGCCGGTGCGTTGTGCACCCCGCCGCCCTGCACGCCGAGCACCGAGCGCCGCCGGTGGAAGCCGAAGTTCCAGGTCACCCGCCAATCCTTGCTGGTATTGGCGAAGGAGCCATGCACCGCCTGCCGGTTGGTGATGGCGACATCGCCCGGCGCGCAGATGATCGGCACCGCATCCGGCAGCCGCTCCGTCCCCGCCGCCGCCACCATCGCCTTGATGTCCGCCTTGCCGCCCTTGTGCGACCCGGGCACCACCCAAACCCCGTTGGCCGCGGTGCAGCCATAGAGCTGCGCCATGAAGTTGAAGCCATGCGAGCCCTGGTCCCAGTCCGGGCTGTCCCAATGCGTCACCCCATCCTGATGCCAGGCGACCGAGGCGCCGCGCCCCGGCTCCTTGATGAAGATCGCCTCGTTGAAGGGGACGAAGTCGTCGCCGTTCACCGCCGCCGCCATCGCCAGCAGGGCAGGGTGGGCATAGAGCCGCAGTGCCGCGTCGGAGAATTGCAGCGAGCCGAGGATGAGGTAGACCACCTCCTTCGGTGCCGCCGCATCCGGCGTCGGCTCGAACATCTTCACCGGGTGGCGGCCATTGGCGAGGTCGGTGCCGCCGAAGGGATCGCCCAGCGGCCGGGACCAGAACAGCGTATTGGCGGTATTCCCCGCCGTCAGCGCCGGCCGGCCCTTGGCATCCAGCGCGGCGCCGCGCTCGGCCGGCAAGCGGTCGAGGATGTCCTTCAGGTCGGCATCGAGATCGGCCACTTCCCCGGCGCCCAGCACGCCCTCGAAGACATAGAAGCCGCAGCGCCAATAGGCCTCGAGGATCTCGGGGTGGATGCGGCCGTCGCTGCCGAAGCGGATCGGCCCGCGGTTGCCGAGCGCCGCCGCGCGGGCCTCGCCGTCCCGCAGATAGGCCTGCATGGCCGCGGCTTCCGGGCCATAGTCGATCGGGGCAAGCTGGTTCATGCCGCATCCTCCGGTATTTTGCCGCGACGGTAGGACCGCCCCGGCCGCCCATGCAAGCATCCACCCCCCTTGGCCCCCTCGGGTGACAGCCCGGCCCGCCGGGGCCTAAGCTCGGCGCCACGTCCAGGAAGCACCGGAGCCCCCAAGGCATGAACGCAGACATCCTCGCCCAGCTCGCCCCGACCGGGGTGCTCCGCGCCGGCATCAACATGAGCAACTTCCTGCTGGTCACCGGCCGCGGCCCGGATGGCGAGCCCGATGGCGTCTCCCCCGGCATGGCCCGCGCCATCGCCGAGAAACTCGGCGTGCCCGTCCACTACGTGCCCTTCCCCAAGCCGGGCGAGCTGGCCGATGCGGTCGGCACGAATACCTGGGACATCGGCCTGATCGGCGCCGAGCCGCAGCGGGCCGAGAAGATCGCCTTCACCGCCGCCTATGCCGAGATCGAGGCGACCTACCTGGTCCCCGCCGGCTCCCCCATCACCTCGCTCGAGCAGGTGGACCAGCCCGGCAACCGCATCGCCGTCACCGCCCGGGCCGCCTACGACCTCTGGCTCGAGCGCAACATCCGCAAGGCGACGCTGGTCCGCACGCCGAGCCTCGACGCCGCGCTGGAGCTTTTCGTGAAGGAGAAGTTCGAGGTGCTGGCCGGCCTCCGCCCCCGGCTGCTGACCGATGTGACGACGCTGCCCGGCGCCCGCATCCTGGATGGCCAGTTCACCGCCGTGCAGCAGGCGATCGGCACCGCCCGCGCCAATACCGCCGCCGCCGCCTTCCTGGCCGATTTCGTGGAGCAGGCGAAGGCCTCCGGCCTCGTCGCCCGGCTGATCGAGAAGCACCAGGTCCGCGGCCTTTCGGTCGCCCCCGCCGCGGCCTGAGGCGCGGCTTCACCGCAGGTCTCGCCAGGGTTGTTGTCCCGCCTGGCTAGACTGCCGGCTCGGCCAGCAGCTCGATCTGCCAGAGCATCTCCGCCGTGGTCAGCGGCCAGTCGCCATCCGGCCCCGGCAGCATCACCGCGCCGGGCACCAGCTGCCCTAGCGTGCTCTGCGCCAGCAGGCAGCAGCGCGCCCCGAGCCCGGCCTGCCAGCAGAGCGCGACCATGCCCTTGGCGCTGCGCAGCCGTGCCGCCCGCTCCACCGCGCTCAGCGGCACCGCCGCATGGGTGGCCAGCACCAGCGCCATGGCCTGGGTATCGCCACGCAGCGCCGCCTCCTCGAACTGGCTTTCGGCACTGGGCTCGGCCTCGGCATCGGCGACCAGCCGCGCCTCCACCCGCGCCTGCAGCGCCTGGGTCACCGCCGGGTCCAGCTCCGGCCGCGCCGCCAGGCTCTCCAGCAGATGCCCGGCGACGCAGAGCGCCAGCGCCCGCAGCGAGTGCGGCGACAGGCGCGGCCGCTGCACCAGGCTCTCCTGCCAGGGCACCCGCGTCGCCGCCTGCACGATCAGCCCATCCAGCGTCTGTTCCCGGATGCTGGCGGAGCCATTGCCCAGCAGCGCGCCGATCGCCGCCTCATCCGCGCTGGCGGCGATCGCATCGCAGAGATCCTCGCTGAGGCAGGGCCGCCGGGCGATGGCGGTGATGGTCGCCGGCACCGGCGGCGCCGCCACCAGCGCCAGCAGATCCGCCTCGGTCAGCAAGGGGGAAAGCCGGATGACCGGCTCCGCCACCGCCATCGCCGCATCGCCGGCCAGCCGTAGGATCAGCGCCCGCGGCGCATCCGGCATGGATTTCAGCTCCTCGGCGATCACCGCGCGGACCTGCACCGCCGTATCCTCGGCCAGGCCGCAGAGCGTGCGCCAGCCGGCCAGCCCCAGCCGGTCCTGCGCCGCCGCCCGCGCCCGCGCGGCGGCCTCGGCCCGGGCCTGCAGTCGCGCCGCCTGCAGCGCCAGCTTGCGGCCGACCGCGGCCCGCACCGCGGCCTCGGCATCCCCCGCCAGCAGCGTATCGGCCTGCAGCGGCGTCGCGGCATTGGCGGCGACGGCGGCCCGCACCGCCGGCGCGCCATCGGCGGCGAGGAAATAAAGCAGCTCCGGCGTCGTCTCCGCCCGGCCGGCCAGCGCCACCCGCTCGGCTTCCGCGCCATCCCGCGCCAGCCGCTTCGCCGTCTCGTAGTCGGACCCGGCGCCGCCGGGGGATGGGGGCGCGGGCTGGCCCGAGGTCGCCTGGCCGCGCATCAGCCCGCCGCCGCCGGCGGTGCCGCATGCCGGGGTTCCGGCGCCAGCCGCCAGCCGTTGCGGCCGGCGCGCTTGGCCGCATACATCGCGCCATCCGCCCGGGCCAGCAGCGCATCCGGCGTATCCGGCCCATCGACGGACCGCACCGCGCCGCCGATGCTGAAGGTCAGCGGCAGGGTACAGCCGGGGATCAGCCCGGGCAGCACCACCACCGCGGTCCGGCACATCGCCGCGGCCCGCAGCGCCGCCGCCTCGGCATCCGCCTCCTGCAGCCAGATCGCGAATTCATCGCCGCCGAAGCGGGCGACGAGATCGGTCGGCCGGACGATGTCGCGCAGCAGCCGGCCGACCGCGATCAGCGCCTGGTCGCCCGCCTCATGCCCCATCCGGTCGTTCAGCGGCTTGAAATTGTCGAGGTCCACGAAGAGCACCGCGCCCACCGCGCGGGGCGGGTCCATGTCCATCCGCTCCAGCCGCCGGTGCAGGTCCTCGAGGAAGGCGCGGCGGTTCAGCAGCCCGGTCAGCCCATCCGTCCGCGCCCGCAATTCCAGCTCCTGCTGCAGCGCCTGGTTGCCGAGCGCGACGAAGAGCAGGTCCGCCGCCGAGGTCAGCAGGTGCCGGTCGTCGGCATCGAAGGGCCGGCCGCCCGGCGCCCGCCAGGCCAGCAGCGCATACCGCGGCACCCGGCGCTGCGGATGCGGCAGCAGCGCCAGCATCTCCCGCCCCGGCCCCTCGGCATAGCTCGGCACGTCGTCGTTCAGCAGGGTGCTCACCGCCTCCAGCAGCGGCCCGGGGTCGTCGCCATGCCGGTGCGTCACCTGCGGCAGGCCGGAGGGGGTCATCTCCAGCACCGCCGCCCCGGCGCAGCCCAGCGCGGGCGGCAGGGATTCGAGCGCCGCCGCCAGCATCTGCGGCGCCAGCACCTGCCGCCGCACCCGCCGCACCAGCGTCTCCAGCGCCTGGGCCCGGCGCAGCGCCGCCGCCTGGGCATCGGCCTCCCGCACCTCGGCGGTCACGTCCCGGCCGATGCCGCGCAGCCCGGCCGGGCGGCCCTCGGCATCCACCAGCGGCACGACCGCCAGGCTGTAGCAGGCCGGCACGCCATCCGCCTGGCGCAGCCAGGCCTGTACCCCGCGCCCGCCGCCCAGCAGGTTGCCGCTGCGGGGCCGGAAGGGGTCGGGTTCGGGATGCACCAGCAGCCCGTTCACCGGCTGGCCCAGCAGCGCCCCCTGCGGCCAGCCCAGCGCCGGGTCCGGGGTCAGGAAGGTCAGCCGCCCGGCCGCATCCGTCTCGAAGGCCAGGTCGGTCGCCAGGGCGGTGAAGTCCCGCCAGCGCTGCCGCGATTCCAGCAGCGCGCCGCGCAGCACCGGCACCGCCAGGCCCGGCGCGACCAGACCCGGCGCCACCAGGGGCGGCGGCGCCCCCGCCGGAGGAGGGCCGGAGCGCGGGGATGCATCGGGGCTTGGGAAGGGGTCCATGCCACGGAGTGTCCACCAGCCCCCTGAAGGCCCGGTTAATCCCGCCCCCATCATGGCCGCATCGGAGCCAGCGCGCCGCAGACGGCGCGTTGACAGCGGCGCGCCCGCATCGGCATGGTCCGCCGCCATCCCCAAGCGCCGCCGAGGACCCCGCCCCATGTCGTATGCCGCCCTCCAGGCCCCGATCGAAGCCCTCTGGGAGCGGCGGGACACCGTCTCCTCCGCCACCGGCGGGGAGGACCGCGCCGTGGTCATGGCGGCGCTCGAGGCGCTGGATTCCGGCCAGCTCCGCGTCGCCGAGGCCGATGCCGCCGGCACCTGGCAGGTCAAGCAGTGGGCCAAGCAGGCGGTGCTGCTGTCCTTCCGGCTGGTCGATTCGGCGCCGATGGACACCGCCGCCGGCGCCTACGACAAGGTGCCGCTGAAATTCGCCGACTGGGGCCCGAACCGCTTCAAGGATGCCGGCTTCCGCGCCGTCCCCGGCGCCGTGGTCCGCAAGTCCGCCTACATCGCCCCCGGCGTCGTGCTGATGCCGAGCTTCGTCAACGTCGGCGCCTATGTCGACCGCAACACCATGGTCGATACCTGGGCGACCGTCGGCTCCTGCGCCCAGATCGGCAAGAACGTGCATATCTCGGGCGGCGTCGGCATCGGCGGCGTGCTGGAGCCCCTCCAGGCCAACCCGGTCATCATCGAGGACGACTGCTTCATCGGCGCCCGGTCGGAAGTGGCCGAGGGCGTGGTGGTCGAGCGCGGCGCCGTGCTGTCGATGGGCGTCTTCCTCGGCGCCAGCACCAAGATCATCAACCGCGCGACGGGCGAGGTCCATGTCGGCCGCGTCCCGGCCTATTCCGTGGTGGTCCCCGGCACCCTGCCGGGCAAGCCGCTGCCGGACGGCACGCCGGGGCCGAGCCTCTACTGCGCCGTCATCGTCAAGACGGTGGATGCCCAGACCCGCTCCAAGACCTCGATCAACGAGCTGCTGCGCGACTGATGGCGGGAAATACCCCCACCGACCCGGTGCCGCTGGCCCAGGCGCTGATCCGCTGCCCGAGCGTCACCCCGGCCGATGCCGGGGCGCTCGCGGTGCTGGAGGCGGCGCTGGTCCCGCTCGGCTTCGCCTGCCACCGGATGCGCTTCAACGAGACCGAGAACCTCTTTGCCCGGCGCGGCACCGAGAGCCCGCATTTCTGCTACGCCGGCCATACCGACGTGGTCCCGCCGGGGGAGCAGGGCTGGACCGATAGCCCCTTCGCCGGCGTGGTCCGCGACGGCACGCTGTACGGCCGCGGCGCCTGCGACATGAAGGGCGGCATCGCCGCCTTCGTCGCCGGGCTGACCGATTTCCTCGCCGCCAATCCGCACCATGCCGGCAGCATCAGCCTGCTGATCACCGGCGACGAGGAAGGCCCGGCCAAGGACGGCACCACCCGCGTGCTCGACTGGATGGCCGAGACCGGCCACATCCCCGACATGGCGCTGGTGGGGGAACCCACCTCCCGCGTCGCCCTCGGCGACATCATCAAGGTCGGCCGCCGCGGCAGCATGACCGCCTATATCACCCTGTTCGGCACCCAGGGGCACAGCGCCTATCCGCAGCGGGCGGACAACCCGATCCACCGGCTGGTCCGCGTCCTCCATCGCCTCACCGCCACGCCGATCGACGGGGGCAGCGAGTTCTTCGAGGCGACCACGCTGCAGGTCACCGGCTTCGACACCGGCAATCCCTCGAACAACGTCATCCCCGCCGAGGCGCGGGCGATGCTGAACATCCGCTTCAACGACCTCCATACCAGCGCCGGCCTGACCGAGCATCTCCACGCCGCCCTCCGCGCCGAGGAGGCCCGCTACGAGATGCGGGTCGACTGCTCGGGCGAGAGCTTCCTCACCCAGCCCGGTCCCTTCGTGGATGGCCTGCAGCGCGCGGTGGAACGCGCCACCGGCCGCCCCGCCACGCTCGATACCGGCGGCGGCACCTCCGATGCCCGCTTCATCGCCCGCGTCTGCCCGGTGGCGGAACTCGGCGGCGTCGGCTCGACCATGCACAAGGTCGATGAATGTGTCCCCGTCGCGGAACTCCGCGACCTCGCCGGCCTCTATCGCATGGTCCTCGAGGAGAGCCTGCGCTGAGTGCGCCTATCACCCCTCCACCCCTGAAGATGGTGATCGAGGCGGGTCTGCGCGGCGCCTCCATGCTCGCCCGCGGCCGGCCCGAGGGGCTGATGCTGATTGAATCCAGCCCGGCCGGCGTCGCCCGCAGCTTCTGGGCCGCCGCCCTCTGCCTGCCCGGCTTCCTGGCGCTGCGCCTGCTCGGCTGGGCCGAGGCCGGCGTGCCCGATGTCGGCCGCAGCCTGCTGGCGGAGCTGATCGGCTATGTCTGCACCTGGTCCGGCTTCGCCCTCGCCACCCTGCCGCTGGCCGAGGCGACCGGACGCCGCGCCGAATGGCCGCAGTTCATCGCCGCCTGGAACTGGGCCAATGTGGTGCAGTACCTGGTGCTGCTGGCGCTGACCGTGCCCGCCTCGCTCGGCCTGCCGCCGCTGCTGGCGCATGGGCTGGGGCTGGCGGCGCTGGGCTATGCGCTCTGGCTCGAATGGTTCGTGGCCAAGGCGGCGCTGCGCGTCAGCGGCGGCCGGGCGGCAGCCTTCGTGCTGCTGGACCTGATGCTCGGCATCTTCGTCGGCGGGCTGGTGGCGCGGCTGTCGGGCGGGTGACCGTCGCGCCGAACCGGGAGGCCGCGGATACCCTGGCGGCGCTGCGCCGCGGCGACCTCGCCGGCATCCGGGCGTTGCGCCTCGGCGGCCTCGGCCTGACCGAATTCCCGGCCGAGATCCTCGGCCTCGCCGAAACCCTCGAATTGCTCGACCTCGGCGGCAATGCGCTGGTGGCGCTGCCGCCCGGCCTCGCCCGCTGCCGCAAGCTGCGGGTCTTCTTCGGCTCCGGCAATCCCTTCGGCCGGCTGCCGCCGGTACTGGGCGATTGCCCGGCGCTCAGCCAGATCGGCTGCCGCGGCAGCGCCCTGGCGGAGGTCCCGGCCGAAGCCCTGCCGCCGGCGCTGCGCTGGCTGACCCTGACCGACAATGCCCTGGTCCGCCTGCCGCCCGCGCTCGGCGAGCGGCCCGCGCTGCAGAAGCTCATGCTCTCCGGCAACCGGCTGGAGCGCCTGCCGGAGGGGCTGGCCGCGGCCGGGGCCCTCGAGCTCCTCCGCATCGCCGCCAATCGCTTCGAGGCGCTGCCGCCCTGGGTCGGCGAATTGCCCGCGCTGGCTTGGCTCGCCATGGCCGGCAATCCCTGCGAGGGACCCGGCGCGGCCCCTGCCGCCCCGGCGATTCCCTGGTCCGCCCTGACCCCCGGCGCGCTGCTGGGGGAGGGGGCCTCGGGCCATGTCCATGCCGCGTCCTGGGCCGGGCGTCCGGTGGCGCTGAAGCTCTTCAAGGGCGCCATGACCAGCGACGGGTTGCCGGAGCGCGAGATGGCCGCCTGCCTGGCCGCCGGCGCGCATCCCAACCTGATCGGCGCGCTCGGCCGGCTGGCGGGCCATCCGGCGGCGCTGCAGGGGCTGGTGATGCCGCTGCTGCCCGCCGCCTGGCGCGTCCTCGCCGGCCCGCCCAGCCTCGAGAGCTGCAGCCGCGATATCTACGACCCGGCGCTGCGGCTGGCGCCCGCCGTCGCGCTGCGGATCGCCCGCGGCATCGGCGCCGCGACGCTGCATCTGCATGGCCAGGGCCTGCTGCATGGCGACCTTTATGCCCATAACGTGCTCTGGGATGGCACCGCGGGGGAGGCGGTGCTGAGTGACCTCGGCGCCGCCGCCTTCCTGCCGCCCGGCAAGCTGGGCGAGACCCTGCAACGGCTGGAAGTCCGGGCCTGGGGCCTGCTGCTGGGCGAGCTGCTGGACCGCTGCGAGGCCGCGCCGGCCACCGCCCGGGCGGTGGAGGCGGCCTGCACCCAGCCCGTGGTCGCCGCCCGGCCGCGGCTTGCCGAGGCCCTGGCGATGCTGCCCGGCTAGACCCAGTCCGGCTCCTGCTCGTACCGGACGAAGCTGAAGCAAAGCCCTTCCGCCGGCGCCGTCTGCCCCGCCCGCGTCCGGTCCGCGCCGTCGAGCACCCGCCGGGGCCAGTCCACCCCGCGCTTGCCCTGGCCCACCTCCAGCAGGGTCCCGGCCAGGTTGCGGATCTGGTGGTGCAGGAAGCTCCGCGCCTCCGCCACGATCACCACCTCGTCGCCCTGCCGGCTGACCTCCAGCCGGTCCAGGGTCCGCACCGCGCTCTTCGCCTGGCAGGCCGCGGCGCGGAAGGCCGAGAAGTCATGCCGCCCCAGCAGCCCCTGCGCTGCCGCATGCATCGCCGCCGCATCCAGCCGCCCCTGCACATGCCAGACCCGGCCGAGGTCCAGCGCCGGCCGGGCCCGGCGGTTGAGGATGCGGTAGCGATAGCCCCGGTGGATCGCCGAGAAGCGGGCATTCCAGGCCGCCGGCGCCAGCGCCGCCGCCACGACCGAGACCGGATGCGGCCGGGTGTGGAAGTTCAGCGCCTCCCGCAGCCGCTCCGGCGGCAGGTCGCGGTCGATCCCGAGCTGCGCCACCTGGCCCTCCGCATGCACCCCCGCATCGGTCCGCCCGGCGGCGACCGAGGCCGGCACCACCCCGCCATTCAGCTTCGCCGCCGCCTCCTCCAGCACCTGCTGGACCGAGAGCCCGTTCTCCTGCCGCTGCCAGCCGACGAAGGGGCCGCCGTCGTATTCTAGGGTCAGGGCATAGAGGGGCATCAGCCGTCCGATCGCCGGAGGGCCGCAGGGCCCGCAGGCGTGAATCGGCCGGCTTCCTGCATCCCCGATCGCCGGAGGGCCGCAGGGCCCGCAGGCGTGAATCGGCCGGCTTCTTTCATCCCAGGATGGTGCCCGCCGGCAGCGGGAACCCCCGCAGGAAATCCGCGACCGGCATCGGCCCACGCCCCGGCCGCTGCAGCCGCAGCAGCCGCAGCGCGCCCTCGCCGCAGGCGACCAGCCCGGCCGCATCCAGCACCGTCCCCGGCGCCCCGGACCCCGCGGCCGGTTCGGCCGCCAGCACCCGGATCGCCTCGCCGCCATGGCGGAAGGCGGTTCCCGGCCAGGGGTTCAGCGCCCGCACCCGGCGGTCCAGCACCGTGGCCGGCAGCGCCCAGTCCAGCCGGGCGTCGTCCTTGGTCAGCTTCGGGGCATAGGTCATGCCCGCCTCGGGCTGCGGCACCGCCGGCGGGTCGCGCTCCAGCGCCTCCAGCACCAGCCGCGCGCCCAGCGGCGCCAGCGCGTCGTGCAGCTCGGGCGTCGTCATCCGCGGGCCGATCGGCACGGTGCCGCGCAGCAGCATCGGGCCGGTATCCAGCCCCTCGTCCATCTGCATGATGGTCACGCCGCTCTCGGCATCGCCGGCCAGGATCGCTGCATGGATCGGCGCCGCCCCGCGCCAGCGCGGCAGCAGCGAGGCATGGATATTGAGGCAGCCGCGCTTCGGCGCCTCCAGCATCGGCCGCGGCAGGATCAGCCCATAGGCCGCGACCACCGCCGCATCCAGCCCGAGCGCCGCGAAACCCGCATGCTCCGCCGCGTCGCGCCGCACCCGGGCCGGGGTGCGGACTTCCAGCCCCAGCGCCAGCGCCGCCTTGTGGACGGGGCAGGGGGCCTCCTTCTGGCCGCGCCCGGCCGGGCGCGGCGGCTGGCAATAGACCGCGGCGATCTCGTGCCCGGCCGCCTGCAGCGCCTGCAGCGCCGGCACCGCGAAATCCGGGCTGCCCATGAAGGCAATCCGCATCAGTCGCGCACCCGGGCCTTGAGGTCCTTCGCCAGCTTCCGCAGCAGCATGTTCCGCTTCAAGGCGCTGATATGATCGACAAACAGCACGCCATCGAGGTGATCGACCTCGTGCTGCAGGCAGGTCGCCAGCAGCCCCTCCGCCTCAATCTCCCGCTTCGCCCCGCCGAGGTCGAGGTAGCGCAGCTTCACCCGCGCCGGCCGGGTGACCTCGGCGAATTGACCGGGGAGGGACAGGCAGCCTTCCTCCCGCGTCGCCAATTCCCTGCTCGCGGCCATGATCTCCGGGTTCACCAGCACCAGCGGGTCCGGCTTGTCGTCCTTCTGCAGGTCGATCACCACGAAGCGCAGCAGCACCCCCACCTGGGGCGCCGCCAGGCCGATGCCCGGCGCCTTGTACATGGCATCCAGCATCCGCGGCGCGAGGTCGCGCAGGGCATCGGCATCGGCCGGCGAGACCGCACGTGCCTTGGCGCGCAGCTTGGGGTCGGGAACCAGAAGGATCGGCAGCGTTTCAGGGTCTGTCATGGCGGTTGCGCGATGTAGCCCCGGCGCCCACCCCTTGCAACCGGAGCCACCGCCGACAACATTCCTGATCGGTCGGATGCTTCGGGTCCGGCCACCCGCTTCGCTCCATCTGAGGAGGCTCCGCGTGTCCCGCCCATCCGTTTTCGGCTCTCCGCTGTTCCTCGGCTTCGACCATCTGGAACAGATGCTCGACCGGGTCGCCAAGAATTCGGATGGCTATCCGCCCTACAACATCGAGCAGACCACCGAGAACCGGCTGCGCATCAGCCTGGCCGTCGCCGGCTTCTCGATGGACGACCTGCAGATCACGCAGGAGGACAACCAGCTCGTGATCCGCGGCCGCCAGAGGGATGATGCGGAAGGCCGGATCTTCCTCCACCGCGGCATCGCCGCCCGCCAGTTCCAGCGAGCCTTCGTGCTCGCCGAGGGGATCGAGGTGGAAGGCGCCTGGCTCGACAACGGCCTGCTGCATGTCGATCTGCAGCGGCCCCAGCCGGAGGTGCGGGTGCGCAGCATCCCCATCAACGGCAACCCGGCCCGCCACCCCGTCCCGCCGGCTTCGGCGCGGGGTCCGACCCGGGAGATGACTGCCAACGTCGCCCCGCTGCCGATCGTCGAGGGGCGTGCCAACCGCGGCTGATGCCGGGCGTGCCGATCGCGGCAGATGCCGCAGGGCGCCCCAACCGCATGGGCCATCCGGCCATGCCAATCAGGAGAGATTATGATGAACAAGCATGATGTCCCGACCGACGCCGCTCCCGCGAGCTTCGCCCTGCGCCACATCTCGGTGGCCGATTGGGCGCGCTTCGGCGTCCAGCAGATCGCCTATATCCGCCCCGTGGTGGTGAACGGCGTCGCCGCCATCTCCATCCATGCCGCGGATGGCACCCCCATCGGCGCCGCCCCGAACGCCGAATCGGCCATCGCCGCCATCGAGCAGCACGAGCTGGCCGCCGTCCTGGTGCATTGAGGCTGCGGTCCCGCCGGGTGCCCCAGGGCGCCCGGCGGGAAGCCGGGGCGCCTCGCGCCCCGACCCCTTGCTCGCTCAGCCCGGGTTGGAATCGATCCAGCCCACGCAGCCATCCGGCCGCCGGTAGACCACCGCCAGCGCGCCGGAGCCGCTGTTGCGGAACATCAGCACCGGCTGATGCGTCAGGTCCAGCCGCATCACCGCCTCCCGCACCGTCAGCCGGGCGATGAAGCTGGGTTGCTCGGCGATGATGGCGCTATGCCCGGTCTCGGGCTGCTCCGCCTCCGGCTCGCCGGGGCCGGCCTCGCGCGTCTCCTCCTCGGGCTCTGCCTCCAGCACGTATTGGGTCGCCGCCTCGGCGGCATCCGGCCGTTCCTCGGCCAGGCTCCGGGCATGGTCGTTCACCCGCCGGCGGTAGCGCCGCAGCCGCTTGGCGACATGCTCGGCGGCGACCTCGAAGGCCTTGTGGGCATCGACGCCCTCGCCCTCGCCCCGCATGAAGAGGTTCTTGCCAGCCTTCAGGTTGATGTCGCAGGCGAAGAAGGCCCCCATCCGGCCCTTCGCGTCGCGCCGGAAGGTCACGTTCGCTTCCAGTGCATGGTCGAAATACTTGCGGGCAATCGTCGTGAGACCCTCCCTGACGTGCGTCTTCAGCGCCTCGCCGGTCTCGACCTGCTTGCCCGCGACAGTGATGTGCATGTGGACAGACCTCCTTCCCGGTAAACCGGAAGGGGCCGCCCGGCGGACCGGCGGCAAACCCTGGGGGGCGCGGCCCCCCCGGCTTGCGCCGCAGGGTCACATGCCGATGGGTCGATGGCCGCCCATCGGCAGGGTCAGGCCGGGACGGCCTTCTCCCGCTTGCGCTGCACGGACGATGGGATGCGCAGCGCCTCCCGGTATTTGGCCACCGTTCGCCGGGCGATGTCCACGCCTTCCTGCCGCAGCCGCTCCACGATCGCATCATCCGAGAGCACCGCCTCCGGCCCCTCCTGGTCGATCATTCCGCGGATGCGGTGCCGCACCGCCTCGGCGCTGTGGGACTCGCCGCCCATGGTCCCGGCGATGGCGGTGGTGAAGAAGTACTTCAGCTCGAAGGTGCCGCGCGGCGTCGAGATGTACTTGTTGGCGGTGACGCGGGAGACGGTGCTCTCATGCATCTGCACCTCCTCCGCCACGTCGCGCAGGATCAGCGGCCGCAGGTATTCCACGCCGTGCCGAAAGAAGCCGTCCTGGCGGCGGACGATCTCGCCGGCGACCTTCAGGATGGTATTGGCGCGCTGCTCGAGGCTCTTCAGCAGCCAATTCGCGCTCTGCAGCTTCTCCGCCAGGAAGGCCTTGTCGTCCTTGCTGCGGGCGCCGACCTGGCACTTCGCGTGGAAGCCGCGGTTGACCAGCACGCGGGGCAGCGTCTCCGGGTTCAGCTCCAGGATCCAGCCGCCGTCGGGCGCGCGGCGCATCAGCACGTCCGGCACCAGCGCCGGCGCCGGCAACTGGTCGAAGCTGGCGCCCGGCTTCGGGTCCAGCCGCCTGATCTCGGCGATCATGTCGCCGAGGTCCTCGGCATCGACGCCGCAGAGCACCATCAGCCCGGCCCGGTCGCGCCGCGCCAGCAGATCGAGGTTGTCCAGCAGCGTCTGCATCGCCGGGTCCAGCCGGTTCTTCTCGGCGAGCTGGACCGCGAGGCATTCCGCCAGGTTGCGGCAGAACATGCCGACCGGGTCGAAGCGCTGCATCCGCCGGCGGACCGCCGCCACCACCTCCACCGCGCAGCCCATGGCGGCGGCGAGCTGGGCATCCTCCACCGGCAGCCGCCCGGCGGCATCGACCAGGGCAAGAATTTGGGCCGCGATCAGCCGCTCGCGCGGGGACTGGAAGGTCAGCCGCGCCTGCTCGCCGAGATGCTCCCGCAGGGTATGGCCATGCGCCGCGAGGTCGTCGACGCCCGAGAGGTCCTCGCCGAAATCCGCCCGGCCGCCCTTGCCATAGGGCGTCTCGTAGCCGCCGCCCTGGTCGTAGACATTCTCGAAATCCGCATCGAGCGGCGCCGCGCCCTCGGCCGGCAGGGTGTCCGACATCGCCACCGCATGGCTGTCGGCGCCTTCCTCGACGCGGGGCGCGGTATCGACCCGGTGCCCGTCGTCCGGCCCGGCCAGCACGCGGTCGTCGCGTTCCAGCAGCGGGTTGCGTTCCAGCTCCTCCTCGACGAAGGCGGTGACCTCGAGGTTGGAGGATTGCAGCAGCTTGATCGCCTGCCGCAATTGCGGCGTCATCACCAGCGACTGCGATTGCCGCAGGTCGAGGCGCGGCGCCATGCTCATGGCTAGAAGGCCTCAGCCCGGCAGGTGGTCACAAACTGAATCGCTCGCCGAGGTAGACCCGGCGCACGCCCTCATGCGCCACGATGTCGTGCGGCAGCCCCTCCATCAGCACCTGGCCGTCGTGCAGGATATAGGCCCGGTCGATGATCTCCAGCGTCTCGCGCACGTTGTGGTCGGTGATCAGCACGCCGATGCCGCGGTTCTTCAGGTGCTTCACCAGGTCGCGGATCTCGCCGACGGCGATCGGGTCGATGCCGGCCAGCGGCTCGTCCAGCAGGATGTAGCTCGGGTGCGTCGCCAGCGCCCGGGCGATCTCGCAACGCCGCCGCTCGCCGCCCGAGAGCGCCAGCGCCGGCGCCCGGCGCAGATGGGCGATGCCGAATTCGGCCAGCAGCTCGTCCAGCATCTGCTCGCGCCGGTCGCGCTCCGGCTCCACCACCTCCAGCGCCGCGCGGATATTGTCCTCCACGCTCAGCCCGCGGAAGATCGAGGCCTCCTGCGGCAGGTAGCCCAGGCCGAGCCGCGCCCGGCGGTACATCGGCAGGGTGGTGACGTCGTGGCCGTCCATGACCACCCGGCCCTCGTCCGGCTGCACCAGCCCGGTGATCATGTAGAAGGTCGTGGTCTTGCCCGCGCCATTCGGCCCGAGCAGCCCGACCGCCTCGCCGCGCTTCAGGTTGATCGAGACGTTCCGCACCACCGGCCGCTTGCGGTAGCGCTTGCCGAGGCCGACCGCGACCAGCCCGCCCTCGCCCTCGATGGTGCGCAGCGGCGGGGAGCCGGGGGAGGGCGTGGCGAGGGGCGATTGGTCGTTCATCGGCTACGGCGCTCCGGCGTCGCGGGTTGGGTCGCGCCCCCGGGCGTGCCACCGGGCCTGCCACCGGGCGTGCCGGGGGCCTGGCCCCCCTGCTGCTCCGGGTTCTGGTTCGGCAGGATCAGCCCCTGCACCCGGGCGCCGGGGGTCGAGACCAGCCGTGCCACGCCCGTCCGCATGTTGACGATGGCTTCCTGGCCATTGATCTGGTTGTCGCCGCGGGTGATCCGCACGTCGCCCAGCAGCCGGGCCATGCCGGTCGCCGCGCTGTAGACGCCGCGGGACCCGCGCACGACATCGGTCGGGGTGCGGATCTCGACATTGCCGAAGGCCTCGACCCGGTCGAGCTTGCCCGAGCCGGGCGGCTCCCGACCGCCCGGACCCGGGGCTGCGGCCGGCCGCGGCGCGGAGGGCGCGCTGCCCGGTCCGTCGAGGAAGTAGGAGACCAGCGTATCCGCGGTGATCCGCCGCCCCTCGGCATTGTCCACCACCACGGCATTGCCGCGGGCGACCGCCATCTTGCGGGCGGACCAATACTCCAGGCTGTCGGTCGCGGTGATCACCTGCTGCGCCGTGGTCAGCGACAGGTCGCGCCCGGTCAGCACCAGCACCGCCTGGTCGATGTCGTAGACGGCGCGGTCGCCGCGGGCGACATCGGTGGCGGAGGTGATGCGGACATGCCCCTCCGCCTCCAGCCGCCAGATCTCGCTGCCGCCGCTCAGCGTCTGGTCGGGCGCGGCGCCGGGCGGGGTGGCCGCCGGGGCGGCGGCCGGGGTGGGGGCCTGGGTCGTCCCCTGGGGCGCCGCCCCGCCGGCCCGCGCCTGCGGCCGGTAGCGCGCCATCAGCCGGTCCGAATCGACCGTCACCGCGCCGCGGATGGCCCGCGCATTGCCGCGCGCGATCACCACCTGCTCGGCCTGCCGCCATTCGATCCCGTCCGAGGCGGTGACATCCACCGGCCCGCCCTGGGACATGTCGATGCCTTGCGCATGCCCCGGGGCCTGCAGCCCGAGGGCGGCCAGCCCGAAGACGCCGGCGAGCAGCAGCCGCCTCATCGCCGGCCGCCTTCCAGCACCGCATGGGCCCGGCCGGTGAAGACCACCACCGCGCCGCGCTCGGTCAGGCGGAAGCCTTCCGAGGTCAGCGTCCCGAAGCCGCCCTGCGCCGCCACCGGGTCATCCCCGCTGGCGCTGCCGGCATCCATCTGCACCGCCGCGCTCTCGGTCAGCAGCATCAGCCCGTTGTCGTGATAGATCGTCACATCCCCCGCCAGGTCGAGATGATTGGCCGGCCGGTCGAAGCGGCCGGTCCGCGCCTGCACATAGACCCAGGAGCCATCGGTCATCAGCAGGTCGCCGCGCGGCTCCTCCAGGTCGAGGATCTGGGCGGCGCCGGGCTGCTGCCCCGCATCGGCGGTGATGGTGAAGGGCCGGTTCAGCTCGTCCACCCCCTGGTAGCGTGGATTGACCACCCGCAGGCCCTCGGCCCGCGGCTGCACGGTGCGGCGGAAGCTCACGCGGGACCGGTCCTCATTGCCCTCGATCTCCGGCCAGAAGGCCACGGTGGCCAGCAGCGCCAGGGCCAGCGCCGGCAGCAGCCGCTTGGTCCAGCGCACGGCGAAGCGCCGCCGCGCCAGCTGGCCGCGGCTCAGCCCGCGCCGCTCGCGCGACAGCGGCAGCATCTGCCGGCCGGAGGCGACCATGGGCTGGGCCGGACCCGGCCGGCCAGGGGGGGATTGCTGGGCCATCACGGACAGGACGGCGTCCCCAAGGGGGTCCGGGATCGGGCCCCGCTCCGGTCGGCACGGCAGGAAGGATGGATGCTCACGCCCCTTCTATGGGCGTGCCCGGCCCGGGGGTCAACGCGCCGGAGGCCGCTTGGACAAGAATCATGCCAGAGCCGCCGGAAGGCTTGACAAGCCATGATTTCCTTGCCCCTCCGGAACGCTCCGCCATTCGCTCAATGCGCGAAGATGTCCGGATCGGCATAGCCCAGAAGGTCCAGCGCGCCCCGCGTCGGCAGGAATCGGAAGCAGGCCTCCGCCAGCTCCAGCCGCCCCTCGCGCCGCAGCAGCCCCTCCAGCCGGGCCCAGAGCGCATGCAGGTGCAGCACGTCGGAGGCGGCATAGGCGAGCTGCTCCGGGCTCAGCTCCGGCGCGCCCCAGTCCGAGGATTGCTGCTGCTTCGAGATCTCGACCCCGAGCAGCTCCTTGCAGAGCACCTGCAGCCCATGCCGGTCGGTGAAGGTCCGCACCAGCTTGGCCGCAACCTTGGTGCAGATCACCGGCGCCACCGTCACGCCGAGGGCATTGTACAGCGCGGCGCAGTCGAAGCGGGCGAAGTGGAACAGCTTGGTGGTGCCGGCATCGGCCAGCATCCGCTTCAGGTTCGGGCAATCCGCCCCATGCCCGCCGAGGCGCTCCGGCACGATCTGCACGCAATGCGCATGGCCGTCGCCGGCGGAGAGCTGCACCAGGCAGAGCCGGTCGCGATGCGGGTTGAGGCCCATGGTCTCGGTATCGATCGCCACCACCGGTCCCAGGTCGAGGCCATCGGGCAGGTCATGCCGGTGCAGGCTGATCACGGTGCGGGTCCTTGCTGCGGCGCCACGGTTGGGCCGGGCGAAAAGGGTGGTCCCCAAGTGACGATCCCCTTCGCGGGACAGGAGGTGGCGAGGGGCCGCCGTCGCGGAACCGCAGTCTGGTAGACGCCCGCTGCCGCCATGGCAACGCCCGGCATGGGATGGCTATTGTTCTGTCGCGCGATTCACGCCTTTCGGTGTTGCCACCTCAGACGATCACGCCCTGGCTGCCCGGCACCGCATGCAGCGGCCGCCCGGTCGCCTCGAAGGCGGAAAGATTGGCCATGGTCGTCGCGGCGATGGCGCCCAGCGCCTCCGCCGTGAAGAAGCCCTGGTGGCCGGTCACCAGCACGTTGGGGAAGGTCAGCAGCCGGGCGAAGACATCGTCGCGGATCACCTGGTCCGACATGTCCTCGAAGAACAGCCCGGCCTCCTCCTCATACACATCCAGGCCGAGGTGCCCGATCGTGCCGTCCTTCAGCCCGGCGATCACCGCCGCGGTATCGACGATGGCGCCGCGGCTGGTATTCACCAGCATCGCCCCGCGCCGCATCCGGGCGATCGCCGCCGCATCGATCAGGTGCCGCGTCGCCGGCGTCAGCGGGCAATGCAGCGTCAGGATATCCGCCAGCCCCAGCACCTCCGGCAGCGGCAGGTAGCGCACGCCGAGCCCTGCCAGCGCCGCATCCGGCGCCGGGTCATGCGCCAGGATGCTGCAGCCGAAGCCGAGCATGATGCGGCAGACCGCCGCGCCGATCTGCCCGGTGCCGACGACGCCGACCACCCGCCCCCGCAGGTTGAAGCCCAGCAGCCCGTCGAGCGCGAAATTCCCCTCCCGCACCCGCGCCCAGGCGCGGTGGATCTGGCGGTTCAGCGCCAGGATCATCGCCACCGTATGTTCCGCCACCGCATCCGGCGAATAGGCCGGCACATGCGCGACCGCGATGCCGAGCCGCCGCGCCGCCGCCAGATCCACGTTGTTGAACCCGGCCGAGCGCAGCGCGACCAGCCCGATGCCGAGGGCTGCGAATTCGCCCAGCACCGCCGCATCCACCTGGTCGTTCACGAAGGCGCAGACCGCGCCGGCGCCCCGCGCCAGCACCGCGGTCTCGGCGGTCAGCCGCGGGTCGAGGAAGCGCAGCCGATGCGGCCCCGCCGCGGCGCCGAGGAATTCCCGGTCGTAGGATTTACTGCTGAAGACCACGACATCCATCGGCGATACCCGTCCCTGGCCATGACCCCGAAGGGCATTCTAAGGCACGGTCGGCACGATGGCGAAGGGGAGGGAGGATTGGCCGCCGCGACCCGCATCGGGTCGCCGTCAACCGTGGTGCCCAGGAAAGGACTCGAACCTTCACAACCTTGCGGTTACTGGCACCTGAAGCCAGCGCGTCTACCAATTCCACCACCTGGGCAAAGGTCGCGGCCCGCGGCGTAACTCGTCGCCGGGAGCGGCCTGATAGAGGGCCCAGCCGCGGCCGTCAAGCGCCCCTTTCAGCTTCCACGCTTGGTGCTACATCCTGGCCGCCATATGGTCCGCCCGCCTGCACCCGGAGCCCTCCCCATGCGCCAACTCAATACCCGCCGCGTCGCCACGGTCTTCGGCGGCGCCGGCTTCATCGGCCGCTACGTGGTCCAACGCCTGGCCGCCCGCGGCTTCGTCGTGCGCGTCGCCGGGCGCAACCCGGCCGGGGCCCGCTTCCTGCAGACCCAGGGCAGCGTCGGCCAGATCGTGCCGCTCGCCGCCAGCCTGGGGGATGAGGGCGCCTGCGCCCGCGCCATCGCCGGCGCCGACCTCGTGGTGAACCTGGTCGGCATCCTGCACGAATCGAAGGCCGGCGATTTCCAGCGCATCCAGGCCGAGGGCGCCGGCCGCCTCGCCCGCCTCGCCGCCGCCGCGGGGGTCGAGCATTTCATCCAGCTCTCGGCCATCGGCGCCGACCCGGCCAGCCCGAGCCGCTACGGCAAGACCAAGGCCGCCGGCGAGGCCGCGGTGCGGGAGGCCTTCCCGACCGCGACCATCCTCCGCCCCTCCATCGTCTTCGGGCCGGAGGACCAGTTCTTCAACCGCTTCGCCGGCCTTGCCCGGATGCTGCCCGTCATGCCGGTAGTGGCCGGCGCCAGCCGCTTCCAGCCGGTCTATGTCGGCGACGTGGCCGATGCCGTCATCGCCGCCGCGACGCGGGAGGATGCGGCCGGGAAGACCTATGAGCTGGGCGGCCCCCGGGTGCAGAGCTTCCGCGAGCTGCTGCGCTTCATCCTGGATACCACCGGCCACCACCGCCCGCTGGTCGACATGCCCGGCCCGCTGGTGAAGCTGCAGATCGCCATCGGCAAGCTGCTGCCCAACCCGCCGCTGACCGAGGACCAGCTCCTCATGCTGCAGAAGGACAACGTGGTCGCCGGCGGCGCCCTCGGCCTGGCCGATCTCGGCATCACGCCGAAGTCGGTGGAATCGGTGGTGCCCGGCTATCTCCGGCGCTTCCGCACCGGCGGGGGCCGCCGGCCGCAGTTCGCCGGCTGAATGTCCGAATCGGACCTATTGGCTCACTGGAAGCTAATGGGTCCTTACCTCGGCGGGTCGAGCAGCGGAATATAGGTCACTCAATCTGACCTATTGGCCAAAAAAGACTCGCATCCCCCGCTCACGGGTCGTAATGCTGCGCCTCAGATGTCAGCCCCGGCGGCTGCGGCGCAGCGCGCGCCCATCGCCCCGGATCAGAGAGCGGGGACCCCGGCCATGGCCGAACGCATGCTGCAATTCGTCCGCCTCCATCAGGCACCGCCGGAAAAGCGCCCCGTCTCCGCCCGGCGCGAGGATTTCGGCGAGATCTACCGCGAATTCGCCGCCGGCGCCGCCGCCGAGCAGGCCAGCCGCTGCAGCCAATGCGGCGTGCCCTTCTGCTCGGTGCATTGCCCGCTGAACAACAACATCCCGGACTGGTTGAAGCTCACCGCCGAGGGCCGGCTCGAGGAAGCCTACGAAGTCGCCGCCGCGACCAATACCCTGCCCGAGATCTGCGGCCGCATCTGCCCGCAGGACCGGCTCTGCGAGGGCAATTGCGTCATCGAGAAGGGCTTCGAGAGCGTCACCATCGGCGCGGTCGAGAAATACATCACCGATACCGCCTGGGAGAACGGCTGGGTCAAACCGCCGTCGCCGCGGCAGGAACTGGCCCAGAGCATCGGCATCATCGGCGCCGGCCCGGCCGGCCTCGCGGTCGCCGAGCGGCTGCGCGGCCGCGGCTACCAGATCCACGTCTACGACCGCTACGACCGGGTCGGCGGGCTGATGATCTACGGCATCCCGAACTTCAAGCTGGAGAAGGAGGTCGTGCTCCGCCGCTGGCAGCAGTATGAGGCGGGCGGCATCCACTTCCACCTGAACGTCGCCATCGGCACCGACATCACCATGGCCGAGCTCCGCGCCCGCCACGATGCGGTCTTCATCGCCACCGGCGTCTACAAGGCCCGCGACATCGCCACCCCGGGCAACGACCTGAGCGGCATCGTCCCGGCGCTCGACTACCTCACCGCCTCCAACCGCGACAACCTCGGCGACGCCGTGCCGGACTTCGCCTCCGGCGCGCTGGATGCCAAGGACAAGCGCGTCGTCGTCATCGGCGGCGGCGATACCGCGATGGATTGCGTCCGCACCGCCATCCGCCAGGGCGCCACCGCCGTCACCTGCCTCTATCGGCGGGACAAGGCGAACATGCCCGGCTCCATGCGGGAGGTGAAGAACGCCGAGGAGGAGGGGGTGGAATTCACCTGGCTCGCCGCGCCCGAAGCATTCGTGGGCGACGGCAAGGTCGAGGGTGTCCGCGCCAGCCGCATGCACCTCGGCCTGCCGGATGCGACCGGCCGGCAGCAGGTCGCCACCATCCCCGGCAGCGGCTTCACCATCCCCTGCGACCTCGCCATCAAGGCGCTCGGCTTCGACCCCGAGGACCAGCCGGCGATGTTCGGCGAACCCGACCTCGCCGTCACCCGCTGGGGCACGCTGAAGGTGCACCAGCGCACCATGATGACCAGCCTGCCCGGCGTCTTCGCCGGCGGCGACATCGTCCGCGGCGCCTCCCTCGTCGTCTGGGCCATCCGCGATGGCCGCGACGCCGCCGACCAGATCGATGCCTACGTCAAGTCCAAGGCGAGCACCCTCGCCGTAGCGGCGGAGTGATCCCCATGACCGAATCCGGCAGCGAATTCATCGACGGCTACCGCGCCAACCTCGCCACCCTGACCGAGGCCCATGTCGACACCACCGAGCACGATGCCTGCGGCGTCGGCCTCGTCGCCGCCATCAACGGCAAGGCCTCCCGCCAAGTCGTCCAGGCCGGCATCGATGCGCTGAAGGCGGTCTGGCACCGCGGCGCCGTCGATGCCGATGGCAAGACCGGCGACGGCGCCGGCATCCACATCGAGATCCCGCAGGACTTCTTCGCCGAGGTCGTCCAGCGCGGCGGCGACCGGCTGCGCCCGGGCCGCATCGCCGTCGGCATGGTCTTCCTGCCGAAGACCGATTTCGGCGCCCAGGAACGCTGCCGCCAGATCGTCGAGACCGAGATCCTCGCCGCCGGCTATGCCATCTATTCCTGGCGCCAGGTGCCGATCGACGTCGCCTGCATCGGCGAGAAGGCCAATGCGACCCGCCCCGAGATCGAGCAGATCCTGATCTACGACCCGGAGCTGCGCGACGAGGCGATCTACGAGCGCGACCTCTACGTCATCCGCCGCAAGATCGAGAAGCAGGCGATCGCCGCGCAGATCAGCGAGCTGTATCTCTGTTCGCTGTCGTGCCGCTCGCTGATCTACAAGGGCATGTTCCTGGCCGAGAGCCTCTCGGTCTTCTATCCCGACCTGCTCGACACCCGCTTCACCTCCCGCTTCGCCATCTACCACCAGCGCTACAGCACCAATACCTTCCCTACCTGGAAGCTGGCGCAGCCCTTCCGGATGCTCGCCCACAACGGCGAGATCAACACGCTGCACGGCAACGCCAATTGGATGAAGAGCCACGAGACCCGGCTGTCGCATCCGCTGCTCGATGCCCATCTCGAGGACATCAAGCCGGTGGTCCAGGCCGGCGGCTCGGATACCGCGACGCTCGACAATGTCTTCGAGTTGCTGGTCCGCGGCGGCCGCGACGCGCCCATGGCCAAGTCGATGCTGATCCCGGAAAGCATCGGCGCCAATGCGACCATGCCGCAGGCCCATCGCGACCTCTTCCTCTACTGCAACGCGGTGATGGAGCCCTGGGACGGGCCCGCCGCCATCGCCGCGACCGATGGCCGCTGGGTCATCGCCGGCCTCGACCGCAACGGCCTCCGCCCGCTGCGCTACACGCAGACCATCGACGGTCTGCTCATCGTCGGCTCCGAGACCGGCATGGTGAAGGTCGCGGAGGATGCGGTCGTCGCCAAGGGCCGCGTCGGCCCCGGCCAGTGCATCGGCGTGGATCTGGCGACCGGCAGCTTCTACGGCGATGCCGCGCTGAAGGACGCGCTCTCGGCCCGCCACCCCTTCGGCAAGTGGACCGAGCGCACCACCCGCATCGACGAGATCGTCCGCGCCGACAGCAGCGAGCCCGAGCTGCTGCGCAACGAGGAACTGCGCCGCCGCCAGCTCGCCGTCGGCTATACGTTGGAAGAACTCGAGACCATCCTCCACCCGATGGTCGAGGACAGCGCCGAGGCGGTCGGCAGCATGGGTGACGACACGCCCATCGCCGTGCTCTCGGGCCAGTACCGCGGGTTGCACCACTATTTCCGCCAGACCTTCAGCCAGGTCACCAACCCGCCGATCGACAGCCTGCGTGAGACGCGGGTGATGACGCTCAAGACCCGGCTCGGCAACCTCGGGAACATCCTCGACGAGGACCCGACCCAGTGCGACATGCTGATGCTCGACAGCCCGGTGCTGTCGAACAGCGAATTCGCCGCCATGCGCCAGTACATGGGCGCGACCGCCTGCGAGGTGGACTGCACCTTCCCGGTCGCCGAGGGCGAGGCCGGCCTGCGCCGCGCCATCGACCGCATCCGGCGCGAGGCGGAGGAAGGCGTGCGCTCCGGCTGCGCCCATATCATCCTGACCGATGAGCACCAGGCCGCCGCCCGCGCGCCGATCCCGATGATCCTCGCGGTCGGCGGCGTGCATACGCATCTGGTGAAGCATTCGCTGCGGACCTTCACCAGCCTCAACATCCGCTCGGCCGAATGCCTCGACGTGCATTACGTCGCGGTGCTGATCGGCGCCGGCGCGACCACGGTGAATGCCTATCTCGCGCAGGAAAGCATCGCCGACCGCCAGCGCCGCGGGCTCTTCGGCGATACCGCGCTGAAGGACTGCGTCGCCCACTACAAGAAGGCGGTGGACAAGGGCCTGCTGAAGGTGATGTCCAAGATGGGCATCTCGGTCATCAGCAGCTATCGCGGGGGGATGAATTTCGAGGCCATCGGCCTCTCCCGCGCGCTCGTCGCCGAATTCTTCCCTGGCGTGCCGAGCCGCATCTCCGGCATCGGGTTGCAGGGCATCGCCCGCCGGGTGCTGGCGCTGCATGCCCGCGCCTGGGATGCCGATGTCATCACCCTGCCGGTCGGTGGCCTCTACAAGCGGCGGCTGCGCGGCGAGAGCCATGCCTTCGACGGCGGGCTGATCCATACGCTGCAGGATGCGGTCGAGACCGACAGCTACACCAAGTTCAAGCGCTACTCCGAGGCCGTCCGCCGCCAGGCGCCCGTCGCCCTGCGGGACCTGCTCGATTTCCGCACCGAAGGCCGCACCCCGGTGCCGCTCGAGGAAGTGGACAGCATCACCGAGATCCGCAAGCGCCTGGTCGCCCCCGGCATCTCCCTCGGCGCGCTGAGCCCGGAGGCGCATGAGACGCTGTCCATCGCCATGAACCGCATCGGCGCCAAGTCCGACAGCGGGGAAGGGGGCGAGGACCCGGCCCGGGCCACCCCGCGCGCCAATGGCGACAACGCCAATAGCGCCATCAAGCAGATCGCCTCCGGCCGCTTCGGCGTCACCGCCGAATACCTGAACGCCTGCAAGGAGATCGAGATCAAGGTCGCGCAGGGCGCCAAGCCCGGCGAGGGCGGCCAGCTCCCCGGCTTCAAGGTCAGCGGGCTCATCGCCAAGCTCCGCCACAGCACCCCCGGCGTGACCCTCATCAGCCCGCCGCCGCACCACGACATCTACTCGATCGAGGATCTCGCCCAGCTCATCTACGACCTGAAGCAGATCAACCCGGATGCGACCGTCACGGTGAAGCTGGTGTCGCGCTCCGGCATCGGCACCATCGCCGCCGGCGTCGCCAAGGCCAAGGCGGATGCCATCCTGGTCTCCGGCCATTCCGGCGGCACCGGCGCCAGCCCGCAGTCCAGCATCAAATATGCCGGCCTGCCCTGGGAGATGGGGCTGTCCGAGACCCACCAGGTGCTCCAGCTCAACCGGCTGCGGCACCGGGTGAAGCTGCGCACCGATGGCGGCATCAAGACCGGCCGCGACGTGGTCATCGCCGCCATGCTCGGCGCCGAGGAATTCGGCATCGGCACGGCGTCCCTGGTCGCCATGGGCTGCATCATGGTCCGCCAGTGCCATTCCAACACCTGCCCGGTCGGCGTCTGCACCCAGGACGAGACCCTGCGGCAGAAATTCGCCGGCTCCCCGGAGAAGGTGATCAACCTCTTCTCCTTCGTCGCGGAGGAGGTGCGGGAGATCCTCGCCTCGCTCGGCGTCCGCAAGCTGACCGACATCATCGGCCGCACCGACCTCCTCAAGCAGGTCAGCCGCGGCTCGGAGGATCTCGACGACCTCGACCTCAACCCGCTGCTGGTCCAGGCCGATGCCGGCCCGCATGCCAGCTACTGCACCCTGGAAGGCCGCAACGAGGTTCCCGAGACCTTGGACGCCGACATGATCCGCGACGCGGCCTCGCTGTTCGAGCGCGGCGAGAAGATGCAGCTCCAGTACAACATCCGGAACACGCATCGCGCCATCGGCACGAAGATCAGCAGCAAGATCACCCGCAAGTTCGGCATGTCCGGGCTGCAGCCGGGCCACCTGACCGTGCGGCTGCGCGGCACCGCCGGCCAGTCGCTCGGCGCCTTCGCCGTGCGCGGGCTGAAGCTGGAAGTGCTGGGCGATGCCAACGACTACGTCGGCAAGGGCCTGTCGGGCGCCTCCATCGTGGTCCGCCCGGCGCCCTCCTCGGCGCTGGTCTGGAACGAGAACACCATCATCGGCAATACCTGCCTCTACGGCGCGACCGCCGGCGAGCTCTTCGCCGGCGGCCAGGCCGGTGAGCGCTTCGCCGTCCGCAACTCGGGTGCGCTCGCCGTCGTCGAGGGCTGCGGCGCCAATGGCTGCGAATACATGACCGGCGGCACGGTGGTCATCCTCGGCCCGGTCGGCGACAACTTCGGCGCCGGCTTCACCGGCGGCATGGCCTTCCTCTACGACGCCGAGGATACCTTCGAGCGCCGGGTCAATCCCGACACGCTGCTCTGGTCCCGCCTCGCCTCCACCCATTGGGAGGCAGAGCTGCAATCCCTGCTCGCCCGGCATGTCGCGGAGACGGGCTCGCGCCTCGCCGCCCGGCTGCTGAACGACTGGGCCCAGGAACGCGGCCGCTTCTGGCATGTCGTGCCGAAGGAATACGCCAAGTACCTGGCCGCGCCGATGCAGGACACCGCCGCGGTCGCCGCGGAGTAGCGCCTACCGCCTGGCCGGGACTCCCCCGGCCAGGCGCCTGGTTCACCCCGGCGCATCCTTCACCAGCGGCACGAAGCCGGCGATCACCGCCGGCATCGCCTCCGCCCGCGCCGGCAGCTGCTCCGGCCCCAGCCGCAGGCTGTCGAGGAAGCGCCCGGCGCGCGTGTACAAGGAAAGCTCCAGCGCCTCGCCGATCACCTCCGGCCGGCAGACCACCTCCTCGCCCGGCACCTCCCGCTGCGCCATGGCGACGAACTCGCGGATCTCCTCCAGCCCATCCGCCGCCTCCTCCTCGCCGGCGAGGAAATCCTCGATCTCCGCCGCCAGCTCGGAGGGCGGCACCAGCCCGAGCGGCTGGCAGCCCGCCGTCGCCTCGACGATGGCCTCGCGCCAGCGGGCGAAGGCCTCGGCCCGGGCGGTCTCCTCCGGCGTCGGCGGCGGCAGTGGCGCATCCTCGGGCAGCTCGGGGGTGAGCCCTTCCGCCGCCACCTGGTCCCAGTCCGGGATGTCCCAGTCGAGCCGCAGCCCCAGCAGCACGGCGAAGCCGTCCTCGTCCAGCGCCGGAGCCGCGACGGGCGGCAGCGCCGCCGGCGGCCGTCCGGCGACCATGTCCAGCAGCACCCGGCGCAGCCCGCCGGGGCCCAGCGCCTCCACCGCCTCGGCCAGCCGCCATTCCGGCAGCAGCCGCAGCTCCACGCTGTCCGGCAAGGCGCCGCTGCCGAGGAAGCCCCGCCCCAGCGCCGCCGCATCCGGCAGCGGCCCCGCCGGCAGGGCGAAGGGCAGTACCGCCAGCTCGGCCCAGCCGGAGGGGCCGATCGCCGCCCCCTCGGCCAGTTGCAGCAGCTCCTCCGCCAGCTCCCCGGCCGCCTCCTCGCCGTAGCGCTCGGCGGCCTTGCGCAGCGCCACCTCGATCGCGCCGTCCCGCCCGGCCTCCAGCACCTCCTGCGCCACCGCCTCGAATGCGGCCGCATCCTCGCCGAGGAAGGCCCGCAGCAGCCGGTCCGCCGGGGTGCCGCTGGCCCGGCCGGGGCGGGGCCGCGCCAGCTTCGGGTCCAGCCCGAGCAGCGCCAGCGCCTCGCCGCCCGCCAGCAGCCGGCCGCGGTCGCGCCAGGCCCCGGGCCGGTCGTCGCGCCCTTCCATCCAGTCGGCGAAGCGCGCCCGGTCGCCGCGCTGGACGAAGACCTTCACCCCGGCGGCTGCCATCGCCGCGGCCGCCGCCCGGTTCACCGCCGCCGCGGTCGCCAGGTCGCCCGCCTCCGGCCGCAGCAGCGCCAGCGTCTCCGCATCCTCGCAATGGGTGAAGAGGATGCTGCGCAGCCCCGGCGCCGCGGCCTTGGCCTGGGCCTCCCCTTGGGCCACCGCCGCCTCCACCCTCCCGTCCTCCGGGCCCGTCGATCGCGGCATGGCATGCTCCCTCAGCGCGGCCGGACCTTATGGCCGCGGCCGTGGTCACTCAATCATGTGCGCCGGGGATGCTGGCATTCCGCGGGCAATTCCCGCATGCCTCGCCGCATGTCTCCCTGCTTCCTGTCCCCTTGGCACCTGCCCCTCGCCCTCGCCGCCCTGCTGGGCCTCGCCGCCTGCGACGACCCGCCCAAGCCCGCCGAGGCCGAAGCCACCCAGGCCGCCACGCTGGCCGAGGCCCGCCGCGCCGCCGAGGACCAGGTCCGCAGCCGCCTCCGCATGGTCGGCGACCTGCGGCTGCGCGCCGTGCAGGTCTATCGCCAGCAGATGCCGGAGACGCTGGCGGTCTGCGGCCAGACCAACCCGGGCGGCGGCGCCAACGACCCCTTCATCCCCTGGGTCGCCACCGTCACGCTGAAGGACGGCAAGGCGGTGCGGACCGACCTCGTCCTCGGCGTTTCCAACATGGAGGCGACGCGGGTCTATATCGAAAGCGTCGACCGCTGCTTCGACGGCGGCGGCCCGCGCAATACCCCCGGCCAGGCCGCCCGCGCCCTGCCGCCGCTGCCGGCCGATGGCGCCCTTTCGGCCGCCCCGCCGGCCCCGGCCCCGGCGGCACCCTCCGCCGCCGCGGCTACCCCGCCTACAACCGCACGCCCCACCGGCACCGTCACCACCACCGCCGCCCACCCCGTCAACATCCGCAGCAGCCCGGCCGGCGGCGGCGCCGTGGTCCGCATCGTCCCCCGCGCCTCCTCGCTGCGGGTCTTCGCCGAGGCCCCCGGCGGCTGGCGGCAGGTGGGGGAGGACCAGCCGTTCGGCTGGGTGCATGAGTCCATGCTGGAACGCTGAGCGCGGCCGGCGGATAGTCACGCCCAAGGAGACCCCCCCGCATGGATTCCATCCCGCGCAGCACGCTCACCCAGGACGCCCGGCTGGACCGGCTGGCCATGCTCGCCATCCGCACCGGCCTCGGCCTCGCCCCGGGGCAGGAGCTGGTGATGACCGCCCCGGTCGAGGCCCTGCCGCTCGCCCGCCGCATCACCGAGCAGGCCTATCGCGCCGGGGCCAGCCTGGTCACCACCATCCTGTCGGACGACCAGTCCGCCCTGGCCCGCTACCGCCTGGCCTCGGACGAGAGCTTCGATGCCGCCCCCGCCTGGCTCTTCGACGGCATGGCCCAGGCCTTCCGCAACGGTGCCGCCCGCCTCGCCATCGTCGGCGACAACCCGACGCTGCTGGCGGCCGAGGACCCGGCCAAGGTCGCCCGCGCCAACCGCGCCCGCTCCATCGCCTATCGCCCGGCGCTGGAGCTGATCACCGCGACCGCCATCAACTGGACCCTGGTCGCCAATGCCACCCCCGCCTGGGCCCGCTGCGTCTTCCCCGACCTGGACGAAGCCGCCGCCGTCGCCCGGCTCTGGGACGCCATCTTCGCCGCCTCCCGCGTCGATGAGGCCGACCCGGTCGCTGCCTGGGAGGCGCATAACGCCACGCTCATGGCCAAGCGCCGGATGCTGAATGCCCGCCGCTACGCCGCGCTGCGCTTCCGCGGCCCAGGGACGGACCTCAAGGTCGGCCTCGCCGAGGGCCATGCCTGGATGGGCGGCTCCTCCACCGCCAAGAACGGCATCACCGGCAACCCCAACATCCCGACCGAGGAAGTCTTCACCACCCCCCACGCCGCCATGACCGAGGGCGTGGTCGCCGCCAGCAAGCCGCTGGCCTACCAGGGCACCCTGATCCGCGACATCCGCGTCCGCTTCGAGGCCGGCGTCATCACCGAGGCCAGCGCCAGCGCCGGCCAGTCGGTGCTCGAGCGCATGATCGGCACGGACGAGGGCGCCCGCCGCCTGGGCGAGGTCGCCCTCGTCCCGCATTCCAACCCGATCTCGCAGAGCGGCCTGCTCTTCTACAACACGCTCTTCGACGAGAATGCCGCCAGCCACATCGCCCTCGGCCAGGCCTATTCGAAGTGCTTCACCGACCAGAACCTGGACGAGGCCGCGCTCGCCGCCGCCGGCGCCAACCGCAGCCTCATCCATGTCGACTGGATGATCGGCTCCGCCGAGACGGATGTGGACGGCCTCGCCGCCGACGGCACGGCGGAGCCGCTGATGCGCCAGGGCGAATGGGTCGGCTGACCCGGTGATCGATACCGGCGCGGCGGCGCAGAGCTTCGTGCTCGCCTTCTCCGCGCTGTTCTCCATCGTCAACCCGATCGGCGCCTCGCTGATCTTCAGCCAGGTCACGGCGGAGCGCTCGCATGCCGAGCGCCTGGCCTTGGCCCGGCGCATCGGGCTCTATGCCGCGCTGGTCATGCTGGGCGCGCTCTGGCTCGGCTCCTACCTGCTGGAGTTCTTCGGCGTCAGCCTCGCCGCGCTCCGCATCGCCGGCGGGCTGGTCGTCGCGACGCGGGCCTGGGCGCTGCTCTCGGCCCCGGAACGCATCGAGGCGCGCAAGCAGGAACAGGCCGAGGGCGCGGCGGGGGAGGAGGATGTCGCCTTCTTCCCCCTGACCATGCCCTTCACCACCGGGCCCGGCACCATCTCCGTCGCCATCGCCCTCGGCGCCAACCGCCCCTCCGGCCGGCTGGCGGAGGCGCTGCCCTTCTTCGCCGGCGTCTCCGCCGCGGCGCTGCTGGTCGCCGCCTTCGTCTGGCTCGCCTATGCCTCGGCGGACCGGGTGACCGGCCTGCTGGGGGAGGCCCGGGCCCGCGTCGTCAGCCGGCTCGCCGCCTTCCTCATGCTCTGCGTCGGCACCCAGATCACCCTCAGCGGAGTCACCGACGTGCTGGCCGGGCTGCTGGAACTCCATGCCCATCGCCAATGATCGCCAACGCGGCTTCCGCCCCCGGCAGGGGGGTGGCATAAGGCCAGCCCGTGCGCATCCTGTATCACATCCCCCTCTCGCCCTTCTGCCGCAAGGTCCGCCTGGCCCTGGCGGAGAAGCGCATCCCCTTCGAGCTCCGCGTCGAGCGGGTCTGGGAGCGGCGTCCCGAATTCGAGGCGATGAATCCCGCCGTCACCGTTCCGGTGCTGCTGGAGGAGAACGGCTTCACCATCGCCGATAGCTACGCCATCTGCGAATACCTGGATGAGGCCTACCCGGATGTCTCGCTGTTCGGCCGCACGCTCGGCGAAAGGGCGGAGGTGCGCCGCCTCGTCGCCTGGTTCGACGGCAAGTTCAACGCCGAGGTCACCCAGAACCTGCTCTTCGAGAAGCAGATGAAGCGCACCATGGGCCGCGGCAACCCGGATGCGGGGGCGATGCGCGCGGGCTACGCGAACATGCGCGCGCACATGGCCTATCTCGGCTGGCTGGCGGAGAACCGCGCCTGGCTCGCCGGGCCACAGCTCAGCCTCGCGGATTTCGCCGCCGCGGCGCATCTCTCGGCGCTGGACTACATCGGCGACGTGAAATGGGAGCTGAGCGACGCGGCGCGCGACTGGTACGCGCGGATGAAGTCGCGCCCCTGCTTCCGCGCCATCCTGGCCGACCGCGTCAGCGGCCTGACCCCGCCGGACCATTACGACAACCCGGATTTCTGACGCCCGGGCCTCAGCGCCGCTGCGGCCCCGCCTCGTTCAGCGCCAGGTTCTGCAGCGCCAGATCCGCGGTCGCGCTGTCCGGCGCCAGGCTCACCGCCCGCTCCCAGTCCTGCTTCGCCCCGGCGGTATCGCCCTTGAGCTGGCGGATGATCCCCCGCTCCAGCAGCGCCTCGGCATTCTCCGGCGCCAGCGCCAGCGCCCGCTCCACGTCGGCCGCCGCCTGGTCCACCTTCTCCAGGTGCCGGTTCGCCGCGGCCCGGAAGACCCAGGCCTCGGCCCGGTCGGGGTCGAGCGCCAGCACCCGGTTCACATCCTCCATCGCCTCGGCATAGCGGGCGAGGGTGCCCAGCGCCACGGCGCGGTCCAGCAGCAGCTCCGCATCATCCGGCGTCAGCCCCAGCCCCATGGTGGTGGTGGCGAAGGCCCGGCTGCCCTGGCCCGCCATCATCCAGGCCTGTCCCGCCTGGGCGAACAGGGAGGCCCGCGTCGCCGCGCTGCTCCGGCTGGCCCGGCCGAGCTGTTCCAGCCGCTCCGCCGCCCGCTCCGGCTCCCCCATGCCGAGCAGCGCCAGCGCGCCGCAATGCCGCGCGCCCTCGCCGCCGCCGGCGGCTTCCCAGGCCTCCGCCATGGCCCGGGCGCCCTCCGCATCGCTGCGGATCAGCCCCAGGCAGGCCTCGTATTCCGGGCTTTCCGCCAGCCGCGGCACGTCCGGCGGCAAGGGCAGCACATCGGCCGCCGCCTCCGCCTGCGGGCCGCGGAGCGTCAGCCAGCCGGTCCCGGCGGCGCCGGCCAGCAGCGCGGCGGCGAATGCGCCGAGCAGAACGGGGCGAACAAGCTTCACCCCGGCAGTCTAGCGGCCGGGGCCTTTTGGCGCCAGATCACCTGCATGACAGCTCCGCATCCCCCCGGACATCTTCTCGTCGCCGGTCTCGGCTACAGCGGCGGCGCCGTGGCCCGCCGCGCCCTGGCCGCCGGCTGGCAGGTCACCGGCACCGCCCGCGACCCGGCCCGCGCCGGAGCCCCGCCCGGCGCCACGGTGCTGGCCTTCGCCGCGGCCGGCCCGGCCTTCGCCACCGCGACCCATCTTCTGGTCACCGCGGCCCCGGGCGAGGCCGGCGATCCGGTGTTGGCCGCCCATGCCCCTGCCATCGCCGCGGCGCCGGGGCTGCGCTGGATCGGCTACCTTTCCACCACCGGCGTCTATGGCGACCGCGACGGCGGCTGGGTCGATGAATCGACGCCGCCCGCCCCCGGCCAGGACCGCTCCCGCCGCCGGCTCGAGGCCGAGCAGGCCTGGGCCGCCTTCGCCGCCACCTTCGCCGGGGGCCTCGCCGTCGACATCTTCCGCGTCGGCGGCATCTACGGCCCCGGCCGCAGCGCCCTGGACGAGCTCCGCGCCGGCACCGCCCGCCGCACCGTCAAGCCCGGCCACGCCTTCAGCCGCATCCACCGCGACGACATCGCGCTCGCCGCCTTCGCCGCCATGGCGCAGGACCCGCCGCCCGGCCGGCGCATCTTCAACCTGGTCGACGACGAGGTGGCGGAAAGCGCCGAGGTGGTCGCCGAAGCGGCCCGCCTGCTCGGCGTGCCGCCGCCCCCCGCCATCCCCTACGAGCAGGCCGCGGCCGGCATGTCCCCCATGGGCCGAAGCTTCTGGACGGAGAACCGCAAGGTCGCCAATGCCGCGACCAAGGCGGCGCTCGGCATCGAATGGCTATATCCCGGCTATCGCGCCGGCCTCGCCGCCATCCTGCGCGCCGAGCAGGTCCCCGACCACCCGCCGCAATAGCAGCAGGTCCTCCGGCCGGGAGAGCCGGTGGTCGCCATCCTTCACCAGCAGCACCTGCACATCCCCGCCGGTCACCGCCCCGGCGATTTTCAACGCCGTCTCCCAGGGCACGTCCGGGTCCGCCTGCCCCTGCAGCAGACGGACCGGCACCGCGATCGGCACCGGCGCCTGCAGCAGCAGGTGATCGCGCCCTTCCTCCAGCAGCTTCGCGGTGATGGGGAAGGGGGCGCCATACTGGCTCGGCCGATACCAGAGCCCGTCGCGGGCGATGATGGCCTTCACCTCCGGCGGCAGCATCGCCTCGATCCGCGGGGTGAAGTCCGGCGCCGCCGCGATGCCGACCAGCGCCGCCACCCGCTCGGGCTGCCGCACCGCCAGCAGCATGCCGATCCAGCCGCCCATGGAGGAGCCGACCAGCACCTGCGGCCCCGAGGTCAGCGCCGCGATCACCGCCGCCGCATCCGCCGCCCAGCAGCCGATCGTCCCATCCTCGAACCGCCCGCCGCTGGCGCCGTGCCCGCTGTAGTCGAGCCGCAGGAAGGCCTGGCCCCGCGCGGCGCAGAAGGCCGAGAGATCCTCCGCCTTGCTGCCGGTCATGTCGCTGTTGAAGCCACCGAGGAAGACGACGCCGGGCTCGCGCCCCGGGACGCGGCGCCAGGCGAGCTCGATGCCGTCGCCGCGGTCGAGGCGGCCGGTTTCCTCGGTCATCGAAGGAAGGTCAGGGAAGGAAAAGTATTCCTTCCCCGAACCCCATCCTTCCTTTTTGTGAGTCTGCCCATGTCCCGAAGCCTCACTGCCACGCGGCATTCAAATTAATGGAAATAGATGAGGGTCCGGGAGAATACCTTCTCCCGGCCTTTCTTCCTCAAGCCCGCGGCAATCCCCGCCGCGCCAGGTTGGCGAATAGCGCCCCCGTCCCGAAGACCCAGGGCGGGCACATATCCGTCCGGTCCACCTCGTTCACCAGCGCCCCGAGCCGCGGCGTGGCGATCCGCACCACGTCGCCGGGATGGTGGGTGAAGCCCTGGCCCTTCTCGCCGCGGTCCTTGCTCGGGGAGAAGGGCGTGCCGAGGAAGAGCACCGCGCCGTCCGGGTACTGGTGATGCGGCCCGATCATCTGGTCCACCACCTCGGTCGGGTCGCGGGCGATGGCGCCGACCATGCCGCGCTCCTCCAGCGCGAAGCCGTCGCGGCCGGTGATGGTCAGGGTCAGCTCCGCCCGCCGCACGTCCTCCAGCGTGAAGCCGGCATCGAACAGCCGCAGCAGCGGCCCGAGCGCGCAGGAGGCGTTGTTGTCCTTCGCCCGCCCCAGCAGCAGCGCCGAGCGGCCCTCCACGTCCCGCAGGTTCACGTCGTTGCCCAGCATGGCGCCGAGGATGGCGCCGCGCGCATTCACCGCCAGTACCGCTTCCGGCTCCGGGTTGGACCAGGCGCTGTTCGGATGCACGCCGACCTTGGCGCCGATGCCGACCGAGGCCATCGGCGGGCATTTGGAGAAGATCTCCGCATCCGGCCCGATGCCCACTTCCAGGTACTGGCTCCACCAGCCCTTCTCGACCAGCGCCGCCTTCACCGCCGCCGCCTCGGCGCTGCCCGGCCGCAACTGCGACAGGTCGTCGCCGATGATGGCCCGCACTTCGCCCCGCACCGCTTCCGCCTGGGAGGCATCGCCGCGGCAGCGCTCCTCGATGACGCGCTCCAGCATGGAGCGCACATAGGTCACGCCGCAGGCCTTCACCGCCTGCAGGTCGATCGGCGCCAGCAGCCAGGGCTTCGCGGTATTCCGCGTCGCATGCGCGCTATTGGCCAGCATCGCCGGCAGGTCGAGCGGGATCGGCACGCCGCGGTTGCGGATGGCGGCGACCGGGTCCGGCTCGTTCAGCCAGGCGCTGCTGGTGCCGAAGGCCGGGGTCATGTCGAAAGCCGCCCCCTTCAGCAGGGCGAGGACGCTGGGGCCTTCCGCGGTCATGATCCGCGCGGCGAAGCTTCCCTCGGCCCAATCCTGCGGCAGGGCGCTGTGATCCAATTGCATGGCGTGATCCTCTCCCATTGGGAGCATTCTTAGGCGGGGCGGGGAAGGGCGCGAAGCCCCCCCCGGGACGGCTTTCCCTTGCCCCGGGCGGGGCGAACCGCTATAGGAATAAAATCAAGTGGCGGCATCGGCCCTGTCGCCGCGGAATCCCGCAGATATCGTCCCGGTAAAACTTTATTATGCGTGGAATCAATGGCTTGTCGGCCGGGACCGCGCGAAAATTGAGCCGAATTTTACGGATTTGAGCGGAATTTTATGGAATTGAGCCGAATTGTGCGGATTTTAGCAGGCTTTATCCCCAGCTGATCCGCTGCATGGCCCTCGACTCACCCGCCCCCGCCTGGTTGCCGCCCGTCACCCCGGCCTGCATCTCCTCGCCCTTCGGCCCGCGCCCGGCCGGCGGTCCGCGCGCCTCGCGCGACCACCCGGGCCTCGACCTGCCCGCCCCCGCCGGCGCCACCATCCGCGCCGCCGCCGCCGGCCAGGTCCTGGCCATCCGCCGCCGCGGCGGCACCGGGCTGGAAGTGGACCTCCGCCACCCTGGCGGCTGGATGACCCGCTACGCCCATCTCGGCACCGTCACCCCCGCACTCGCCACCGGCCGCCGCAGCGTCGCCGCGGGCGAGGCGATCGGCCGGATCGGCCGCACCGGCATCACCTACGGCACCCACCTGCACCTGGAGCTCTGGCTGAACGGCGTCCGCCAGGATCCCGCCCCGGCCTTCCGCCTCGAATCCTGCAGGCGCTAGCCATCATCGCCTTGCAGCCCGTGCCGGGGTCGCGCACCATGCCCCGCCCGGCGCGTCCGCCGGACGCGATGCGAAGGGAATCCCCGATGTCATCAGCCATGAAGCTCGCCAGCTCCGACATGTCCGATGCCGAGTGGCAGACCCGCTGCGACCTCGCCGCGCTCTACCACGTCTGCCACGACCTCGGCTGGACCGACCTGATCAACACCCACATGTCCGCCCGCATCCCCGGCGAGCCGGAGCATTTCGTCATCAACCGCTACGGCGAGATGTTCGACGAGGTCACCGCCTCCTCCCTGGTGAAGATGGACCTCAAGGGCAACGTCATCGGCGACCAGGGCCGCTACAACGCCGCCGGCTTCACCATCCACAGCGGGGTCTACATCGGCCGGCCGGATGCGAATTGCGTGCTGCACACGCATACCCGCGCGGGCGGCGGCGTCTCCCTCATGAAGCGCGGCCTGCGCCCGATCAGCCAGGATGCGCTGCACGTCTACGACGACGTGGTCTACCACGAATACGGCGTGCCGACCTCGCAGGAGGAATGCGACGCGCTGGCCGAATCCTGCAAGGGCGGCTCCTGCGTCATCCTGCACAACCACGGCCTGCTGACGCTCGGCGAGACCATCCACGGCGCCATGATGCGCCTCTACATGCTCGAGCGCGCCTGCGAGCTCGAACTCATGGCCCGCCAGCTGGACGAGCCGCCGGTGGCGATCGAGCAGTACATCATCGACCGCGCCGCCGCCCGGATGAAGAAGATGCGCGCCACCCCGGAATACGGCCTGATGGAATTCCAGGGCTTGGTCCGCACCGTGGACCGCAAGGGCGCCAAGTACCGGTGCTGACCGTCTACGGCGTCCTGCGCTCCCGCGCCTCGCGCAACATCTGGCTGGCCGAGGAGATCGGCCTGCCCTTCCGCCACGTCCCGGTCATCCAGTCCTATCGGCTGGCCGACCCGGATGCGGCGGATGCGCCGCTCAACACCCGCTCGCCGGCCTTCCTGGCGGTGAACCCGAACGGGCGCATCCCCAGCATCGACGACAACGGGCTGGTGCTGCACGAATCCCTCGCCATCAACCTCTACCTCGCGCGGCGCTACGGCGGCGCGCTGGGGCCGGCGGATGCGGCGGAGGATGGGCTGATGGGCATGTGGACCCTCTGGGCCGCGACCGAGGTGGAGCCGCATTCCATCCAGGTGCTCTACAACCTCGCCGCCAAGCCGCCGGAGGAACGCGACGCGGCCCTCGCCGCCGCCTCGGTCGCCGCGCTGCGCGCGCCCTTCGCGGTGCTGGATCAGGCACTCTCGGCCACCGGCTATGCGGTCGGCGGCCGCTTCACCGTGGCCGACATCACCCTCTCGGAGGTGGTGCGCTACGCCATGCCCGCGACGGAGTTGTTCACGCCCTATCCGGCACTCTCGGCCTGGCTGAAGACCTGCCACGCGCGGCCGGCCTTCAAGGCGATGATGGCGAAGCGGGACCTGGAACCGGCCTAATGCTGCGTGCCTGACGTCCGGTACCCGGCAGCCGGGTCGGCTGCCGACCCTAGGGCGGACCTACGCCACATCGTCCCGTTCATCGTAGCGGTCCGGTCTCAGGACGGCCCAATATGCGCTCGCCCCCGCTGAGCTACAGGCCAGCCCGGTGAGGAACCCGTTCGGGTCATCCCCGCCAACGCCCAGAAACAGAACCGACAGGATACCACCCCCGAAGAAACCCGTGGTGGCGTAGGCACCCCAAGACACCTCGTCGAAACGCTCCAGAAGCGCCTCCGCGCAGAGTGCCAGGGCAATACCCGGCCCAAGCGCAAAAACGGTCAGGAACACGGCCACCTGTAGGCCACGCGGCGCGTCGCCCCCCGAGATCAGGGTGATGAGAAAGCCGGCGGCACCGACACCCGCGAGGCTGGCCAGCGATGCGAAGACACGCTGTTCTCTGCGATCGATCATGCGCGCGCCTCGCCTGCCACTCGATGCTCCACAGTCCATCATCGCCGACCTTGGCCCGGGTGCCATGCATCGGCGTCTGGTCAGTGTCGCATGGTTCGCGTCATTCGTTCTGGTTCTCAGACGATAGCGCTTCAACCCGGCAGCGGCCAGTCCAGCAGCGCCATCTGGTCCACCTTGCCGCCGGGCAGCCGCGGCAAGGCCTCCAGCACCTGCAAGGTCCCCGGCTGCATGTAGGCCGGCAGCCGGGACCGCAGCGCCGCCCGCAGCGCCGGCACCGTCGCCGCACCGACGACGAAGCCGCGCACCAGCACCCGCCCCTCGGCCTGCCGCGCCACCACGCTGGCCTCGGCCACGCCCGCCACCGCCAGCAGCGCCGTCTCGATCTCGCCGAGCTCCACCCGGAGCCCGTTCAGCTTCACCATCCGGTCCCGCCGGCCGAGCACGACGACCACCCCATCCGCATCCAGCCGCGCCAGGTCGCCGCTGGCATAGATGCGTCGGGCCGGGTCGGCGGGGTCCGGCCGCAGCCGGCCGGGCACCAGCATGCCCTCCCGCCATTCCCCCAGCGCCAGCCAGTGGCTGCGGAATTCCAGCTCGCCGACCTCGCCGGGCGGGCAGGGGCGGCCATCCTCGTCGGCGATCCGCACCTCGACGTCGCCCACCAGCCGCCCGGCGGCGACCCGCACCGGGTCATGCGCATCGGCCTCATCCGCGAACCAGACGATGCCCTCCGCCTCGGTCGAACCATAGGCATTGGCGATCAGGCAGCCCGGCGGCAGCGCCCGGCGGAATAGCGGGATATCGGCCCGCAGCAGGGGCTCCCCGCCGCAGCAGACCAGGCGCAGGCTGGCCAGCCCGGCCGCGGCGCCGGGCTGCGCCACTAGGCTGCGCAGCAGGGAAGGCACCAGCCGCAGGATGGTCGGCCGCCAGGCCGCCATGGCCGCGAGCAGCGGCCGCAGCCCGCCCGGTCCCAGCGCCTCGACCCGCACCGCCGCGCCGGTCAGCGCATAGAGCAGGGCCTTCAGCCCGCCGATGCTGGAAGCCGGGGAGACCACCAGCACCCGGTCGGCCGGGCCGATGTGCCATTCGTCGATCCGCGTCGCCAGGCGGAAGCCCAGGCCGCGCTCGCCGATGGCGATCAGCTTCGGCTCCCCGGTGCTGCCGGAGGTCGCCAGGATCACCGCCGGTGCCTGCGGGTCGCGCGGGGTGGTGGCTGGCATCCTGGCCGGCGGTCCGGCGAAGCCCGTCTCCAGCGGCAGCACGGGCAGGCCATGCGCGGCGGCGATCGCCGCGGCCGTGGCCGCGGGCGCCAGCACCAGCCCGGCCCCGGTCAGCCGCAGCAGCAGGGCGCGCCGTGCCTCCGGCACCTTGGCATCCAGTACCGCGCCGATGCGCCCGGCGGCGAGGCAGGCGAGGATCGCCGCGAGGCAGCCGCGCCCGCCCGGGGCGAGGATCGCCACCACCGGCGCCGGCTGCGCCGCCATGGCCCGGGCCAGCCGTGCGACGGCCTGCCACAGCCCGGCGAAGTCCAGGCTGCCCTCGGCATCCTCGCAGGCGAGGCTGTCCGGGGCGCGCCGCATGGCCTCCCGCAGCGCCTCCAGCAGCGGCCGGGCCGCGCCGGCCCCGCCCCAGGGGAGGTAGGGCCAGTCCAGCGGCCCGCGATGGTCCATCGGCAGGTCCGGGGTGCTCAGCCAGCCCTCCGGCCCGGCCCGGCGCAGCGCCGCCGCCATCGCCTGCCGATGCGGGTTCACGCCCGCGGCGCCGGCGCCCGCTCCAGCGCCGTGGCGATATCGCCGAGCCGCAGGAGGTCCTCGAGGTCGGCCGGGTCCAGCTCCACCCCGAAGCGGCTCTCGGCGGTCGCCAGCAGCTCCATCAGCCGCAGGCTGTCGAGGCCGGGGATATCCTCCAGCAGGGTTTCCGCCCGCAATTCGCCGGTCGGCATGCCGGTGATCGCCGGCATCATCCCGGCCAGGGCGGCCAGCAGGGCGGCCCGCTCAGCCCCGCCCTCAGCCATGGTGCAGCGCCAGCGCCTGGCGGCAGAGGCCATGCCACATGTCGTAGGGCCCTTCCGCCATCACGAAGCGGTCGATCCGCCCCAGCATGAGGCCCGGCGCCAGCCGCGAGACGTCGCCCGCCACCTCGCCCGGCCGCGGCGGCCGGACGCAGAGCAGCCCGGCCGGGCCATGCCGGCGCAGCGCCGCATGCAGCCGGTGCATCGCCGGCTCGTCGAACTGCGGGCTGGCGGATTTATGGACGAAGATCCGCCGTCCCTCGGCGATGTCGCGCAGCAGCATCCGCCGCAGCAGCCGCAACGCGGCGCAGCCCCGCCGCAGCAACTCGGCCTCGCGCTCCGGCGTCGGCGCCTGCTGCTGGTGGAAGGTATGGGTGGTGAAGAAGCGCGGGTCGTGCAGCGAGTATTCCCGCTCGCTCCAGATGATCCGGGTATGGGCCGGGTCGCCCACCCCGGCGAAGCCGGTCTCCAGCCCATGCACCAGCCGGTCCACGTCCGTCCCGGCCCAGCGGAGCAGGCTGGAGGTATTGGTTGGGTTGAAGTGGTAATGGACGAAGCCGAATTCGCAATTGTCGCCGAGGCTCTCGAAATTCCGGAACAACGCGGCATCGGCCGCGGTCCGGGCAGCGACAAGGGAGCCATCCGGCATGAGGCAGGGTACCCGGTTCGACCGCGGAATGGAGAAATGATTACAACCGGGACGTTAGAAGCCGCCCCGGCTGGTGGTCAACCATTGCTTTCGACCGGGGAAAGAAACGGGAAAGGGATCAGGTGCCGCAGAAGGTCGCCAGCACCCGCTCCTCCGGCTCCGGCGGTAGGCTGTAGCGGGTGAAGCCGGGCTGGTCCTCGAAGGGCCGCGCCAGCACCGCGATCAGCTCCTCGAAGGGGGCGAAGTCGTCGCGCTCGACGGCGGCCGAAAGCGCCGCCTCCACCCGGTGGTTGCGCGGGATGAAGGCCGGGTTGCTGGCCTGCATGGCGGCGAGGCGGGCGGCCGGATCGGTCGCCTCCGCGGCCAGCCGGGCCTGCCAGCGCGCCTCCCAGGCATCGAAGGCGGCGGGGTCGGCGAACAGCGTGCGGGGGGAGGGGCCGCCGGCGAGCAGGTTGCCCAGCCCGCGGAAGGTCAGGGTGTAGTCCGCCTGATTCTCGGTCATCGCGGTCAGCAGCGCCTGGGCCAGGTCGGCATCCTCCGGTTGCGCCTCCAGCAGGCCGAGCTTGCGCCGCAGCCCGGCCAGCCAGGCGGCCTGGAAGGTCGGGCCGAAGCCGGCCAGGGCTTCCTGCGCCTGGGCGACCGCCGCATCCTGGTCCTCGGCCAGCAGCGGCAGCAGGGCCTCGGCCAGCCGGGTCAGGTTCCACTGGGCGATGCGCGGCTGGTTGCCGTAGGCATAGCGGCTGGCATGATCGATGGAACTGTAGACCGTCGCCGGGTCATAGGCGTCCATGAAGGCGCAGGGGCCGTAGTCGATGGTCTCGCCGGAGATGGTGCAATTGTCGGTATTCATCACCCCGTGGATGAAGCCGACCAGCAGCCACTGCGCGATGAGCCCGGCCTGCCGCGCCACCACGCCCTCCAGCAGGGCGCGGTAGGGGCTGGGCGCCGCCGCGGCCTCCGGATAGTGGCGGGCGATGGCATGGTCGGCCAGCAGGCGCAGCCCCTCCACGTCGCCGCGGGCGGCGAAGAACTGGAAGGTTCCGACGCGGATATGGCTGGCGGCGACGCGGGTCAGCACCGCGCCGGGCAGCGCCGTCTCGCGCCAGACGCTCTCGCCGGTGGCAACCGCCGCCAGCGCCCGGGTGGTCGGCACGCCGAGCGCGGCCATGGCCTCGCTCACGATGTATTCCCGCAGCACCGGGCCGAGCGCCGCCCGCCCGTCGCCGCCGCGCGAGAAGGCGGTGCGGCCGGAGCCCTTGAGCTGGAGGTCGCGGCGCCGGCCATCGCGGTCCACCACCTCGCCGAGCAGCATCGCGCGGCCGTCGCCGAGCTGGGGCACGAAATTGCCGAACTGGTGCCCGGCATAGGCCAGCGCGGCGGCGCCCTCGGGCAGCGCATTGCCGGCGAGCATGGCCAGCCCCTCCGGGCTGGCCAGCGCATCCGGGTCGAGCCCGAGCTGGCGGGCCAGCGGCGCATTGAGCCGGATCAGGCGCGGGGCGGCCACCGGCTGCGGCGCCTGGCGGGCATAGAACCGGTCCGGCAGGCGGGTATAGCTGGTGTCGAAGTCGATCGCGAGGGACATGCGGAGGCCTCCGGCGCGGCCCGCCACGCCTCAGGGGGCTGGGGGGGCCTCGCCGTCCTGGGTCGTTGACGGGGGCGCGGCTTCGGAGGTGGGCATGGCGGCCGGCCCTATCAACGCATCGGCGCGTATCGACCCGGGCGATGCCGCCTCGGGACCGGGCTCCTCCGTCACCGGGCGGGACCCGAGGCCGATCCAGTCCCGCAGCGCCGTCAGGGTTTCCGGCCGCAGCCGCTGGCCGGAGGCGGCGGCCTGCCGGGTCAGCTCGGCATAGAAGGCACGGCCGAGGCGGCAGACGGTCCCCACCGGATCGGCCGCCGGCTGCCAGTCGAAGCGGGCGAGCAGCAGCCATTGCACCAGCGTGTCCACCGCCCTGGCCTGGACGTCGAAGCCGGCGCCGACCGCCTCCGAGACCAGGGCGGCGCGGGCCGCCCCGCCCGGGCCGCCCTGCAGCGGCAGCAGGCTGGCCAGCCGTCCCAGCACGAATTCCAGCTCCTCCGTTCCCAGCCGGGGAAGCTCCTGGGTGTCCCGCAGCGCCCCCCGCAGCTCGGCCAGGGCGCGGGAGAGCGGGTCGTCCGCGGGCTCGGGCAGGGCCGCGGCGGGCGGGGCGTGGCGGCGCGGGTCGAAGATCCAACCGCCGCCGGGGCCGGCTTCCAGCTTCAGGTCGCCGGCGCCCTCGATCAGCCGGGCGAGCGTCCCGGCGCCGCCGAAGCGGCTGCGGCGGACCCAGGCGCCGCAATCCACATGGATGCGCTTGCCCAGCGCCGGCAGGTGCAGCGGCTCGGGCGCGGCGGCCACCAGGCGGCGCAGGGCGGCGAGGATGGCGGCGCGCTGGGCCTCCGGCTCGCCCGGGTCGGGGATGGCATCGGCTTCGGGCGGTGCCCCGGGGGCGATGGTCGCGGGCGTGGCCGGGGTTGCGACGGGCGCGGCCTCGGCCAGCGTGGCCTCGGCGAAATCGCCGAGCGGGACGACGAGGTCGGCGGCGGCGCGGAAGGCCTGGGCGGAGACGTCGTGCGTCACCACCAGCACCCGCCGGTCATGTTCCCGCAGCCGGTGCAGCAGCGGGGTGAAGTCGCTGTCGCCCGAGAGGATGAGGAAATCCTCGAAGCGGGTGGGGTGGGCGATGGCATCGGCGATATCGAGCGCCATGACGATATCCGCGGCATTCTTCAGCCGGGCGAGGCGCGGGCAATCCACCACGGTGAAGCCGGCGCGGACGAAGTCGCTGCGGAAGCGGCTGTAGTAGATCCGCGGCTGGCCGAGCCAGCGGGACAGGCTGCCGCCCGCCTCCGGCTCGGTCCAGCCGGCCGGGTTCAGGTAGCAGCGCCGCACCAGCAACCGGCGCGGCCCGCCCGGCAGCGCTTCCGCCAGCCAGGCGAGCCAGCGGCCGGGGCTGGCGGCGAAATTCCAGGCGGCCCATTCGTCGAGGCCGGCCAGGGTGGAGAAGACATTGTCGAAATCGACATAGAGAGCGGCGCGACGCGGCTCCGGCACAGAGGGTCACTCCGAAATAGGACGCGAATATCGGTACCATGCCGGGATGCCGCAAGCGCGGCGCTTGACGAGCGGCGTCCGCGCTGCCCATGGTCCGCGCCCCAAGCACCCGGACAGGACAAGCCATTCCCATGCCTGCGATCACGCTACCCGACGGTTCCGTCCGCGCCTTCGATGGGCCGGTGACGGGGACTACCGTCGCGGCGGCGATCGGCCCCGGCCTCGCCAAGGCGGCGCTCGCCATGCAGGTGGATGGGGTGACGCGCGACCTCTCGATGGAGATCGGCCAGGACGCCGCCGTGCGCTTCATCACCCGGCGCGACCCGGAGGCGTTGGAGATGATCCGGCACGATACGGCGCATGTGCTGGCGGAAGCCGTGCAGGCGCTCTACCCGGGCACCCAGGTGACGATCGGCCCCTCGATCGAGAACGGCTTCTACTACGACTTCGCCCGCAACGAGCCCTTCACGCCGGAGGATTTCGGCGCGATCGAGGCGAAGATGCGGGAGATCATCGCCCGCAACGCGCCCTTCGTGCGCAGCGTTATGCCGCGCGACGAGGCGATCGAGTTCTTCAAGGACAAGGGCGAGAAGTACAAGGCGGAGCTGATCCGGGACCTGCCGACCGACGTCGAGATCAGCCTCTATAGCCAGGGCGACTGGATCGACCTCTGCCGCGGCCCGCATATGCGCGGCACCGGGGATATCGGCGGCGCCTTCAAGCTGACCAAGGTGGCCGGGGCCTATTGGCGCGGCGACCACCGCAACGCCATGCTGTCCCGCATCTACGGCACCGCCTGGCGCGACCAGAAGGAGCTGGACGCCTATCTCCACCAATTGGAGGAGGCGGAGAAGCGCGACCACCGCAAGATCGGCCGCGAGATGCACCTCTTCCACCTCCAGGAGGAGGCGACGGGCAGCATCTTCTGGCACCCCAAGGGCTGGAAGCTCTACCGGGTGCTGGAGGACTACATGCGCCGCCGGCTCGACCGGACCGACTACCAGGAGGTGAAGACCCCGCAGCTGGTGGACCGCAAGCTCTGGGAAGCCTCCGGCCACTGGGAGAAGTTCCGGGAGAACATGTTCATCGCCCGGGTCGAGGACGAGTCCGAGAAGGACCGCGTCCTGGCGCTGAAGCCGATGAACTGCCCCTGCCACGTGCAGATCTTCAACCAGGGGCTCCGCAGCTACCGCGAGCTGCCGCTGCGGATGGCCGAATTCGGCTCCTGCCACCGCTACGAGCCCTCGGGCGCGCTGCATGGCATCATGCGGGTGCGGGCCTTCACCCAGGACGACGCGCATATCTTCTGCTCCGAGGAGCAGATCGCGGCCGAGACGGTGGAATTCGTGGCGCTGCTCTCCTCGATCTACCGCGACCTGGGCTTCGCCGATTTCCGGGTGAAGTTCAGCGACCGGCCGGCCAAGCGGGCGGGTGCCGATGCGGTCTGGGACCAGGCGGAGGGCGCGCTGCGCGAGGCCTGCAAGACGGCCGGCGTCGAGTACGAGCTGAACCCGGGGGAGGGCGCCTTCTACGGCCCGAAGCTGGAATTCGTCCTCCGCGACGCGATCGGCCGGGACTGGCAATGCGGCACGCTGCAGGTGGATTTCGTGCTGCCGGAGCGGCTGGACGCGGAATACGTGGCCGAGGACGGGACCCGGCGCCGCCCGGTCATGCTGCACCGGGCCATCCTCGGCAGCTTCGAGCGCTTCATCGGCATCCTGATCGAGCAGCATGCCGGGCGCTTCCCGCTCTGGCTGGCGCCCGTCCAGGTGGTGGTGACGACCATCGTCTCGGATGCCGATGATTTCGCCAGGGCTGCGGCGGCGGCCCTGAGCAAGGCCGGGCTGCGGGTCGAGCTCGACCTGCGGAACGAGAAGATCAACCGCAAGGTGGTGGACCACATCGACCAGCGCGTGCCGGTGCTGGCGGTGGTCGGCCGGCGGGAGGCCGAGGAGGGCAGCCTGGTGCTGCGCCGCCTGCCGGGCCGGGAGCAGGTGACCCTGCCGCTGGCCGAGGCCGTCGCCCTGCTCGCAAAAGAGGCAATGCCGCCGGACCTTGCGCCTGCTGTTGCAGCGGCGTGAGGCAGGCCCCATAACTACCGACCCACAGAACGACAGGAGACGACCATAGCCAGAGGTCCCGTTTCGAACCAGATGCCGACCCGCGACGGACCGCGGGTCAATGAGGAGATTCGCGTCCCCCAGGTTCGGTTGATCGATCAGGATGGCGAAATGCTCGGCGTCATGACGGCGCGCGAGGCAATGCTGAAGGCTTTCGAGGTCGGGCTGGATCTGCTCGAAATCAGCCCGAACGCGGTGCCGCCGGTCTGCAAGATCACCGACTACGGCAAGTTCAAGTACGAACAGCAGAAGAAGGCCAACGAGGCCCGCAAGAAGCAGAAAGTCGTCGAGATCAAGGAAGTCAAGGTTCGCCCGAACATCGACGACCACGACTACGACGTGAAGATGCGCCAGATGAAGGGCTTCATCGAGGAAGGCGACAAGGTCAAGGTGACCCTGCGTTTCCGCGGCCGCGAAATGGCCCACCAGGATCTCGGCATCAAGGTGCTGGAACGGATCCGGCTGGAGCTCGGCGAGACCATCAAGGTCGAGCAGATGCCCCGCCTCGAGAACCGCCAGATGATCATGGTGCTGGCGCCCAAATAGGCTTGACCAAACGGGCGCCGGGTCTTAGGCGTCCGGCTTCGGCTATCTAGGTCCCCTGCCGGGCAGGGGGCTCCGTCGCTCCGCGAAGACTCGCGCAGCGGCGCGATACGTTATGGCGTGGCGGGAAAGGGGACGGGTTCTTCCGATGTTCGAGGCATTGTCCAGCAAGCTGAACGGGGTCTTCGACAAGCTCCGCCGTCGCGGCGCGCTGACCGATGCCGACGTGCAGGAAGCCCTCCGCGAGGTCCGCGTCGCCCTGCTGGAGGCCGATGTCGCCCTGCCGGTGGTGAAGGACATCACCACCAAAGTGCGGGAACGCGCCGTCGGGCAGGAGGTGCTGCGCAGCGTCTCCCCGGCGCAGCAGGTCATCAAGATCGTCAACGACTGCCTGGTCGAGGCGCTCGGCGGCGGCGAGGGGGATACCGGGGCCCGTGGCCTCGATCTCAATGCGCCGTCGCCGGTGCCGATCCTGATGGTCGGGCTGCAGGGCTCGGGCAAGACCACCACCTCCGGCAAGATCGCGTTGCGGCTGAAGACCCGCGACAAGAAGAAGGTGCTGCTCGCCAGCCTCGACGTGCACCGCCCCGCGGCGCAGCTGCAGCTCGAGACCCTGGCGAAGCAGGTGGGCGTCGCCAGCCTGCCGATCATCGCCGGGCAGACGCCGCTGCAGATCGCCGAGCGGGCGATGGACCTCGGGCGGCGCGAGCTCTTCGACGTGGTCATCCTCGATACCGCCGGCCGGCTGGCGATCGACGTCGTGCTGATGGCGGAAGTGGCGGCGGTGAAGACCGCGACCCGGCCGCATGAGACATTGCTGGTCGTCGATGCGATGACCGGCCAGGACGCGGTGAACACCGCACGCGCCTTCCAGGATACCGTCGGCGTCACCGGCATCGTCATGACCCGGATCGACGGCGATGCCCGCGGTGGCGCGGCGCTGTCCATGCGGGCCGTGACCGGCGCGCCGATCAAGCTGCTCGGCGCCGGCGAGAAGCTGGATGCGCTGGAGGATTTCCACCCCGACCGCATCGCCTCCCGCATCCTCGGCATGGGCGACATCGTCTCGCTCGTCGAGCGCGCGGCCGAGACCATCGACCAGGCCGATGCCGAGAAGATGGCGGCCCGGATGCAGAAGGGCCTGTTCACGCTGGAGGATTACGCCAACCAGCTGAAGCAGATCGGCAAGATGGGCTCGCTGTCCGGCATCCTCGGCATGCTGCCGGGGGTGGGCAAGATCAAGCAGCAGCTCGAGGGCGCCAACCTCGACACCACCATCCTGAAGCGCCAGGCGGCCATCATCGGCAGCATGACGGTGAAGGAGCGGCGCACGCCGGACCTCATCAAGGCTTCCCGCAAGAAGCGCATCGCCGCCGGCAGCGGGGCCTCGGTGCAGGAGGTCAACAAGCTGCTGAAGCAGTTCGACGACATGTCCGCGATGATGAAGCGGATGAGCAAGCTCGGCCAGAAGGGGATGATGCGCGGCGGCCTCGCCGCGCTCATGCCGCAGGGGAAGCAAGGCCCCGGCGGCCGGCGTCCCTACTGAGCCAGACCCACACCAATCCCCAACACTGATCCACGGAGCGACACTGATACCATGGGCCTGAAGATCCGCCTCGCACGCGCCGGCGCCAAGAAGCGTCCCTACTACCACATCGTGGTGGCCGACAGCCGCAGCCCGCGCGACGGCCGCTTCATCGAGAAGCTGGGCAGCTACAACCCGATGCTGCCCTCCGACCACACCGACCGCGTGCGGCTGGTCGACGAGCGCATCAAGCATTGGCTGGGCGAGGGCGCCGTGGCGACCGACCGCGTGGCGAAGTTCCTCGGCAAGGCCGACCTCGCGCCGATGCCGGTCTTCCCGGAGCAGCCGAAGCAGTCGCTGCCGAAGAAGAAGGCGCAGGAGCGCGCCGCGGCCGCCGCAGCGGCGGCCGGCTAAGACCTAAGCCAGGGGACCAGGGCCGGTGTCGGGCAAGCGGATATTGGTGGGTGAGATCGGCAGGCCGCACGGGGTGCGCGGCTTGGTGAAGCTGCGCAGCTTCACCGCCGATCCGGCCGCCATCGCCGACTATGGCCCGCTGACCGACGAGGCCGGCACCAAGCGCTATGGCGTGACGCTGCTCTCCGAAGGGGTGGCGCGGATCGATGGCGTGGCCGACCGCGATGCGGCGCAGAAGCTGACCGGAACACGGCTCTACGTGGAACGGTCGCTGCTGCCGCCGGCGGAGGAGGAGGAGTTCTACCTAGCCGACCTGCTGGGCCTCCGGGCCGAGACGGAAGCGGGGGAGCTGCTCGGCCTGATCCGCGCGGTGGAGGACCATGGCGCCGGCGCCTTCCTGGTGATCGAGGCGACGCCGGAGCGGCTGGTGCCCTTCACCCGGGCGGCGGTGCCGGTGATCGACCTCCAGGCCGGGCGCGTCGTCGTCATCCCGCCGGACGAGATCATCGTGAAGCCGGAACCCGGTTCGGAGGATGCCGCATGAATGCTGTGTCCCCCTGGCACGCCTCCGTCCTCACCCTCTTCCCCGAGATGTTTCCCGGGCCGCTCGGCCAGTCCCTGGCAGGCAAGGCGCTCCGTGAGGAACGCTGGGCGCTGGAGGCCATCGATATCCGCGGCTTCGCCACCGACCGCCATCGCAGCGTGGACGACACGCCCTGCGGCGGCGGCGCGGGGATGGTGCTGCGGCCGGATGTGGTCGATGCGGCCTGCGCTTCGGCGCTGGCGGCAACGCCCGGCCGGCCCCTGGTGGTGCTGACGCCGCGCGGGCGGCCGCTGGACCAGGCCATGGTGCGCGGCTTCGCCGCGGCCCCTGGCGTGGTGCTGCTGTGTGGCCGGTTCGAGGGCATCGACCAGCGGGTGATCGAGGCGCGGGAGATGATCGAGGTTTCGATCGGCGACTACGTGCTCTCGGGCGGCGAGCCGGCGGCGCTGGTGCTGCTCGATGCCTGCGTGCGGCTGCTGCCCGGGGTGATGGGCGCGGCCGAGAGCGGCGAGGAGGAGAGCTTTTCCTCCGGCCTGCTGGAATACCCGCATTATACCCGCCCGACGGTCTGGAACGACCGCGCCGTGCCGCCCGTGCTGCTCTCCGGCCATCATGCCGAGATCGCGCGCTGGCGGCGGGCGCAGGCCGAGACGATCACCCGCGAGCGTCGCCCCGATCTCTGGGCACGCTATGCGGCGGCCAACCCCATCGCTGCTTCGCGCGCTCCGCTTGCCGGCCAGCCCGACGCCGCCTAAATCAAGATACGAAAAGGACCAAGCCATGAACCTGCTGCAGCAGTTCGAAGCGGAACAGCTGACCCGCCTCTCCGCCGCCCGCGCCGTGCCGGACTTTGGCCCCGGCGACACGGTGCGCGTGATGGTGCGCGTCGTCGAAGGCGAGCGCGTCCGCAGCCAGGCCTATGAGGGCGTGGTCATTGCCCGCAGCAACAAGGGCGTGAACAGCAACTTCACCGTCCGCAAGCTGTCCTACGGCGAGGGCGTCGAGCGCGTCTTCCCGCTGTACTCGCCCTCCGTCACCGAGATCGCCGTGCTGCGGCGCGGCAAGGTGCGGCGCGCGAAGCTGTATTACCTGCGGGGCCGGACCGGCAAGGCGGCGCGCATCGTCGAGAAGCGCGACCCCCGGCCGGCCAAGGCCGAAGCCGCACCGGCCGAAGCCAAGGCCTGAGCGACCCCGAGGGCCCCGCACCGGACCGGTGCGGGGCTTCGGTTTTTTTGGACTGGGTGAGGGATAAGCAATGTCAGCGCAGAAGCCGCGCACGCTGTTCGACAAGATCTGGGACGCGCATGTCGTCGAGACGCTGCCCGACGGTACGGCCCTGCTCTACATCGACCTTCACCTCACCCATGAAGTGACCACGCCGCAGGCCTTCGACGGGCTGCGCGCCGCCGGCCGCAAGCTGCGCCGGCCGGACCGCACGCTGGGCGTGATCGACCACAACATCGCCACCGATGCCAGCCGCTACACCGGGATCGTCGATCCCGAGAGCCGGCTGCAGGTGGAGACGCTGCAGCGCAACGCCGTCGAATTCGGCATGCCGCTGATCCCGCTGCTGGATGACCGCCAGGGCATCGTGCACGTGATCGGGCCGGAGCTGGGCCGTTCGCTGCCGGGCATGACCATCGTCTGCGGCGACAGCCATACCAGCACGCATGGCGCCATGGGCGCGCTGGCCTTCGGCATCGGCACCTCCGAGGTCGAGCATGTGCTGGCAACCCAGACGCTGCTGCAGAAGCCGGCGAAGAACATGCAGGTGCTGGTCGAGGGCAACCTCGCGGTCGGCTGTTCCGGCAAGGACATCACCCTGGCCGTCATCGGCAAGATCGGCACCGCCGGCGGCACCGGCCATGTCATCGAGTATTGCGGCGACACCATCCGCGCGCTCGACATGGCCGGGCGCATGACCGTCTCGAACATGGCGATCGAGGGCGGTGCGCGGGCCGGGCTGATCGCGCCCGACCAGACCACCTTCGACTACATCATGAAGACCCCGGACGGGCCGAAGGGCGAAGCCTTCGAGCAGGCGCTGGCCTGGTGGAAGACCCTGCCGACCGACCAGGGCGCGCATTTCGACACGGTGGTGAAGCTGGCCGCGCATGAGATCGCGCCGCAGGTCACCTGGGGCACCAGCCCCGAGGACGTGCTGCCGATCACCGGCGTGGTGCCGAACCCCGAGGAGGCCGACGACGAGGCCCGCCGTGCCCAGCTCCGCCGCATGGTGGAATACATGGGCCTCACGCCCGGGCAGCGGCTGCAGGACCTGAAGATCGACGTCGCCTTCATCGGCAGCTGCACCAACAGCCGGATCGAGGATATCCGCATCGCCGCGGCGATCGCCAAGGGCCGCCGCGTGGCCGATGGCGTGCGCGCCCTGGTGGTGCCGGGTTCGGGCCTGGTGAAGAAGCAGGCGGAGGCCGAAGGGCTCGACCGCGTCCTGCGCGAGGCCGGCTTCGAGTGGCGCGAGGCGGGGTGCTCCATGTGCCTCGGCATGAACCCGGACAAGCTGACGCCGGGCCAGCGCAGCGCTTCCACCAGCAACCGCAACTTCGAGGGCCGCCAGGGCCCGGGCGGGCGGACGCATCTGCTGAGCCCGGCCATGGCCGCCGCCGCCGCCATCGCCGGCCATCTGGCCGATGTGCGCGACTTCCAGCCGAAGGAGAGTGTGTGATGCAGGCCTTCACCACGCTGACCGGCATCGCGGCGCCCATGCCGGCCGCCAATGTCGATACTGACAAGATCATCCCGGCCCGCTTCCTCAAGTCGATCAGCCGCAGCGGCTTCGGCAAGCATCTGTTCGCCAACATGCGGTACCGCGAGGACGGTTCGGAGAATCCCGATTTCGTCCTCAACCAGGAGCCCTACCGGAAGGCCGAGGTGCTCATCGCCTTCGAGAATTTCGGCTGCGGCTCGTCGCGCGAGCATGCGCCCTGGGCCTTGCTCGACTTCGGCATCCGCTGCGTCATCGCCCCCGACTTCGCCGATATCTTCAACAACAACTGCTTCAAGAACGGCGTGCTGCCGGTCCGCCTGCCGCGCGAGGTCTGCGAGCAGCTGATGGAGGATGCCCGGCTCGGCGGCAATGCGCGGATCACCGTGGACCTGGAACGCGAGGTGGTGGTGCGGCCCTCCGGCGAGGAGATCCCGTTCAAGATCGACCCGCTGCGCCGGCACCTGATGCTGAACGGCCTCGACGACATCGGCCAGACCATGCAGCACGGCGCCTCGATCGACGGTTTCGAAGCGAAGCAGAAGGCCGCCCAGCCTTGGCTGCAGGGCTGAGCAGAGGAGCGGAATCCATGGCTGCGAACAAGACGCTGCTGATGCTGCCGGGTGACGGCATCGGCCCCGAGGTCATGCGCGAAGTGCGCCGCGTCATCGAATGGATGGACCGCCGCCGCAGCGTGACCTTCCGCATCGAGGAAGGGCTGGTCGGTGGCGCCGCCATCGATGCCGAGGGCACGCCCTGCTCGGAGGAGACGGTGGCCCGCGCCAAATCGGCGGATGCGGTGCTGTTCGGCAGCGTCGGCGGGCCGAAGTGGGACAACCAGCCCTTCGAGAACCGGCCGGAGCTCGGCGTGCTGCGGCTGCGGAAGGAGCTGGGGCTCTTCGCCAACCTGCGCCCGGCGCTGGTGCTGAACCCGCTGGTCGATGCCTCCTCGCTGAAGGCGGATGTGGTCCGCGGCGTGGACATCATGGTGGTGCGCGAATCGACCGGCGGCATCTACTTCGGCGAGCCGCGCGGGATCGAGACCATGCCGGACGGCAAGCGGCGGGGGATCGATACCGAGGTCTATACCGAGGACGAGATCGCCCGCGTCGCCCGCGTCGGCTTCGACCTGGCGCGGAAGCGCCGGGGCAAGATGACCTCGGTCGAGAAGGCCAACGTCATGCAGTCCGGCCGCCTGTGGCGGGCGGTGGTGGGCGAGATCGGCAAGGCGGAATACCCGGATGTCGAGCTCGGGCACATGTATGCCGACAACTGCGCCATGCAGCTCTGCTCGCGGCCGAAGCAGTTCGACGTCATCCTCGGCTCCAACCTCTTCGGCGACCTGCTGAGCGACCTGGCGGCGGCGCTGACGGGCTCGCTCGGCATGCTGCCCTCCGCCACCCTTGGCGCGGTGGATGCCACCACGGGCAAGCGCCATGCGCTATACGAGCCGGTGCATGGCAGCGCCCCGGATATCGCCGGGAAGGGCATCGCCAATCCCTGCGCGCAGATCCTGTCCTTCGCCATGCTGCTGCGCTGGTCCTTCGGCATGGAGGAGGATGCGGCGCTGCTGGAGACGGCGGTGGAGAAGGTGCTGGGCGGCGGCCTGCGCACCGCGGATATCATGCAGTCCGGCATGGCCCGCGTCGGCACCAGCGTCATGGGCGAGGCGGTGATGCGCGAATTGGAGAAGCTTTCCGCCTGATCGGTTTCGGCGGTGGGATTGGGGGTTGCGCCGCGGCGCAGCCTCCGCTATTCCGCCGCCTCGCCGTGATAGCGGCATGCGCGCCCGTAGCTCAGCTGGATAGAGCACCAGACTACGAATCTGGGGGTCAGGAGTTCGAATCTCTTCGGGCGCGCCATTCTCTTTCTCAGAGCCAATCAGAACAATCACTTGGCTCCGGGATTTCCAACCCCGCCGGATGGGTTGGAAGTGATGTTCTCAATCCGAGCCATCCCAGCCGCCGCCAGCATCTGTTGTTCCGCCGACCGGGTGTAGATCTCCGCGGTCTTCAACGACACGCCCAGGATGGCCATGATCTGGTGCACCGTGGCCCCGGCCTCGGCCAGCCGGCGGCCGCATCCCTTCCGCAAGCCATGCGGTGAGCGATCCCCTTCCAGTCCTGCCTCTGCGCACCACCGCTTGAACTGGTTGTAGAAGGCCCCCGGGCTTTTCCACGGCCGGCCATTGTCGTTGGCCAGGAAGATCAGCCGATCGCTCGGCACCTGCGCGAGCTCGGCATCGAGGGCGGAATGCCGCGGCACGGTGAGGCGATGCCCGGTCTTCACCTGCCGCAGCGCGATCCCGCCGGGCGCCAGGCTCTGCCGACCCATGCGGATGACGTCGCTCCGCCGCTGCCCGGTGTAGAGCAGCAGGGCGAGGGCCAGCCGCGCCTGCGTGCCGCTTGGGTGGCGCGCCTCATAGGCGCTGATGTCGGCCTCGGTCCAGCTGGTGAAGCCATCCGTCTGGTATCGCCGGCGCTTGGCGCCGACCGTCGGATCCGCCGCCAGCCAGCCGAGCTCCATGGCGTGGGTGACGAGGGCGCGGAGCAGCCGCAGCCGATGGTTCGCAGCGGTCGGCCGATCCTTGGCCGCCAGCAGAATGCGCACGCCCTGGGCGTCGAGCAGCCGCACCGGGAGGGCGCCATGGCTGGCGCGTATCTCCTCGACGATCCTGCGATAGGCCGCCTGAGTGGATGCCCTGAGGCCGCCGAACGCCTCGGTAGCATAGTAGGAGATCGCCAGGGCATTCAGGCTGCCTGGGGCATGCCGGGGCGCAGGGGCGGGCGCCTCGGCCGGCGCAGCTATGGCAGCGTGATATGCGGCCATGAACTCGGGCGAGCCGGGCAGGCCGGGCAGGGCGATGGCTTTGCGGCCTGGCAGCCGGAGGTAGTGGCGCAGGTGGCCGTGGCGATCCTTGAACCGGCTGATGTGCTTTAGCGCGACGCGGGCGGGGCTCATGCCGGGGTGTGGTGCCAGGGGTTCGGGGTGTCGATCGAGGCTGCCGCCCCGCTCGCTTGCTGGTCAAGCCAGCCGTCCAGATCCCTGCGGAGAAAGAGGACCACGCTGGGGCTGGGCCGGATCGGGTTGAGGGCAGGGGCAATGCTGGTGCGGAAATAGGTGGTCGATACGTCGAGGTAGGCTGCGGCGCGTTCGGCGCGCATCGCCGCCGGCCAGTAAGGCGTCGTGGACTGTCGGGCCTGCTCAGCCATGGAGCGGTGCCTCCCGATGCTCGCGGTCGTCATGCATGGCGCTGGCGGCCTCAGCAAAAAGGCACCTGGTGCATGGAGCGTGAGCCTGCTCTTCGGCTTGGCGCCAGTTTCCGCTCTTGCTTTCGGTTAATGAACCCAAGCCGACCAAATGCGTCCTTGAATAGACTAATTCGAAATTTGGCTTCGGAAGGTCTTCGCAATGACCGATCCAATTGTAGTTAGAAACGGAAATGAGTTGGTCGTGTCGTGGCTCGGTTTGTTTGCCAAGTTTGACCTTGGAGGTCATTGGTCGAGGATTGAACCAATTCTTGGGAAACCAGAATTTTCGATGGCGCTCTGTGAATGGATGGGTGTGAACGGTATGCCTGGCGACAGGGCGCCAAGAACGGCAAAGCCCTTTTCCGAACTCAACCCGATCGTCGTGCAAGCGCTGCTGGACCTGGGACTGGTTGACGGCAGTGAAGACATCAACGCGCCCTAGGCTTGTCGCTGCAATATCGACTTGCGCGTTGGAAGTCTTTGTCGCCCAGACGTGTCTTGCAGATAAAGGTGCGCTAAATTTCAAGTTGCGCACATAAACCATGGTGCTGTTGCCTATAAGTTGCCGGCTCTGAATTAATCCACTGTGTGGCAATGATTTAACCGCGTGGTTGGCGCCAGCACTGTAGAAGCAATTGATCGAATTTCGGTGATGGCCGGCGCAATGACTGACCTGATCACAAAGCGGCAGGGCCGTGTGATGTTGGCGTCCTGGTGCGGGCTGTCCGCCAGGTTCGACGTCGAGTGTCACGGGGACGGCGTTGACCAGCTCATCAAGGTTCCGGCCGTCCAAGATACGCTGCGCAAATGGTTGGCGATGTATGGGGATGTCGGAGATCGGCAGCCGACAGATACCAGGCCATATAACGAGCTGCAGGGCATCTTGGTGGAGGCGCTTCAGGCAGCAGACCAGCCAACACCCACGGTCGACGACCTCACCAGCGCCGTTGAGCCGATCGAGATTAGCCATGAGCTTCACCCTCCAGGATGAAGCGCGCCATATCCGCCGCAGCAGCCCGCGGCATCCGCATGCCGCCGAGCTTACCGGCGATGCTTCCTCCGGCATTGCCTGTGACGATCAGCACCAGGTCATGGCCCTCGCGCCGGGCATGCACATGGCCGGGGTAGCCGAGGCTTGGGTGCGACCAGTTGAAGGACGCGCCATCGGCAGGCGCTTCAGCCATCCGTGCCGTTCCTCCGAATATCCGCGGCCAGGCCGGCCGGGGTGATGCTCGCCGCCGGCGGCAGGGCGCTGAGGAAGCGGCCCATCAGGGTGACGGCGCCGCGGTGGCAGGTGGGGCAGGGCTCGTCCTGCGGCCCGGCGCACTCGGCGCAGATGGACTGCGCGACCACGCGGAGGGCGGGGGCGAGGTCGGCGCGGGTCATGCCGCCTGCTTACCCCGCACCCGAGCCGCGAAGGCCTGCGCCTTGGCGAGGTCCCAGCCGAACTCCTCCGCGATCGCCCGGGCGCCTTTGCCGGCGATGACCATCGTCTCGGCCTCGCGCTCATCCGCGTCAGCGATCTCGGCCGGCACAGACGCGACTGCCGCCGGTACTGCCGCCTCGGTCGGCCGGGCGGTGGGCAGCCCCAGCCGCTTCGCCAGCGAATACATGCTGGTGCCTGCAGCATAGCGCTCGCCAGGCAGGCCATTGATCGCCCGCAGCACGGCGCTGACCGGATGGGCCGGGTCCATCCACATCTTGCGGAACAGCGCCTCCCGCTCGCTGGACAGCTTGTCGACCGGGACAGGGTCGGCGGCGCCGGCCGGCATGGTCGCTGCGGCGCTGATCGCCTCCAGGGCCTTCTTCCGGCTTTCGTTGGGCTCGACTGGCGGCCGGGGCGGCGGCTGCTGTGCCGGTGCCGGGGCGGCCTGCAGAGGATCCTTGCGCACTGCCCTGGCCCACTCCGGCAGGGTCAGCACCAGCGCCCCGTCGGCTACCTGATGCTCCACCCGGGCGGCCGGCTGCTTTTCCGCGGTCAGCGGCAGCGGGAAGGTGATGTGCAGCAGCTTCTCGCCCTTCTTCCCTAGCAAGGACCAGTTGCCCCCGTCCGTGGCAACGGCGACGCGGAGCAGCCCGGCGGCGCGGTCGATCTGCACCTTGGCCCGGCTCTTCTCCTTCCAGCCTAGCTTCCCCACCACCTCGCCGCCGAGGGTGACGATGCAGGACGGGCCCTTGCGGCCGCTGGTGACGCGCCAGGCCATGGTAACCTGGCGGATCCGCTCTGCGCTGCCGCGGCGGCCGGAGACGCCGGGGAGGATGTCTTCCCAGGCCATCGGCTCAGCCCTCCGGCATGGCGGCGACGGCAGCGCGCAGCGCCATCGCCTGGAAGCGGTCGAGCGTCACCGCCTTGCGCCCCTCGATCGTCAGGGAGACGCCGCCGGCGTCGGGGGAGAGCCGCACCAGCCGCCCATCTATGGCGACCAGGGTGGCGAAGGCCGGGGCGGCGGCGGAGGCTTCGGGCTCCGGCTCGGGGAGCGTGGTGGGCTGGGCGTCGGACATGGGTGCTCTTTCCGGGTGAGTGGCTTCAGCGGGCGTGGGCGGCGAGGTCTTCCTCGGTGGCGTTGCCGATCGGCGGTTCCGTCTTTGCTGCCGGTGCGGCTGCGGCAGGTGCCTTGGCCGCAGCGGCCCCGGCCTCGATGGCATCCAGGCGCGAGCCCTGGGGCGTCGGCGCGGCGCCGAACCAGTCGTTGATCCCGGAGGCGCCATCCTTGATGCCCTGGTAGATGCCGCGCAGATCCGCGACGTCATCCGGGGTGGCGGCATCGAGCGGCTTGCCCAGGCGCTGCGACAGCATTGCCGCGGTGACGCCGAGGCGGACGAAGGCCTGGGTCATCTCCCGGATGCGATCGGCCAGCGGCCTGCCGCCGCCGCTCTTCAGCGTCTCCCGGCACTGCGCCACCGCCGCATCCACCAGGTCGGGAGGCAGCACCGCCAGGATGCGGGCCCGCAGCCGGCGCGAGGCCATGTTGGCGGTGACCTCGTAGATATCCCGCTCGTCCTTCAGCTTCTCGGCCCCGCCGCGCTTGTCCCGCAGGTGCGCAACGGTGAAGGTCTGCGTCGTCAGGGTGTTGGTCTGGAGGTCCCAGGCGAAGGCCTCCATCTCGCTCTCGCCCTGCTTCCGCGACAGCTCGCGCATGCCGAAGACGATGTTGCCCCAGCAGCGGGCCAGCTCTTCGGCCAGTCGGATGCTTGGCCCGGCCACCGCCTGCCCTCCACGGGGGAAGCTGTAGTTCGCCACCGCGGCCAGGCTCGGCCGGCGGCAGGATTCCATGGCCTGGGCGAAGGCCTGCTGCTCGTCCCGGGGGAAGCGCTTGGCGATCAGCAGCCGGCCTTGGGCCTCGGCGATCGCGCTCTCGCTGGCGACCGCCACGGCGCCGGCGGAGAGATGCTCCGGCGCGGCCTTGGCGAAGGGGTTGTTCTCCGCCCGGTAGGTCTGCGCCGGGCCGTCATCGAACTCGCTCATGTCCACTCTCTCACGCTGAGGCGGCGCGAATGGGCGCGGCCGGGGATGATCTCGCCGGGCTTCGCCGGGCGCGGCGGGCGGCCCTCGATGTCGGCAGCGGAAATCTGGAAGTCGGGCATCAGCCCCACGGCGTGGTGGCCCAGCAGCTCGAGGAGGCGGTTGCGCGCCTCGGCCTTCTCGGCCTGCGCCGCCTTTTCCGCCGCGGCGGCGCGGAGGTACTGGGCGCAGAGGACCGGGGCCTCGTTGTCGCCGGTGAGGTCGATCTCCTCGCGGTCGATCTCCGGCACCAGCTGCAGGATCGCCTGATAGGTCGCATCGGACCCGTCCAGCCGCGGCGGCTTGCCGTCCCGGATCGACTGCCAGAAGGCAGCCACCCGCTGGAGGATCTCGGCATGCAGCGTCGGTCGCGCCCCGTAGCGATAGACCTTCAGGTCGTTCCCGCCGACCAGCGCCGCGATGGCGCCCCAGGAGAAGCCGGAGGCGGCGAGCTGGGCCTGCAGCTGCAGCAGGATGTGGATCGGCGGCTCCCCGCCCCAGGACCGCTTGTGCACCAGCCAGTCGACGTTCTTGAGCTCCAGCACTCCGGGGCCCTGCACGTCACCATCCGCAGGCCCGGGCGCCGGGATGATCCGGTCGAGCGTGGCGCCCAGGCCGTCACGCGAGGCGTAGAGGGCAGGGGAGACATCCCAGCCCTCCTGGTCCGCTGCAAGCTGGGCGATGGCCACCTCGAGCGCCAGGCCGGCGCGGGTGCGGGGGTTGTCGACCTGGCGCCGCGGGATGCGGCCGGCCTTCTCTTGCCAGAGGGCATAGACCCCGGAGGCATAGGCGGGCTCGGCCGAGAACAGGGCGGAGACTTCACTGGCACCGACATGCTGGCCGCGGAGTGCGTGCCAGGCCTCGAGATCGGCGGGGATCGGCAGCAGCGCCATTACAGCAGCCACCCCGCCGCGACAGCGAGCCCAAAGCCGCCCGCCATCGCCGCCAGGCCGAGCAGTGCCCAGATCGGCAGGAGCTCGCGCTGATCGATCATGGCGTCACCCCCGGCCGGCCAGCGACGATGCCCTTGATCTTGAGCGGCCAGTCGAGCGCGCGAATGGCGTCGTCCCAAAGCTGGACGTCAGCGCGCTCGGCGGGGATCTGCGGATTGGGCGCGCGGCCCTTCTCCCCATAGATTCGCAGCAGATGCGCGTGGCTGATGGTGACCTTGCCGGCGCGGAAAAGCCGATCCAGCACCTTGACCACGTCATCCGGCTCGCAAGGCCGGATGCCCATGCTGCCGAAGCGCATGCCAGCACCGTCGCGGCGTGCCTCGAGCATCTGCCATGCCCAGAACCAGGCCGCGGCTGCCGTGCCGAAGGGCTTCGGCGGCGCGCCCTCGTTCTGCGGATGCGGGCCGGGGGTGAAGCCGGAGAAGGCGGCCGCGCTCACAGCGCCACCATCGCCTTCGCCCGGGCGCCCTGCATTGCAGCCACTGCGCGAAAGGCGACGGCCCGCTCCGCGTGGCCCGCCAGCAGCGCCTCGAAGGCCTGCGCCCGCGCCTCGGCCGCGTCGGCCAGGGCAAGCGCTCGGAAGTGCTGCGGATGATGAGAAGGCACCGTCTTCGACGCCGTTAGGTAGGCATCGCAGCGCCGGCGGAAGTGGTGCGCCCGCATGATTCGCCGGGTGATTACCTCGGTCGCGTGCGCCGGCATCCGCCGGAACTGGCTGATGTCGAAGGTCATGCCGCGAATTCCTTCAGCCGCAGCCGCATGGCCTCGCATTGGACCTCTAGACGGGTGGCGGTGAGCCCGCCCGGGTCGGCGCCGGGCAGCACGGCCTCGATGGCGCGGATGCGGGCGGCGGCGGTCAGCGTTGCGCGGAGGCGGGCCTCGAGCCGCTGGCGGGGCGTCGGCGGCGGGCCGAACAGCATGTGGCGGATGAGGTCGCCGGGGCCGGCGATGACGCGGAAGGGGGCGTCGAAGACGTCCTGCCGGGAGAGGCTGCCGGCCGGCGCGTAGAAGGCGGCGCTCTGTTCGGCGGTGAGCAGCGGGAAGGGGCGAGGCGTCACGCCGGCACCTGCAACAGCGAGGCGGAGAGCTTCTTGCCTTCCGCCGTCGGCGTCAGGATCACCCGTCGGCGGTCCCGCGCATCCGGCACCGACTGCACCAGGCCGATGTCAGCCAGCGCGCCGGTAGCGCGGGTGATGACGGGCTTCGGCAATTCCAGCGCGCCGGCATAGGCCATGGTGGAGAGCCCAGGCTCCGCGACCACGACATTGAGGATGGCGACCTGCCGGCACGTCATGTCGGGGCGGACACGGGCGGCGGCGAGGAACGGATCGGCGGGGCGTGGCATGTGGCCTCCACATCAGGTGTGGAAGCATTTTGCCTAATGGGCTAACTGGCCGTCAAACTAATTTTGCCTAACGGGCTATTTTTTCTCGGGTGGATTGGTCGCTTTCGCCATTGCTCTCCCAACGCCAAGCCAGCTCTCTGCATCCTCTGATGGGAGTTTTTTCAGGACCTCAGATGCCCGCCGGAGGCGATCAACGTGACTGCTCTCGGATGGATCGAACAGCAGCGCATCGGGCGTCGTCCCATAGACCTCCGCCAGTAGCTGCAGGATCTCCAAATTCACGGGCGTCTTTCCAACCTCCCATTTATGTACGGCTTGCGGCCCTACACCCAGGTTGTTGGCTACTTGTTCTAGGGTCAAATCACGATATAGGCGCCAAGTCCTAAGGGTGATAGGCGCTGCGCGGGGTGGCTTTTTGGCGGGCATCAATGGATGGTGCAACAATGTCAGTTATCCCACCATGAGTTGGCAGGCAATTTTTGCTTGACGGGCAAGTTGCCTGATGGGCAAGATTTTTGAATGACGCAGCTCGATACCTGGATGAAAGCCAATCAGCTGACCACGCGGGCTCTGGCCGAGCGGGCTGGGGTCAATCTTGTCACCGTCTACAGGTGGAGGGCCGGTGCGAAGAAGATTGCGCCCTCCCGAGCGCTTGAGATGGCCAAGACCATAGGGGTGCCAGTCCATGTCAGCCGGCCCGATTTGTTCGATCCGCCGGCCGCATCAGGCGTCCAAGCGCAGCCGCAGGTGGCTGCCTGATGTCACTCGACCTGCTTGGCGCCGGCGTGCAGCCCAAGTCGTTGTTCGATCCGGCTCAGCCGAGCGTTGATGTTGCTGGCGATCAGATCCGATCTGGCGATGTTCAAACGAATGGTCGACCGGACGTCCAACCAGATGAGGGCGCCCGCCCACACGCCCATGGCGATGGCGATCACGTGGCCATGGTCATAGTGCAACAGCCAAGCCAGCCCGCCGCTGGTCAACATCCCAGCCACGAACGCGCCGCTTCGGTTCACCTTCGTCGCCCCACCACTCGCAATGATGTCTCCACGTTGGCGTTGCCTGGTCTAGGCGGCAATGAGGCCGACGGCACTACGCATGTAACGATTTGCGGCGCCGGGTTCCAGCCCGGCGCCGCTCTCGTCCCTTCCATCGCAGTTGCTGGGCCCGTCTTCCATGCCCCCAACAATGGCGAGGAACCGTGCCGTGCGTTTGGCAGAGCGTGCCGAGAATTCGGCAATGAGTGACGTGATCGGCGACATGCGCAGCATCGCTGCCGCCGCGGCCGAGCCTTACCGAGCGCGCGGGATGAAGTTGGCTTGGCACGAGGCTGGCCGCGCCCTGGGCATTTCGGCCCGCAGGGTTCGTGCGCTCCTGAACGGCGAGCCCGTGCGCATCGGCGCCGCCGAATACCTCGCCGCGAAGGCCGCGCATCAGCGGCTGCTTCGTGAGCAGGAAGCCCGCCTCGACCATGAGCTGACGCTGCTTCGCGCCCGCTTGAGCAAGCTGGAGGGACCCCATGGATGAGGTGGATCGCAGGGAGGATGCAGGCCATGTGGCAGAAAATCGCAACCGCGGCAGTGCGCAAGGCGGAATGGTGGCAGGCGCTACGCGATCGCATGTAGCGGTCCAGGTCGCCGCGCGATGAGCTACCTCATCGGCGTCCTGCTCTACTTCGCGCTGGTGCTCGAGGTCGGCATCCGGCTCAGCGACTTCGCCGGCGAGCTGGAGGACATCGACGATGATCTTTGACTTCTGCCCCATGGCGCATGGGGCGCTGGTCACCCTCGTCGTCGTGGCGATCATCGCCATCGCCGCCTGCAGCTCACCCAGCCGCGGTGAGGGCGTCTCCGGGGACGATTGCTCATGAGTCTCACCCGGTGCATTCCCGTTCGCCGATGCCCGCGCTGCGACGGCGACTTCATCCCAGCATCGCGGAGCGCCAGGGTCTGCACGCCCTGCGACAACCCCGCCGCCGCGCGCCAGGCCGCCGCCGAGGCACGCAAGGCCAGGACCTCCCGCCGGCAGGCTGAGCCGGAGCTGCGGCCTTGAGCGCCACCCCCATCACCCGCGCGCTGCCGGGCGGCATCAGCCGCGGCCGCGGGCGATCACGGCCTGGGCCGGTCAATCCCAGCGGCGTTTCCTCCATCGACGGTGCCTCGCGCGATCCCGGCGTGATGGGCCAACTCGCCCCGGGGGCCCCCGCCTCCGGGGCGCCTTTTCTCCAACCCAGCGAGTGAACATGCCCGACCCCACACTCGACATCCCCAAGGGCGGAACCTCGCCCAACGACTTCGTCTCCACCCTCGCCGAGTTCGTCGCCGCGGAGACCAAGCGCACCAGCGCAGCCGGCTTCGCCCGTGCCATCCATGCCCGCTTCGAGAAGATGGGCGTCGACAAGAAGGGCTTCGCCCTCTTCTGGAAGCTCCGGAACATGGAGCCCGAGGAGGCCGAGCTGCTGCTCTCCTCCGCCCTCCGCTACTGCCGCTGGGCGCAGCTGCCAATCGGCGCGCAGGCCTCGCTCTTCGTCGGCAGCGACGATGCCGGCTCCCCCTCGGACAAGGCGGTCGGCGATCTCGACATGGCCGCGATCTACGAACAGGGGCATGCCGCCGGCCTGGCCGGGCGCAATTCCACCGACCACAGCTTCATGCCCGGCACGCCCAACCACGAGCAGTTCTTCAAGGGCTGGCAGGATGGGCAGGCAGCGCTGGCGCAGCGGCTGTTCACCGACCTGCCGGAGGACGGTACCCCGCTGAAGCCGGAGAAGAAGGGCAGAAAGCCGGGCAAGGGGAAGGCGGGCATCGAGCGCCGCGCCGCGCCGAAGCCCGGCAGCCGTAGCCGCGGCCGGCCGCGGGGATCGAGCGCCGCCTCGCATCGGGCGATGGACTGAATCCATGGCCGTGCGCATCGTCCTGGCCCTGGATCTGGCCCGCCGCACCGGCTGGGCTGTCGGCCCCGTAGGCGCCCGCCCGCGGGCTGGGGCGGTGCAGCTGGAGGGCGCCTGCCATGGCGCCGTCTATATGGCGCTGATCAGCTGGCTGGACGACGCGCTTGCCGTGCATGGCTTCAGCGAGATCATCTGCGAGGCGCCCCTGGTCTCCGGCGACTTCTCCTCGCAGAACGCCGCCGAGATGGCGCTGGGCCTGGCCGCGCATGTGGCGAGTTGGTGCTTCGACAACGGCGTCTCCTACGCCCGGGTCCACGTCCAGACCGCCCGCAAGGACGTGCTGGGCCGCGGCACCTTCCCGAAGGGCATGAGCAAGGCGGCGGTGCTGGCGTGGGCCCGCGAGCAGGGCTTCACGCCGGCCACAGACGACGCCGCCGATGCCCTCGTCTGCTGGGCCTACCATACCGGATGGCACCGCCAGCCGGCGCTGCTGAGCGGCGCCAAGGTCAGCGCCTGATGCTCGACCTGCTCACCCCGCTGGAGCCACCGCCGGCGCCCACCGGCCCCGCGCCAGGCGCCACGCGTGGCATCGATCCCGCGGCGCTGCTGGCGGCGCTGGGATCAGCCGAGGTGTGGGCCGGCGAGGCTCGAGGCTGGTGCGCAATCGGGGCGCAGGTCAGCGCCGACGCCCCAGCCATCATCCTGCAGTGCCAGGGGCGCCTGGTGGTGTCGCTGGTCTTCGAGGTGCGGACATGACCGTCGCCGATCGCATGCGGGCCAATGCTGCGATGCTCCAGATGCTGCAAGGCATGGGCCGCGGCGTGCCGGTGAAGCTGCTGCCAAGCCTCATTGCCGATTTGCTGCGCGATGCAGCCGAGGTCGCGGCCATGACCGAAGCCGAGATCTTCATGGCGGGGCAGATGCCCTCGAGGAACGCCGCATGACCGAGCTCCCGGAGCCGCTGACGCCGGCCGACTGTGACCTGCGGGACTTCGGCTTCATGCCGCTGGACTGCGCCCGACTGCTCGACAGCAGCCTCTTCGCCCGCAGCACCGGCGAGGAATTCAAGGCGGCGGTGGCGCTCTGGTGCAAGGCATGGGGGCAGGTTCCCGCCGCCAGCCTGCCCGATGATGCCCGTGACCTCGCCTACCTCAGTGGCGCCGGGCCGCGCTGGAGCAAGGTCAAGGCCATGGCGATGCATGGCTGGGTGAAGTGCTCGGACGGGCGCCTCTATCACCCCGTAGTGGCTGAGAAGGCCATGGAGGCCTGGGAGAAGAAGCTCCTGCAGCGGGCTCGCGGAAGGAAGGGGAATGAGGTCCGTTGGGGATCGCGGAAGGATGCGGAAAACGTCGCAGAAGGATCGCCGGAGGATCGCCAGGGGATCGCGGAAGGATCGCCAGAGGAATCCCTAAAGGATCGCAAGGGACAGGGACAGGGACAGGGAGAAGAAAGAAACCCCCTAACCCCCGACGCTGGCGCGCCGGGGGAACAGGCCGGATCTCCGATCGGGAGGAAGGCAAGGCCGCCGGGATGGGCCGGGCAGCACGCCGGGCTCCGCGCCACCGGGACCAATCCGCGGGCTGTGGCCGAAGCCGCTAGGCCGCCGCCGGCCGCCGCGCCACCGCTGCCCGAGCCAACCTCGCCGCTGTGGCCGACGTTCCGGGCCCGCGGCATGTCGCTCCTCGATTTCCGAACCTGGATCGAGCCGCTGGAGGTCGGCGAGGTGCACGATGGCCGCGCCACGGTCCAGGCGCCGAAGCGCTTCCACGCCGACCACGTCCGACGGGAGTGGGGGCCAGCGCTGGAGGCGGCGGTTGGGGCGCGGGTGGACCTGGTGGCGGTGGGAGCTGCGGCGTGAGCGAGGCATTCCCGCTCGATGCCCAGTTCCGCGCCGAGCAGGCAGCGCGGCGTGCGGCGATCGGCGACACGCGGGACTGGATCGAGGCGGCGGCCCGGTTGAAGGCGGCCGGCTTCGACGACGGGGTCATCCAGCGCGCTGAGGCGGAAGCCGCCGCGAGGAAGCCAGCATGAGGGGCCACTTCGGGAATGATTGACACCGGATTCGGCGATCGCTATGGCTCGAATCGTCCTCCCGGCGCCCTCTTCGGCGACCAGGACTGCGGACGCATGGTGGACCAGGAGTGGCACGTCATCGCCACCGAGTACCAGGCTGAGCGCCTGGCGGCCGCCTCCGTTCGCAGCCTCGACTTCCAGGCATTCCTGCCCCTCATTCGCATCAGGCTGCCGGCCACGGGCAAGCGCCCGAGCCGCACCGAGACGCGCGCCGCCTTCCCAGGCTACTTGTTCGTGCTGTGGCAGCCGAGTGACCGCTGGCAGCGCATCAAGGGCGAGCCGGGGGTAGCCCGCATCATCTCGGCCATCGGCAACAGCGAAGCGCCTGCCGTTGTTTCGGTCGGGTTCATGATGCTCCTGCTCAGCCGGGCCAGCCAGGAAGGCGTGATCGAGGATCTATCGGTTCCCGACCTGCTGCCGCCGCTGGATCCCAGCACCTGGGTGCGCATCACGGGCGGGCCCTTCGCCGGGCGTCGTGCTTTTTGCGAGTGGAGCACCGACGAGCGGGTGGGGCTGCTGTTCGAAGTGCTCGGCGGGCCGCGGCGTGCGGAGATGCGCCGAGACCAAGTTGAGCCTACTCCCTGACCGCGGCAGTGAATTCGAACTACGTGCTGGCAACCCTGGAAGCAGTTCTCCGGAACTGGATAGCTTCAGTCTTCTGATTTCGCCGTCATTGCCCGCGCCATCGCACAAATCGCTTCGATCTGCCTGATATCCTGAATGAGTTCGACGTTACGCATCATCTCGAGCATCATTCGCTGATTCTTTGGTGCCGTAACTGCAAGGCTTGAGCTTTCGTAGCCCTCAAAAAACCAAGCTGGGTCAGTGTTCATGGCTTGTGCAGCGACAACTAAGCGACCGACCGCTATTCGATTTTGACCACGTTCGTATTTGTGAGCCTGTTGGTAGCTGATGCCCAATTTGGCTGCGAGTTCAGACTGGCTCATTCCCACCATCAGCCGGCGCTCTCTTATTCGCCGACCAACATACTGATCGACCTTGTCGGCCTTTTTGAAGCCCGAAGTCTGGGCGGGATCATGAAGATCGTCTGCCCCTGGCTCAGCGCCTGAACTCACATCAAGGTTCGTCTTCACGATCATTCTCTGCAGAATATGTCTACCTTGAGTACTAAACGTCCGAATGAATGGGGATGACTTGTTCGGTAAATTTCATAGACGCACGCGGAAGTTAATCACTCACTATGGAGTTATTGTTTGCCGATCAACGTCGCGTTGCCGTGGCTGTGACTGAGTTGATAGGCTAATCCGGATGACGTGGGTCCTGCTGATGATGTCGGAGTGGTAGTCCCGATCAACTGGAAATCGCCCTAAGGTCTGTAAGGTGTCGCTGCCAACGCTCGCGCTAACTTAGATATTGCGTCTTGGTGCTGTGGATCGGTGATAAGATTGAAGTTGCTTATAAGCTCCAAGAGCATTTTCTTTTGCTTTGGGGCCGCAGTATCAATCAAATATGTTTGGTATTCTGCAAAAAACCAAGCTGGAGCAACGTCTAGAACGTTTGCTATGACCGAAAGACGTCCTGCCGAAATACGGTTCATCCCGGTTTCATATTTGTGGCCCTGTTGGTGAGATACGCCGACCTTCTCAGCGAGATCGGACTGGCTCAAGCCCAACATCATCCGACGCTCTTTGACGCGTCGACCAACATAATGATCAACCTCATCTGCTTTCCTGCTCGATAAGTCTCGAGCGGGAACGTCGCCATTGTCTGGGAGGCTGGTCAGGTCTTTCGCAGGCAGTTTGATCATGGTTCCTACTTCAAATTGAATGCTGCTCTGAATGTCGTCTCGAAAAATGACTTCGGCGAACCCTTGGCTGGCCTGGTCAGGGGCGGGTCGACCTTCTGCTCCAAATGCTGGCGGGTTCATGCGATCCGAGATGTAACAGGATCAGGTGGAGCCGACGCAATGACCTTCAACCCGCCCCGCACGCCTCGTCTGCGCCAGCTCATCTCACCCCTCGCTGTGCTCGACACCAGCAGCGCCCCTCGGCCGAGCCTCATGGTCGGCAGCGCCGGCGCTGGTACCGGCTTCACCGGCCGGCAGGGCAGCGCCGCATCCCGGGGCTATGACGCCGACTGGCGCCGTGTTCGGCTGCAGGTCCTCGAGGCTGAGCCTCTCTGCCGCAGCTGCACCGAGCAGGGCAGGGTGACCCAAGCGGTCGAGGTCCACCACCTTGAGGGGTTCACCAGCCTGGCTGATCCCCGCCGCCTAGCCCTCAGCAACTTGGCGCCCATCTGCCGGCCCTGCCACGCCCAGGCGTCGCAGCGGCAGGCCAGCGGGCAGGGGTAGGCGCCACCGCGGCCCCGGTCGCGGATCGGGGAGGGGGGGGTCGAAAGTCTGGCCCTCGACGCCGCCGGGACCGCGCCCCCGGCACGCAAAGATAATTTTCGCCGGACCGGATTTTCGGCCCTCCGGCCTGCTCTGGAATCCTCATGCCAGCGAAACACGGCCGCCCGGAGATTGTCCCGACCGACGAGCAGCGGTTGCAGGTCGAGGAGCTGGCCGCCTGCGGGATGAAGCACATCGGGATCGCCGCGGTCATCGGCTGCAGCGAGCCGGCCCTGCGGAAGCACTTCGCGGCCGAGCTGGCTGACGGCCCGGCCCGGCGCCGTGCCGAGATCCTGCAACTGCTCTACACCGCGGCCCGGAAGGGGAATGTCTCGGCCGGCAAGCACCTCGAGCTGATGACCCATCGGGTCGCCGCCGAGAATGCCTTCAGCGGCGGCGAGACCCAGCCCGAAGCCAAGCCGGAGAAGCTCGGAAAGAAGCAGCAGGCACAGCGGGCGGCGGAACTTGCGGGCCAGGGCTCCGAATGGGGCAGCGATCTCGCCTTCCGCGGTCGCGCGCCCAACTGATGGTCGCCTGTCCCGACTGGCAGGACCGGATCATGGCGGGCCGCTCGCTGGTCCCCGACCTGTCATGGATGAGGTCGCCGGAAGCCGAGAAGGCGGTCCGGATCTTCAACCGCCTCCGGCTGCCGGACGTGATCGGCACGCCGGCGCTGGCGGATGCGACCGGCGACTGGTTCCGGGACATCGTCCGGGGCCTGTTCGGGGCGCTGGATCCGCAGACCGGCCGGCGGGCGATCAGCGAGGCCTTCCTGCTGATCCCCAAGAAGAATGGGAAGTCGACCAACGCCGCCGGCGTGATCCTGACCGCGGCGATCATGAACCAGCGGCCCGAGGCCGAACTGCTGCTGATCGCCCCGACGAAAGAGATTGCGGATATCTCCTTCCGCTCGGCGACCGGGATGATCGCCCTCGACCCGGACCTGAAGGCTCTCTTCAAGATCAGCCGGCATATCCGGACGATCGAGCATCGCCAGAGCGGCGCGATGATCCAGATCAAGGCGGCCGACACCGACGCGATTACCGGGGTCAAGGCGGCCTACATCCTGATCGACGAAACCCACGTCTTCGCCGCCAAGCCGCGGGCCCGAGAAGTCTTCGTCGAGCTCCGCGGTGCGCTTGCGTCCCGGCCAGAGGGGTTCCTGCTGCAGATCTCAACCCAGTCGAAGACCGTCCCGGCCGGAGTCTTCCGGGCTGAGCTGAACACCGCCCGCCGGGTCCGCGATGGCAAGCAGGCTCTGCCGTTGCTGCCGGTCCTCTATGAGCTGCCGCCGGCGCTGGCGCAGGACAATGGCTGGAAGACCCCGGCGCACATGGCCCGGGTCAATCCGAACCTTGGGAAGTCGGTCGATCTGGCCTTCCTCGACCGCGAACTGGCAAAGGCGGAGCAGGACGGGACCGAGGCGCTGCTCCTCTTCGCCTCGCAGCATGCGAACGTCGAGATCGGGCTCGGGCTGTCCGGCGATGGCTGGGTCGGCGCCGAGCATTGGCTGAAGGCCAGGGCGATCGGGGTCGACCTCGAGGCTATCCTCGAGCGGTCAGATGCGGTGGTCGTCGGGATCGATGGCGGTGGGCTGGACGATCTCCTCGGCCTGGCGGTTATCGGCCGGGACCGGCTGACCCGGCAGTGGCTGGTATGGGGCCGGGCCTGGGCGCATCCCTCGGTCCTCGAGCGGCGCAAGGAGATCGCCTCCCGGCTGCGGGACTTCGCCGACCAGGGCGACCTGGTGCTGGTCGAGGATGGTGTCGACGACGCGGCCGAGGTCGCCGACATCGTCGACCGGATCAAGGCGGCGGGCCTGCTGCCGGAGAAGAACGGGGTCGGGGTCGACCAGGCGGGAATTTCGGCGATCGTCGACGCCCTAGCGCAGAAAGAGATCGAGCCCGGGACCGTGATCGCCATCCCGCAGGGCTGGCGGCTGAATGGGGCGATCAAGACGGTCGAGCGGCGGCTGGCGGACCGGACCATGGTCCATGGCGGGCAACCGCTGATGGACTGGGTCCTCGGCAATGCCAAGGCGGAGCAGAAGGGCAACGCGATCGCCATCACCAAGGCGACCGCCGGATCGGCGAAGATCGACCCGTTGATCGCGCTGTTCAATGCGGCGGCCCTGATGGCGATGAACCCGGAAAGCCAGGGCCCCTCGGTCTACGAAAGCCGCGGCCTGTTGCTGCTGTCCTGAAGCGAGGGGCCTATGGCGTTTCTAGCGGCTGTCCGCGAGCTATTCCGCGGATCCGACGACCTGCAGGCCTCGGCCTCGCCGCCCATGGCGGACGCCCAAGGCATGTGGGGCATGTCGTTGCTCGACCCCGCGCTGGCGGACTACCTGAAGGGCGGAAAGACCGCCTCCGGGGCTACGGTCGGCCGCGATACCGCGCTCCGGAACATGGCGGTCTGGCGCTGCATCGACGTCCTGACCTCCTCGATCGGCATGCTGCCGCTCTACCTGCGGCGAGGCGCCAAGGGGAAGGTCGAGGATGCGACCAGCCATCCGCTGTGGGACGTCCTGACCGACAGCCCGAACAGCTGGCAATCGCCCTTCGACTTCAAGGCCTACATGCAGTCGCGGCTGCTGATCGACGGCAACGCCTATGCGCTTGTCATCCGCTCCGCCGGCCGGATCCTGGCGCTGATCCCGCTGGACCCCAGCCGCGTGACCTGGCGGCAGAACCTCGATTGGACGATCACCTATACCTACAACCGCGAGCGCGGCGGGCCGGTCGACTACAACCAGGCCGAGATCCTGCATCTCCGCGGGCTGACGAAGGACGGGGTCGACGGGATCTCGCGGCTGGGCGTGGCGCAGGAGGCGATCGGCATCGCTCTGCAGGCCGAGCGCGCCGCCGCCCGCCTCTTCGCCAACGGCGTCCTCGCCGGCGGCGTGCTGTCGCACCCGAAGACCCTCAGCGACGGGGCGGTTCAGCGGCTGAGGGAAAGCCTCCGGGCCAAGTCCGGCGCCGACAATGCCGCGGAGTGGCTGGTCGCCGAGGAAGGCCTCGATATGAAGGCCCTGCCGAGCACGTCGCGGGATAGCCAGCACGTCGAGCAGCGGACGATGCAGATCGAGGAGGTCGCCCGGGCCTTCGGCGTCCCCCGGCCGCTGCTGATGATGGACGACACCAGCTGGGGGACCGGGATCGAGCAGCTGGCGATCCTCTTCGTCCGGTTCGGCCTCGCCCCCTGGTTCCGCATTTGGGAGGAGGGCATCGGCCGGGTCTGCCTCACCCGCGAGGAGCGCAGGCAGGGCTACCGCGCCGACTTCGACGAGCAGGAGCTGCTGCGCGGCACCCTGAAAGACCAGGCCGAATTCTTCGCCAAGGCGCTCGGCGCCGGCGGCGCGCGGGGCTGGATGACGCAGAACGAGGTCCGCGACGTCACCGGCCAGGGCCGGAGCACCGACCCGGACGCCGACAAGCTGACCAATCCGATGACCCAGCCGGCCACCCCGGCGAAAGCAGGAGCCCCCGGCAATGCAGCAGCGTAATCGGCCGACGGTCTATGCGAAGGGCAAGCCGGGCAAGATCGACGCCCGCCGCCCCGGCGACGTCGCCACGCCCTCCCGGCCGGCCGCTTTCGAGAAGTGGAATGCCGGGATCAAGGCAGCCGGCGAGGTCGGCGACAACGTCATCACCATGTACGACGTCATCGGCGAGGACTTCTGGACCGGCGGCGGGGTCACCGCGAAGCGGGTCGCCGCGGCGCTGCGATCGATCGGCGCCCGGGACGTCGAGGTCCATCTGAACAGCCCCGGCGGGGACATGTTCGAAGGGATCTCGATCTACAACATCCTGCGCGAGCACCCGGGCAAGGTGACGGTCAAGATCCTCGGCCTGGCCGCTTCCGCCGCCTCGATCATCGCCATGGCTGGCGACGAGATCCAGATCGGCGCCGCCTCCTTCCTGATGATCCACAATTGCTGGGTCATGGCGGTCGGCAATCGGCACGACATGCTCGAGACCGCCGCCTGGCTGGAGCCCTTCGACGCAGCGATGGCTGACGTCTACGCCACCCGCACCGGGCAGGACGTCAAGGCGGTGGTTGGCTGGATGGAAGCCGCGCGCGGCGACGGGACCTATTTCGGCGGCAGCCAGGCGGTCGAGCTTGGCTTCGCCGATGCCCTCCTCGCCTCCGATGCCATCGCCGAGGATCCGGCCGCCCGCGAGCAGGGCAAGGTCCGGTCGGCGTTGAATGTCGCGGAGCTAGCACTCTGCAAGGAACACCCGCGGACCGAAGCCCGGGCGATCCTCTCTCAGATCAAGGGCAAGCCGGACGCTGCCCGCGATGCCAAGCCGGACGCTGGCACTCCCCCGTGGATCGGCGCTGCCGTCGATCTCCTCGCTTCCTTCAAGTCATAGGACCCCCGATGCATATCCCCCGCGCCGCCAGCCTGGCGGCATCCACGGCGCTTTCGTCGCACGCGGCGCGCCGGCCCCGCGCCGTCTATGCCGCGCCGCGCGCCGATGCCGGCGTCGATCCGGCGAAGATCCTGGCGAACCTGCAGACCTCCTTCGAGGCCTTCAAGCAGGAGAACGACAAGGCGCTGAAGGCCAAGGCTGACGTCGTCCTCGACGAGAAGGTCGAGCGCATCAGCGCGGACGTCGGTCGCCTGCAAGCCGCCCTCGATACCGCGAACCTGCAGCTCGCCGGCATCAACGCCGGCGCCGGCGGCACCCGCGAGCCCCAGTCGGCCGAAGACCGGGCCTATGCCCAGACCTTCGATGACTGGTTCCGCACCGGCGAGCAGGAGCGCGAGGTCCGGGCGGCGCAGAAGACCGGCATCCGCGCCGCGATCTCGGTCGGCTCGGCCGGCGATGGCGGTTACGCCGCGCCGATCGAGTGGGACCGCGAGGTCGAGAAGAAGCTGAAGATCGTCTCGCCCTTCCGCCAGTACGCGACGGTCAAGTCGATCACCAAGGCCGGCTATACCCATCTGTTCTCCGACCGCGCGGTCGGCAGCGGCTGGGTCGGCGAAACCGCGTCCCGGCCGGCCACCTCGACGCCGACGCTGGCGCCGCTGACCTTCACCCCGGGGCAGATCTATGCCTTCCCGTTCTCGACGCAGGACGCGCTCGACGATATCGAGTTCAACGTCGAGACCTGGCTCGCCGACGAGGTCGAGACCGAGTTCCTTCGGCAGGAGGGCATCGCCTTCGCCACCGGCGACGGCACGAATAAGCCGTATGGGTTGCTGACCTATGCGACCGGCGGCACCAATGCGGCCCGGCACCCCTGGGGTGCGATCCCCGTGGTCAACAGCGGCGCCGCGGCGGCACTGACGACCGATGGCTTCATCAGCCTGTTCTACGACCTGCCGGCCGCCTTCCAGGCCAATGCGCGCCTCTTCATCAACCGCTCCTCGACCGCCGCGGCGCGCAAGCTGAAGGACAGCAACGGCCAGTATCTCTGGCAGCCGAGCTTCCAGGCGGGCGAGCCGGCGACCATCGGCGGGCAGCCGGTCGTCGACCTGCCGGACATGCAGAACGTCGCGGCCGGCAACATCGTCGCGGCTTATGGCGACTTGGCCGCGACCTATGTTGTCGTCGACCGGGTCGGCATCCGGGTCCTGCGCGATGCCCTGACCAACAAGCCCTATGTCGGCTTCTACACGACGAAGCGGGTCGGCGGCGGGGTGAAGAACCCCGAGCCGATGCGGCTCCTAAAGGTCGCGGCGTAGCAGACGGGGCGGCCTTCGGGCCGCCCTTTCCCCGTTTCGGGGCGCAGTCAGTCAAACAGCCAGCAAACAGAGGGCGAGAGCATGACGACGAAGGCGCAGGCGCAGAAGACCGAGGCCGAGCTGGCCGCGGAGCGCGAGAAGGATCTGGCGGAGGCGAAGCAGGCCGCGGCCGCGAATCCCTCCTCGAAGCCCGAGACCGAGGGCAGCACCGCCGAAGCGACCACGACGACCGCGACGTCGGGCGCGACCGTCGAGCAGGCGGTCGTCGACGCCCTGCCGATGGGGCATCCGGCGATCGACAGCACGCCCCGCAAGGGCCTGCCGGCCGAGAGCAGCCAGATCGACTTCAACGATCCGACGTACTGACCAGCGGCGCGGGGTAGGCCATGCCCATTGATCTTGGATACCCCGCGCTCGGCTGGTTCGGCGGCGAGGTCGCGCTGCAGCGCGGCACCACGGTCCTCCGCCAGGTCGCGCCGCCCTCGGTCGAGCCGATCGTGCTGCTCGAGGCGAAGGCGCACCTGAAGGTCGAGACGACGGCCGAGGACGCGCTGATCCAGGGCTGGATCGTCGCCGCCCGGCAGCACGTCGAGGCCATCACCGGCCGGGCCCTGCTGCCGCAGGACTGGGAGCTGCGCCTCTCCGGCTTCCCCGGGCGCTGCGCGCCGATCGAGCTGCCCATGCCGCCCTGCATCTCCCTGCTCTCGATCTCGACCTATGACGCCGCCGGCGCGGCCACCATCCTGCCGACCTCGGCGTGGCAGCTGGACGCCCCCAGCGGCGACTTCGCCACCCCGGCGCAGGTCTACCCCGGCAGCGTCTGGCCGGGCGTGGTCGCCAGCCTCCGCGGTGCGGTCCGGATCCAGTACCGGGCCGGCTATGCCAGCCCCAGCGCCGTCCCGGCCCCACTCAAAGCGGCCATGTTCCTGCTGATCGGCGACTTCTTCGAGAACCGCGAGGGAACGCAGAACCGCAACCTGCAGGCCAATCCGGCGGTCGAGCGGCTGCTGACCCCCTACCGCCTGCCGCGGGTGCTCTGATGCCGGCCGGCCGGCTGCGGCATCACGTCGCCCTCGAGAAGCGGACCCAGGCGCCGGACGCCGAGGTCAGCCTGACCGAGACCTATACCGCCATCGCGCATACCTGGGCGCAGATCGAGGCGACCAAGGGCTCGGTCTACGCCGCGACGATCCAGGTCGGCGAGGGCCCGACGCATCGCATCGTCATGCGGTACCGCGACGCCGCCGCCTTCGACTTCATCAGCCAGGGCAGCCGGCGGTTCAGCGTGACCGACGCCCGCGATATCGACGGGCGGCGCACCTGGCTCGAAATCATGGCCGAAGAGTTGACGACGTGATCGACCTCAAGATCAGCGGCCGCGAGACCTTCCTTGACCTGCAGATCGCCGCGCGCCGGCTGGACGAGACGCTCCGCGGCGCGGTCCGCGACCTGGCGAAGCGGTTCGAGGCCGAGCTGAAGAACGAGCTGCGCCGGCCCAAATCGGGCAAGGCCTACGGGGGACAGTCCAGCCGGGCCGCCTTCCGCCGCAGCAGCCGTAAGACCATCATCTTCGGGCGGACGGCGAATGTCCGGACCGTCGTGCGCCGCAGCGTCAAGACGCGGGCCTACCGGGCCTCCGCGCCGGGCGAGGCGCCAGCCAGCTTCACCGGGACCGAGCTGCGCTCGATCCGGGTCAAGACGAAGGCCTACGGCGCGACCATCTTCGCCGACCGCGGGACGGCCTTCTATCGGCACTTCCTCGAGTTCGGCACCAAGCAGCGGACCCAGCGCAGCCAGCGGGGCAAGAGCGTGAACCGGCGGGTCGGCGCCATCGCCCCGCGGCCGGTCTTCTCACCGCTACAGGCCCGGCTCGACGTCGAGATGCAGGCCCGGGTCGAGCGGGCGGTCGACCTCTTCGTCGCCTTCGGGAGATAACCATGCGGCCGAGACTGATCATCCCGCGCCTGCGGGCGGAGTGCCCGATCTTCGAGAACCGGGTCGCCGGGTCGATCGACTACAAGCGGGCGGTCACCGCCGACGATCTCCCGGTCCCGCATGCCTTCGTCCTGCTGCAGGGGATCACCCCGACCGGCGAGGAGTTGCTCTCCGGCCTGGACCAGGAGGTCAATTCGCAGCTGTCCATCGTCCTCGCGGTCTCTTCCGCCGTCGACGCGCGCGGGCAGGACGCCAGCGAGCAGCTGATCACCTGTTTCACCCAGGTCCGCGACGCGCTGCTCGGCTGGTCGCCGGATCCGGCCCTCTATGGGCTGATCCTGATGGACGGCCTGACCCTCGCCGAGGGCGAAAGCTTCACCCGCGCCAGGTCCTGGGCGCAGTGCGACATCACGTCGACGGCGCTGGTCCGCGACCTAACCTGAAGGAGCATCGCCATGCCAGTCGGCGCGCAGGGAGCGAGCTTCAAGCTCTACTCCAAGATCGAGACCACCGAGAACACCGCTCCCACGGGCAACTGGGACCAGATGCCCTGCTTCACCTTCGGCCTCGGCGCCGATCAGGAGCTGTCGCAGGACGAGATCCTGTCGGCCAATCCGAACCGGGACGCAGCCGATCCCTTCTATGGCAAGGTGACCGTCGGCGGCCCGGCCCGGGTGCCGCTCGATACCGTGCATTTCGGCAAGTGGCTCCGGCTGCTGCTGGGCTCGCCGACCACGACGGGGACCACGAACTACACCCACGTCTTCAAGTCGGGCTCTGCCGCGCTGCCCAGCATGGGCTTCGAGAAGGCCTTCCCGGACATCACCCGCTTCGAGCGTTACCTCGGCGTCCGAGCCAACACGTTGGACATCGGGGTTTCGGACACCGGCGGCGCCGACGCCACCATCGGGCTGCTGGGCATGCAGGAGATCACCGCGGGCAGCAGCGGGGCCGGTACGCCGACGACCGCCGCCTTCACCCGGTTCCAGCGGCCGCAGGGTCTGGTGAGGCTGGCCGGGTCCACCCTGGCGGCGGTCACCGGCGGGACCATGCGGTTCACGAACGACATGGCGGCGGTCGACGACACGATCCGCAGCGATGATCAGGTCGAGGGGGTCGACTTCGGCCAGTCGAAGGGCTCGGGCGAGGTGCAGCTGCGCTTCAAGGACCATAGCCAGGTCGACATGGCCATAGCGAAGACCCCGGTGGCGATCGAGTACAGCCTCACCATCGCGGCGAACACCTCGATCACCTTCCTCTATCCCCGGGCCTTCCTCCAGCGCCGCGGCCGCGCGGTCGATGGCCCCCGGGGCGTGTCGATGACCCTGCCGTTCATCGCCGGCTACGACCCGACGGCGGCCTGCCTGCTGCAGGTCACCCTAAAGAACCAAGTGGCGGCGTACTGATGCTCAAGTTGTCCCTCGACCGGCAGCCGCGCTGGCTGACCCTGCCGCACGGCGTCAAGGTGCAGGTGCGGCCGCTCACCACCGCGATCTCGGAGGCCGCCTTCTCCGACGCTCTCAACCGGGTTCGCCCGGCGAAGATCGAGGCGGAGGATGCGGCCGCCGCCGGCACTCCACTCCCGGCGGACGGGCCGAACGGCGCGAATGCGGCCTGGCTGGCGGGCCTGCAGTGGCAGTTCCTCTGCGAAGCCTATGCCCGGTATGCCATCCTCCAGTGGGAAGGCCTGGGCGATGAGGCAGGCGAGCCGCTGCCGGTTTCCGCGCCAGCCCTGGCCGCCTTCGCTGCGCATCCGGACCTCGGCCGCGAGTTCTATCGCCTCCTCCGCGAGCAGCTGGATCAGCTGGACACGGAGGGAAACGGCTCCGGGACCTCTGCCAGTGGCGATACAGCGGCGGCGCCCGATCCTGTGGCGGCTGCCCAGACCGAGCCGAGTGGCCCGGCGCCGGCGCCGGCGAACGACCAGGATGCGCCGCCTGTCCAGGCGAGCTGAACCTGCCGCAGACCGCCGATGGCGCAGCTTGCCTTCGGGCGGCCGAGGCCAGCTTGACCGGCGGCGGGATGACGGTCGCCACGGTCGACATGGGCGGGGCGCTCGCCCTCGCCAAAGCCGCTGGCGTCCCGGCGGCTATCGCGGCCGATCTCGTCATGGCCGCGGCTGAGGGCATTCGCTCCGGCCTGGCTGACCGCAAGGAAACTGCAGAATGAGCGGCAGCACTCGCGCGATCACCCTGCAGCTTTCGGTCGGCAATGCCGAGAAGCTGCAGGCCGACCTCCGCGCCATGGGTACGGCGGGCGAGGAGGCGCTGCGCCGGCTCGAGGCGGCGACGGCGAAGGCCGGGGCCCGCGGCGGTGGGCTGACCCAGGTCAGCGAGGGCGCCAAGGAAGGCACGGCCCAGTTCGGCCGCCTGCAGCAGGGCGTCCAGTCCGCCGGCTACCAGCTGCAGGACTTCGCGGTCCAGGTTCAGGGCGGGACCTCGGCGATGACCGCTTTGTCGCAGCAGGCCTCGCAGTTCCTCGGCGTGTTCGGCACCGGTGGCGCGATCGCCGGCGCCGTGCTGACCGTCGGCATCCTGGTGCTGAAGCTGCTCGACGTGGCGACCAGCGTCGAGGCGATCACCAAAGCGAACCAGGCATGGATCGCCGGGCAGAATTCCATCAACAGCCTGCTCGAGACCACGATCGAGAAGACGACCCGGCTGCGGCAGGAGCAGCTGAGCAACGCCCGCACCGCGGCGACGACCGAGCTGGGCAAGGCCAGCAACGACGCCGAGGAGGCCGGGGGCCGGATCGCCGAGCTGGAGGCGGATCTCGCCCGCGCCCGCGGCGGCGCCTCGACCGGCCCCTCGCCGTCGGCGCTGGCGAGGCGGCGCGGCGTCACCGGCCAGACCCCGGCCGAGGGCGCGGCGACGATCGCCGCGCTCGAGCAGCAGCTGCAGGCCGCGCGCTTCGAGGCGGACGAGGCCACCCGGCGGCAGACGCGGGAGCGGGCGACCCTCGACCGGCTCAACGGCTCCCCGGGCAGCTTCGGCGCCGGCCGCGACTTGATCGAGGGTGCCGAGCGCGAGGCGGCCGAGGCCCGGCGGGTCCGCGGCATGAACCCGCAGCAGGCGGCGATCGAGCAGGCGCGGATCCGCGGCGAGAATGAGGCCCGGGAGAAGGGCCTGGTCGGGCTCGAGGCGGAGCGGGTCATTCGCGCCCGGGTCGCCGCCGCGACCGACAGCCAGGCCTACGCCGTCGCCCAGGCGGCCGAGGCCGAGGCCAAGCGCGCGGCGGCGGCGGGCCGCTCGGCGCAGGCGGAGGAGAACCGCTTCCAGTCGGCGTTGCGCGGCGGTCAGGCGGAGATCCTGCGCTCGAATGAGCAGCTGAAGCTGGCGCAGGCCCTGGCCACGGCCGAGACGCCGCGGGAGGCGATGCTGGCGCGCCAGGCCTTCGAGGTCGACAAGGTCACCTTCGCCATTCAGGCGCGGATCAAGACCGAGACCGATCCGCGGACCAAGGCGGCGCTCGAGGAGCAGCTGGCGACCATCCGCGGCCAGCGGGAGCAGATCGTCGGGCTGAACGAGGCGATCCAGAACCGCAACGCGCTCTTTCAGCAGGGCCAGGCCTTCGGGCAGCAGGGTGCGAACCGCACCGCCATGGGCATGCTGCCGGACGAGCGGGCCCGCTTCCTCGGCGAGTTCAACGAGCGGCAGCGCATCACCGGGCAGGGCCTCGATCCGGCCTCCCCGGAGGCCCTGCAGCGGATCAAGAACGCCGGCGACCTGGCCTTCGGCGACGAGCAGATGCGGAAGCTGAAGGACTTCTCCGGGGCGGTCGCCAATATCGGCAGCGCCTTCGAAGAGGCTTTCAGCGGGGTCGCCTTCGAGGGGAAGAAGGTCGGCGACGTGCTGACCTCGCTCGAGAAGCAGATCGCCCAGATCATCTTCAAAGCGACCGTCGGCAAGCAGCTCGAGCAGGCGGCTGGGGCGCTGGGCGGGCAGATCACCGGCGCGATCGGCTCTTACTTCGGCGGCGGCGCTGCCCCGGCTCCGGCCGCCACACCGGCCTACGGCGGCCTCTATGCGAACGGCGGGATCATGACGGCGCTCGGCGACCTTCCCCTGAAGAAATACGCCGGCGGCGGTATCGCGCGCAGCCCGCAGGTCGCCATCTTCGGCGAGCGTCGGGTCAACGCCGAGGCCTATGTCCCCCTGCCGGACGGCCGGACCATCCCGGTCACCATGAACGGGGGCGGCGGCGGGCCTCAGATCTCCATCGACGCCCGCGGCGCCGACGCCGGGGTCGAGCAGCGGATCGATGCGGTCCTCGCCCGGCGCGTCCCCGCCATCCTCGCCGCCTCCCGCGCCGACCTGACCGCGCGGGTCAACCGCGGCGGCGCCGATGCGCGCACCTTCGGGCGGCGCTGATGGCGATCCTCAACTGGCCCGCCACCCTGCGGAACCCGAATTCCGCCCGGCTGGCACTCGCCGCCAATACCCAGTCGGGCGGCCGCTCGCCCTTCGACGGCACCGAGCAGACCCTCGAGCAGCCCGGCTCCCGCTGGATGGCCGAGCTGCGCTGGGCGAACCTGCCGGAGGCCCAGTGGCGCATCATGCAGGCCTTTATCGCCTCCCTCGGCGGCCGGGCCGGGCGGTTCCGCTGGGGGCCGTCGGCCACCATGCCCCGGCGTGGCACCCGCGGCGGCGCGCCGGCGGTCAGCGGCGCCGGGCAGAGCGGCCGTGTCCTGATCACCACCGGATGGGCGGCCGGCGGCGGGGCCTACGCCTTCCGGACCGGCGACCTGGTCGGCTGGACCGATCCGACCGGCCGCGCCGTCATGCACATGCTGACCGAGGACGTCTTCACCGATAACGCCGGCCTCGGCCCGCTGCCAATCGCCCCGCCGATCCGCCGCTCGCCGACCAATGGCACGCCGATCGAGATCACCGCCCCGAAGGCGATCTGGCGGCTGTCCAGCGACGACCAGGGGCTCGACTACGAGCGCGGGGTCTTCGCCGCCGTGTCGCTGCAGATCGAGGAGGCCATCTTCTGATGACCCGAGGATTATCCCCGGCCGCCGCGGCGGCGGTCGCCAGCGAGACCCCGGTCCGGACGGTGGCGATCGAGCTGGACTTCCCCTCCGGCTTCGTTCGGATGAACGGGTCGCCGGCGGATATCGTCCTGAATGGCTCGCCCTTCCTCGGGGTCGGCGCCCTCGGCGGGATCTCGGCTATCGAGGAAAGCGCCGAGCTGCGGAGCTTCGACCTATCGGTTCAGCTCTCCGGCATACCGCGGGATAGCGTGGCAATCGCCCTGATCCAGGCCTACCAGGGCCGCCGCGGCACGGTCTGGGAGGTCCCACTCGACCCGGCCACCTATCAGCCGATCGCCGCGCCGATCCTGTTCTTTCGCGGCCGAATGGATCAGATGGACGTTCGCGTCGGCGATACCGCGACGGTGACCGTCCGGCTGCAGAACCGCCTGGCGGACTGGGAGCGGCCGAAGGTCCGGCGCTACACCGACGAGGATCAGCGCCGGGTCTACCCCGACGACGCCGGCCTGCGCTTCGTCGCCTCGACCGTCGAGAAGGCGCTGGTCTGGCCCGGCCGCGCCTGGTGGGACCATAACCGGTGAGGACCGCACCGGCCCGGCGCCGCTTTCCCGACTGGCCGGAGCGGCTGGCCGCGATCGTCGAGGACCGCCGGGAGGCGCCTTTCTACTGGGGCGGCCAGGACTGTGCCGGCTTCGCGGCCGACGTCACGGTCGCCCTGACAGGCGAGGACCCGGCCGCCTGGATCCGCGGCTCCTATGACGACGAGGCGGCGCTCGAGGCCATCCTCGCCGAGCGGGGCGGCTTCGAGGCGGCGGTCGCGCAGACGATGGAGGAGTTCGGCGCCCCCGAATGCCCGCCGGCCTTCGCCATGCGGGGCGACTGGGCCCTGGTCGACACCGGTAACCAGATGCTGGTCGGCGTCGTCCTCGACGACCGCATCGGGATCACCGGCCTCGACGGGCTGCGCTTCCTGCCGCGGCGGTATGCGAAGCGGACCTGGGCAATCTAGCGCGTCTGGCCCCCATGCAAAGCGGGCCGCCCCCAACAGCATTCCGGCCGGGCCGGACAATTCGGAGGCGCAATGCCGCCACTCTTAATCGCTGTCGTGGCCGCTGTGGCGACCTACGCCGTGGCCGCTGCGCCAGCCGTTATCGCTCTCTTGGGAGCAACCGGCGCGTTGATAGCGGGCACCGTCATCGGCTCGGTCGTCGCCATGGGCCTCGGTATGCTGTTCTCCTCGACCGCGCCCAAGGCGAAGGCAGCCACGCTCGACAACTCGGCGACCGATCAGAAGCAGCTCGTCCGCTCGCCGATTTCGCCGCGCCGAATCATCTATGGCCGGCAGAAAGTCTCCGGGCCAATCCTCTACGCTTTCTCTTCTGGCGAGGATCAAAGCGTCCTGCACCTGGTCGTCGCCCTGGCCGGGCATCCGATCGACGCGGTCGAGACGCTCTGGATCGACGATACCGAGGTCCCGCTGACCGATATCGACGCCGGGCAGGTCGTCTTCGGCAAATATGCGGGCAAGGCCGGCTTTGGCATTTATCTCGGCGATCAGGTCGCCGCGGATCCAAGCCTGATCGCGGAAAGCCCGGACGGATGGGACGCGACCCATATCCTGCGCGGCATTGCGTATTTGCATGTCCGGCTGATCTATGACCGCGACATATTCAGCGGCATTCCGAATATCGCGGCCACCGTCCGCGGGAAAAACAATATCTTCGATCCGCGCTCCGGGACTTCCGGCTATTCGATTAACTGGGCGCTTTGCATTCTCGATTATCTCACCGGCGCCCATGGCCTGGCCTGCGCCGGCGACGAGCTGGACGCCGACAGCTTCATCGCGGCGGCCAATCTCAGCGACGAGCAGGTCCCGCTGAACGCCGACGGCTCGGTCACTCAGACCCGCTACACCGTCAACGGCACCTTCACCCTCGACGAGGTGCCAATCGACATCATGGAGAAGATGCTCGCCGCCGGCGCGGGCGCCCTGGTCTACGTCTCCGGCCAGTACCGGCTGCACGGCGGGGCCTATATCAGCCCCTCGGCCTCCCTCGGCCCGAGCGACTTCGCCGGCCCGGTCGAGCTGCAGACCATGCCGTCGCGCGCCGAGCTGTTCAACGGCGTCCGCGGGACCTTCATCGACCCGGCCCGCTTCTTCCAGGCCTCCGAATACCCGCAGTTCCAGGATCCCGCCGGGGTCGCCGCCGACGGCGAGGAGATCTGGCGCGAGGTCGAGCTGGTCTTCGTCGACGATGCGACCCGGGCGCAGCGCCTGGCGCGGCAGACCCTCTATCGCATGCGGAACCCGCTGACCCTGAAGGTGCCGGTCCGCTACGCCGCGATCCAGTTCTCGATCTGGCAGACCATCGCCGTCACCCTCCCGGACTTCGGCTGGGCGGCGAAGCCCTTCCGGATCTCGGCCTTCACCTTCAACCCCTCCGACGCGACGGTCACCCTGACCCTCACCGAGGAGCAGATCGCGGCTTACGCCTGGCTCTATGACGCGGCGATCGGCGTCCCCGACAACCCGAATACGACGCTCGTCGACCCGCTCTCGATTCCGGCGCCCGAATGGGTCAGCGTCACCGTCTCCACCGCCCTGCAGGCGGACGGCACCGTCGCGCCGGCCCTCGACGTTGCCTGGGCGGCCGCCGCCAATCCCTTCGTTCTCGCGCATGAGGTCCAGTGGCAGGTCCCCGGCGGCGAATGGCTGTCGCGCGACGTCGCCATGCCGGTGCTTTTCGCGGTGCTGGAGCCGGTCATCTCCGGCCAGGCCTACAACGTCCGGGTCCGCGGGGTCACCGGTCTGTCGCGGGGCCTCTGGTCCGCCCTGGCCACCCCGACCGCCGGCGCCGACGTCACCCCGCCATCCGTCCCCGGCAGCCTGGCGACCTCCGGCGTCCTGCGCGGGGTGGCGGTCTCCTGGGCCATGCCGCCGGAGCGCGACCTGGCCGCGATCGAGGTCTACGAGGGCGCGAACCCGACGCCCGGATCGCGGGTGCTGATCGGCGAAACCCGGGCCAGCGTCTTCCTCCGCACCGGCCTGCCGCCCGACACGACGCGGCATTACTGGGTCCGGGCGCGGGATCGGAGCGGGAACGTCTCAGGCTTCGCCGGGCCGGTCGAGGGGACCTCGTCCTTCCTGCTGACCGACGATATCGGCAACGCCATCCTGACGACCGCCAAGTTCGCCAGCAACATCAAGCCGATCGAGCTGATCGAGGACCTTTCGGTCGACATGCCGGACGGCACGGTTGCCACCAATATGGAGGACGGCAAGCTCTACACTCGCGAGGGCGGCGTCTGGCGGCGGACCGTGTCCGGCCTCGGCCCGGGCGGCACGCTGACCGACGAGCAAATCAACGACCTCGACGCGGCCAAGCTGCTCGATAACAGCATCCTCGCGGCCAAGATCGCGGCGGGCCAGGTCAACACGTCGCATCTGGCCGTCGGCGACAGCAACGTCATTTGGAACAGCACGCTCACCCGGACGACCGATGGCTGGATCGGGGCCGCCTACGGCAGCACCCCGGCCCTCGCCTTCGGCTCATCCTACAGCGGCGGGTTCGGCGCCTATAGCCTCTCCGGTCTCGGCTCCGGCTTCCTCTGGCTGCCGACCGTGGTCGTCCCGGTCGGCTCCGGCGCCTATGCAGACTGGCGGCCGGTCGCCGGCATCGCCGGCGTTCCCTTCTCTCCGGGCGACGTCGTCCAGGCGCGTGCGGCCATCGGGACGAACCGCTGCGCCGCGGTGATCAGCATCATCTTCTGCAACAGCGCCGGCCTCGAGATTTCCCGGTTGACCTCCAACGGGACGACGGCGCCGGGCGGCGGGGGCCGGGATGCCGACTTCGCTCAGCATACCCTGCTCGGCACTGCGCCGGCCGGGACGGCGACGGCGATCCTCCGCATCCAGCTGGTCGGCACTGGCGGCAGCAACCCGATCCTGTTCTTCACCAAGACGGCGATCGGCGCAGCGCCGCCCCACGCGACCGAGGTCGGCGCCTGGGCGGCCGGTGGCGTGACCGAGATCTCTGGCGGGCAGCTTCGCACGCGCACCGTCACCGCCGAGCAGGTCAACACGGATGCTCTCTTCGCCGACGCAGGCACTTTCAACAGCCTGCGCGCCGGCATCGGCTCCTTCGGCGGCCTGCGCGCGGCCGAGATCGCGGCGCACGAATTGCGGGCATATCACCTGGCGGCGGAGGAGATCATCTCCGACAGCATCCAGGTCCGGAACCTGGTCGTCGGTACCGAGAAGATCACTGGCTCGGCAGTCACCAGCCTGGCGACCGTGTCGACCTACAACAACGTCACCCAGTCCGGGCCGAGCAGTTACGGCTATGCCGTCGTCGGCCTGGTATCCGTCGGCGTCAGCATCCCCGGCGGCACGTCCGACGGCCGCGTGCTGATCGTCTGCAATCCGAACGAGACGCGGGTCGCCACCCTGCTGATCGACGGCGGCGGCGGTGGCGCGGGCGGTGGCGGCGATGGTGGCGGCGGCGGGGGAGGCGCAGAATAATGGCGATACCGACCGACCTCTTCGTCAACAGCTACGGCATCGCGCTCATGCGCCACAACGGTGCGGAGTGGTCTTTCGTCGGCTGGGTCAAGAATGGCTTCAGCTATGTCGAGGAGCTGGCACCCGGCACCTATATCTATGCGCTCTGGTTCGTCGTCGGGTCGAAGTACAATGCGACCTATGGGGCGGCGACCGATCGCTTCAACTCCGCCACGGTCGAGGGCATCTCGCGGCTTTCTGTCATGCGGGCCAAGAAGTGATGCGGTACTTCGCCATTCTCCGCGACGGCCTGATCATCGGCGCCGGCCTCTGCCCCGAGGCCGATGTCGAGGCGCAGGAGGCCATGCCCGGCTTCGCGGTCGCCTGGCTCGAGGATGAGGCGGCCTATGCCGCCGTCGCCGCCGCGCCCGCCGCCTTCCGGATCCTCGACGGCGTCGTCGTGCCGCGGGAGGCCATGCCGGCGCCGACGATCAGCGCGACCACCATCGCCGCGGACGGCATCGCCGAGGCCGTCATCACCGGCCTGCCGGAGCCCTGCCGGGTCCTGGTCCGCAGCTCGACCAATAGCAGCGCGATCGATGTCGCGGACGGCGAGATCGTCCTGACCAGCACGGTCGCCGGCGCGATCGAGATCACGATCGAGGCCGCGCCGGCCTATCTCGCCTGGCGGGGCACCATCCATGCGGTTTGACCTCGGCCCGCCCCTGGCGGCGATCAAGGCGGCGGCCCTGGTCCGGATCGACACCGAGGCCGAGGCGGCGCGCCTGGCCTTCGTCACCGGCGGCGCCGGGCAGGCGCTGGAATACCAGGCGACCGAAGCCGAAGGCCGGGCTGCCGTCGCCGCGGTCGCCGCCGGCGCCACGCTGGATTCCGCCGATTATCCCTTCGTCGTCGCCGAGATGACCGCCTTCGCCGAGGTCGGCATCACCGTCACCCTGCTCGAGGCCGCGCAGCAGGTCGTCGCCCAGGCCGACGCCTGGCAGTCGACCGGGTCGCTGATCAAGGCCCTCCGCCGCGGCGCCAAGCTGCGGGTCGAGGCTGCCGGCACGCCAGCCGAGGTCGCCGCCGCCGCCAGTGGCATCCCCTGGCCCTCGCCTTAGCCCAAGGATCCCCGCCCATGGCATTCGTCCGCGCCGCGCTCTCGATCGAGGGCCTGACCGATCCCCTGCCGCCGCCGGTCGTCGTCAACGCCGCGCTGACCCTGCGCCTCGCGTTTGCCAATGCCGGCGGCGCGCCCGTGGCGGTCAGCGGCGCCGCGCTGCTGATCTCCCGGCCGGACGGGGTCGAGCTGGCCGTCCCGGCCGGTACCATGGACGCCAGCGGGACCGGGGTCTGGCTCTACACCCTCCTCCTAGACCAGGGCGGCCAGTGGCGCTTCCGGGCGGCCTGCGACGGCGCCGCGACGCCGGACTTGCCGGTCACCGTCACCGGCTCGGCGCTGTCTCCAGCCCTCCCGACCGGCCCGATTCTTGTCGACGAGACCGGCCTGCCTCTGGTCCTGCCGGAGGGCGGCTTGCTGACCATGGTCCGAGCCGATCGGACGCCTGAAGCCGCAAGCCTCCCGGGCCTGAAGCTGGTCGGCGTCCAAGACGAGCAGGCCCGGCATATCACTGGCGAAAGCCTCATGGCCGCGGCAGGCAGCGCTGGGGAGGAGGCGGTCGGCCCCATGGTCGAAGCCGTCGCCGCCGACCGGGGCGCGGTGGCGACCGACCGGACAGCGACCGAGCAAGCCCGGGCTACCGCCGACGCCAAGGCGGCGGCCGCTGCCGCGAGCCAGGCGGCGGCGGACGCCGCGCGGATCCTGGCGCAGACCAGCGAAGCCGCGGCGGCGACGAGCGCGGCCAACGCGCAGAACCTGACCAGCGTCGTTGCTGCCGCCTCCGACAATCCGGATGCGGAGGAATTCACCGATGGCCACGGCGGCGTGCTGCGGACCCTTTCCGGCGATGGCAAGACCCAGCGCATCGGGTCCAGCACGCTGCGGGAGGGGACCAACGCCGGATCGGCCCGGCTGGAAACAGCGGACGGCTCGCGCGGGATCGAGCTTGATCCGGTCCGCGGCGGGACGGTCCTCGAGGGGGCACTCGCCCGGGACGACGGCGGGGCAGGCTTCGCAATCGACGACGGCGCCGGCGGCGTCCTCCTGGACGCGGGCCCCGGCTACCTCGCCGGCGGCGGCCTGGTGCTGCTGCATCGGGCGGACGGCACCCGGGCCATCGCCACCAGTGACGGCGCCGACGTCCTGACCGTCGCCACGGATGGCACCCCGACCGTCGTCCGGCCGGCCTTCAGCACGGACGAGATTCGGCAGTGGAACGCCTGGGCGCTCGGCCAGCGGGCCGCCGTCATGGGGCAGCCGGTCACCGGGGCCCAGCCCTTCGACCTTGCCTATGGCCTGGCCGCCTGGATGGGGCAGTCCAACCTGATGGCCAAGCAGGGCTTCCCCGCCCTCGATACCGTGCAGACGCTGGGCAACCTGATGATCGGCGATGCTGTCATGCCCGGCACCGAGACGGCAACCACCTATGCCCAGGTTGGCACCCTGGCTCTCAAGCCGATGGTCGGCACCGTCATGGACGGCACCGGCGGCGTGCTGAACCCGGCGCAGATCGCCGCGCTCGACCCGGCCAGCGCCGCGAACCTGGGACAGTCGCCGGCGGTCTCGGCAGCCAATACCCTCAAGCGGCTCTGGCTCGACCAGCTGAACCAGGCGACTGATGCGACCCGCCAGCTCATCACCGCGGTCTGCGGCGTCTCCGGCACGACGATCGCGCAGCTGTCGAAAGGCGCCACGCCGGGCCTCTACGGCCGCTTGGTCGACGCCGGGACCAAGGCGCAGGCGCTGACCGGCGGCGCGGTCCGGCATGTCGCCACCGGCTATATCCAGGGCGAGGACGACTATTCGGCCGGCACCGATGCGGCGGCCTGGAAAGCGGCGGTGCGGCAGCTGCGGGCGGATCTGCATGCCGACGTCGCCGTGGCCAAGTTCGGCCAGGCGCGGACCGCGGCCTTCTTCATAGCGCAGACCTCGGGCTACGGGGTCACCTATCCCCCGGACCCGGCGCCGAAGGATATCCGCATCGGCCAGGCGCAGCTCGAGTTCAGCGAGGAGGAGCCCGACGCCTTTATGGTGGGGCCGCTCTACCCCTACACCGAGAAGGGCATCCACCTCGACGCCAACGGCTTTCGCTGGCTCGGCTGCCAGTTCGGCAAGGTCATGTTCCGCGTGCTGGTGCAGCGGCTGAGGTGGAAGCCGCTCTCGCCGATCGCCATCCTCTACCGCGGCAACGAGATCCTGCTCGTTCTGCATGTGCCGGCGCCGCCGGTCCGCTTCGGCCTGCCCTATGTCCTGAATGCCGCCACGGACTATGCGACCAAGGGCTTCGAGGTCGCGGACAGCCTCGGCACCCCGACCATCACGGCGGTCGACGTCGTCGCCGATGCCGTGATCCGCATCCGCTTCGACCGGGTGCTGGTCGCGCCGACGCTCTATGCGGGCAGGCGGCAGACGGTGCTGGGCAATACCTGCGTCCGCGACAGCGACGCGACGGTGCTGCCCTACCGCTACACCGTCGCCGCGGGCATGGCGGCGACCGAGAACGTCGCGGCGCTCGTCGATAAGCCATACCCGGCCGACAACTGGCTCTGCTGCTTCCAGCGCGCCGCCGTGGCGGCTTAGGAGACCCAACGCATGGCGCTTTCATTCTCGCCCGTCGGCGTGACGGCGACGCTCGACCCAATCCGCGAAGCTCCGCCGATCCGGTCCAACCTGCTGGTCTGGCATCGCCTGGGCTCCAACCTGGCGCGCAGCCGCCGCAACCTCGCCGCGGCCGGGCTGCCGGCAGCGGTCGCCGTCGGCGCCCCGGACGTCCAGCCCACCTATGCCAACCTGCTGGGCGCGGCAAACTACCTGACCGATGCGATTGCTGAGACCGGCGACTGCACCATGCTGTTCGTGGCGCGCAGCGACGACACCCAGGCTGCCGGCGCCAGCCGCATCGCCCCGGGCGGCTATGGCAATGACGGGCTCTCGATTTATGGCGGTGGCGCGACGGTGCTGCGGGCTTCGGCCTACTGGACCGTCGGGGGCGTGAAGACCGTTCGCACCGCGACGCTGAACATCGCCGCCGGCTTCGCCGCTTGGCGCCTCTATGCCGCAGTCGCCCAGGCCGGGGTCGGCGTCATCCTCTACAACCTAACCGATGGGACCTCAGCGGCCACGGCCGACGCCACGAATGCTCGGGCCCTGGCGGCGCCCGGCTTTCGCACTGGCTCGGTGCTCGGCGGTACCGCCGGCGGCATGTCGCAGATCGCGCTGTGCGCCCTCTACGGCCAGGCGCTGACCCTGACCCAGCTGCAGACCCTGCGGACGTATATCGCCGCCCGCATGGCCGAGCGCGGCATCACCGTCTAGCGCCCCCACGGCGCCAGCTACCTTCCACCCCACGAAAGGCACCCCATGGATCCCGCAGTCTCGGCGGCGCTTGCGGCCGCACGTCTTGCCATCGACACCCTGTCCACCGCGCTGGCCACCCCTCCCGCGGCTGGACCGCCGGCGCCGGTGGTCAAGCCGTCCGCGCCGGTCGGAGAAGCGGTCGATTGGACCCTCACTGGCCTGGCGACGCAGGCCTACTTCAAGGCGACCGGCCGCTGGGTGGAGATCCGGATCTACTCGGACGGCACCCGTGAAGGGCCGGAGATCCCGGCGCCGACGCCCGATGCCAGCCCGAAGCCGGCCGAGGGCCCAGCGCCGGTCGAGATCAAGCCGCCGGTCGCCACAGTGCCGGCCGCTGGCGTGCAGGTCTGGGCCGGCCTGGACAAGCTGCGGCATCACTACGGGCGCGTCTGGGAGCACGACGGCCAGGTCGATGTCGCATCCTGGGCCGGCGAGGGCTTCTCCCCGTCCGGGGTCATGCAGAAGCCGAAGGAGGACGGCCAGGGCTATGGCGTCTACACGCTGGAGCTCTCCGGCTCGAAGTCCAACGCCCCCGGCAAGTTCGCCTGCATCTGGCCGGCGGATGACGTGTGGCGCTGGGAAATCGACATCGTCGAAAACGACTTCGACGGCAATGCCATCGCCACGCTGCACTGGGACGGCCACACCGGGCACGACCAGTCGGAAATGAAGTGGCTGGCCGGCATCCGGGCCGATGAGCGCCACGTCTATGAGACGACCTGGTCCCGCGACCTGATCGTCATCAAGGTCGATGGCGTCGAGAAGGCCCGATTCACCGAGCATGTGCCGCGGGAAAAGGCGGACGGCGGCGCCTGCGATGGCTGCCTCGGGGTTGGCACCCAGCCGGCCTGGGCAGCGCAGGCGCAGACCGGCGATCAGATCTTCACCGTGCATGCGGCGTCGTACCGCAAGCTCGGCTGATGATCTTCGTCCGGCACTCCCTCCGCGAGCTCACCCGCGACGGCTGGGCCGTGCTGCACCTGATCGTATCCGCCGTGCCGGCTTGGTTCTGCCTCGTGCTGTCCTGGCACGGGGACACCTTCGCCACCGGCGGCGGTGCCTTCGCAGGCATGGCCGCGGTGGCGTCGGAGCACGCCTGGGCCATTGCCAGCGGGCTTGTGGCGGTGCTCGGCGGCTCGGCGTGGTGGACACGCTCCTGGCCGTTCTGGGTCGCCTCCACCGTCATCCTGAGCGCCTGGCACGGCTTGGTGGCGCTCTGCGTCTTCCAGGCCAACCCGATCGGCACCGGGGCAGGGACCTATGCCCTGCTGGCGCTGGCCGCGACGATCAAGGTCGCCCGGCCGGTGGACGCACATGTGAGGCGCCATCGCCATGCCCATCCGTACCGCTAGGCGCGCTGCCTACACCGCTCTCGACTATTTCCAGCGGACGCCCTTCTGGTCCGAAGCCTGGTCGGGCGCCGCCGCCGCCCTTTGGTCCGTGATTACGATCATCGGCGCTGGTGACGTCACCAGCCGTCCCAGCTTCACCGTGTTGGGGGCTCTCGCCGGGACGCATTTTTGGGAGTTCTCCGGCGTGGCACTTGGACTGTCCCAGATGGCTGCTCTGCTCTCCGGCCACTATCCGGCGCGCTGGTGCGGTGCCTTCACCCTTGCCGCATGGTGGACGATGCTCACCATCAGCATCGTGCAGGTGGATCCTGGCGCACCGTCCTGGGGCCTCTACGCCGTTTTCGCCGTCAGTAATCTCGTGAGCATGGCTCGCTTGGCCGGGCGCCGTGGGTGATGCCGGACATCCCGCCTTGGCTAACGGCGCTCATCTCCATCCTGACCCCGGTCTCAATGGCGGGGTGGCAAATCTACCTTTACAGGACCGGCCGATACGACAAGCGCGAGGATGCGCGCGAGGCGGCCGAGGACAAGCAGCTGCAGATGCTGGCCGGGCAGCGCGACAAGATCATCGCTGACCAGCGCATTGACCTCGAGCGCTGCCAGGCGCTGCTCATCACCACGAATGCCGATCGCTACCGCGGTTGGGACGTGGCGCGGCGCTGGTACGACCTCGCGTACACCTGGCGTATCCAGCTCATGCAGGCGCTGAGCGCGGCCCGGGCGGCGCGGCAGACGGCGGAGAGCATGGCGAGGCTCTACAGCGTCGAGCCGCCGGCATGGCCCGGTCCGCTGGAAGACGCGCCACCGCTGCCGCCCTTCGATATGCCCAAGGGCTGAAACGAAAACCGCCGGGACCCTGCAGGGGGTCACCGGCGGCTTGTGCTGCGGGCCTGGCGATTGCCGGGGATGGCCCCCGCAGCACGTCGAGCATGCCCACCCCGCGCCGCCCGGGCAAAGCGGCATTTCTCACAAGCTGGAGATTTCCATGGACGCCTCCCTGGCGCTGCGGCTCATTGTCGCGCCCACGCTCGATTGGTTGGCGACGCTCGGCATTCGCAGCGACCGACGCGCAGGGGTTATGCTGCTGGCTATTGCCGGGCAGGAGAGCGGCTTCCGTGCCCGCGCCCAGGTGATCGCCGGGGGTGGGAAGGGGGCTGCCCGTGGACTTTGGCAGTTCGAACGCGGCGGTGGGGTGGCGGGGGTGCTGCAGCATCGCGCCACGGCCAAGGCGGCGCAGGCGGTCTGCGATTCGCTGCTGGTGCCGGCCGACCCGATGAGCGTGCATGTGGCGCTGGAGCAGAATGATGTGCTGGCGTGTGCCTTTGCGCGGATGCTGCTTTGGGCTGATCCAACGCCGCTGCCGGCCGAGCAGACCGGGGGGTGGCAGGTCTATCTCCGCAACTGGCGGCCAGGCCGGCCGCACCCCGAGTTCTGGCCCGGCCGGTGGGCTGCAGCGGCTGCTGCGTCGGAGGCCGTGTAATGCTCGCGCTCCTGCCCGCCATCCTCCAGCTCGCCCCCACCCTAGCCGAATGGCTAGGTGGCTCGAAGGCCTCGGCCGTCGCTGCCCAGGCAGTCTCCGTGGTGCAGGCCGTCACCGGCAGCACCGACCCGGCAGCGATCGCCAACCTGCCGCCGGAAAAGCGCGCCGAGCTGCAGATCCGCTTGGCGGAAATTGCGGTCGAGCAGCGCCGGGCCGAGAATGAGGAGATGGTGAACGCCCGGGCGATGACCCTGCAGTCGCGGCTGATCGCCATCGCCCAGGTGACAGGCGGCGGCATCATCCTATCCGTCTGGGGCTTCATGATCCTGCGCATGGCCATCTATGGCCTGCCGTACGGCTCGTCCGAATTCTATGCCACGGTCCTCGCCGGCGTCTCCGGCATCCTCGGCGGCATCATCCAGTTCTTCTATGGCAACAGTACCGCCAGCCAGGCGGCCAACCAACGGCTGGACCAGCTTGCGCGGCAGGCGCCGGCTCTGGCTCGTGCCCAGGCCCCGGCGATCATCAACCAACCGAGCGGGACGGTGGTGACGGGAGGCACGACGGAGGATCTGAACGAAGCTAGTCTGCGGGCGGCGAGGGGCGGGTGAATGGAGGGGCGTCCTGCGGGGTGCCCCTTCTGCAATTCGGCCTCGCCGCCCGGCCGATGTATGTGGCGGCCGAGGATGTGCTGACCGCGGAGATGGCTCGGGCAATCCTGGCTGCGAAAGAGACTGGCGCCCGGCTGTGTGGGTAGCGAAGCAGCGCGGCGAAAGATGAGATGCGGAGGTGATGGATGCGGGGCTTCCACCCGCCGCCGGGTTAATTCGCCCCGTACCTGCCGAAGGCGCGCAGCGTTCCGTCTGCTCGCCATGCACCACTAGACGGATAGTGGCCAAACGAAATTGGAGTGGCCGCCCGATGCCCCGGAACTGAGTGAAAGCTGCCCGGCAGCTTTCACTGCCGGACAGCTCTTAGCCACCTAGTCGCCCATTAGGCGGATCGGTTGTTCCTGCCTTTTTTTCTACACGGGAACCAAGATTGGCCACGCGCGAAGGCCGTAGTTCCGAGCCCACAGCTGCCTGCCGGAGCTAGGGCACCGGCGCCACGGGCGCCAAATGTAGCGATACCCCGGCGGGGGAGGAGGGAGCGGTGTGCGTATAGCGGGCGTGCTCATCGGTTGAGTCCTTCGGTTGACGCTAATGCGCCTGTGAACGAGGGGCCCAAAAACAGGCATTGCCGACAAACGCTCGGGTGTCTATATCGACACCTGTGCAGTGAGCGAAGTCGGCGCCGCCACCTTTGGGCGGCCCCTCAGTACCCATCAGGTTTCATACGAGCGATTAGGGATTGCAGCCCTGATCGCTCGCTTTACTTCGGGCTTGGTATTCTTTTCAGCTGCCCCAAGCGTATCCGTGCTGCGTCGACAGAAACCCCGAACTCCCGCGCTATGTACTCCGCGGATGTGCCTGACGGATCGGGGATCAGCGCTCGCGGCATCATTGCCGCCCCAGCCCAAGCCTTTGCTTGCCACTCAGGGTCGCGGAACGCCGGCGGGGGCTCTGAAGACATCCTACGAGCCAGCCGTGCCCCAGAATGCAAGAAAAGATGACCTATTTCATGCATGATCGTCATCCGATCGCGGCCTCTGTTTTGGCAAAGGCCGTTGTATACGTCTTCCCTGACTAGGATGTGCTTGCGGTCAGGATCGGCTAAGGCGTGATTGCTTCCCATTTCTAGTGCACTTGCTATCTCAAAATGCGCGTCTTCACCGAACAACAGATGTAACCCATGTTCGGCGAGACGCTGCACATCAAGCCATGGCGCATCAGCCCCGATGTATGTCCTGAAAGTCCATGCAATGGTCTCGATGCGGGCGAGCGAAAGCGGTGGCGCTTCGCGATACGAGATACTCACATCAGTTTCCTCGAAAACATCTCACGGATCTCCTTGAAGTCTTGGTCTGTCAGGTGTTCAAAATTGCGCGCAAGCATTGATGCCGTTTCACGTGCAGCTGGGGACATCGAAGGCGTTAGGTTGATTTTCTGTTCAGTCACAGAATACGCGGCTGCCTTCCGAAGTCTCTCGTGCTCCTCTTCGTTGAGGTGCATTGCTTGGGCGATACGGTCGACTAACACTGGCGAAATAGCTTTTCGACCGGCCTCGACTGCTGACAGGAAAGTGGAGCTTACGTTCAGTCGGTCAGCCACGTCCTTCAGCAGCAAATCATGGTCGATCCTCAGCTTCCGTGCCTCCTTACCAAACGGGTTGATGCTCATGACGGGTTCCTTCGAGATTATAAGAACGAAGGTCATTTAGGGAACCTGAGAGGTTATGTCAATGGGTGCGGAGGTGCATAAGATCGCATTGTAGGTGCGTCGGCAGGCGCCGGCAGTAGCCTCTTCTCCGACCCGGCCGGTCATCATCAGGAAGGTCGTCAAGCCTGCGCCTTGAGGCCGCTCCATCAACACCTACCGCGGCGCCCGCATCGAATGCCTGCCGGGCAACCATGTCTGCGGCCTGTTCACGGCCAACTACCCGCTGAGCGGCAACTCGTTCGGTGCGCCTGGGACCATCACGCCACTGATGGATCTGTGGATCGAGAAGCAGCAGCTGCCCGGGTACATGCGGCGGTAGGGCGAGAGGCGCTGACTTCAGAGCCGCAGCTGGGGCATCTGGCTTCGAAGCAAGCCCCGTTGTGGAATGTCTCAGAATTCAAGGCATGCAGGCGTCATGGGAAGCGCGCATGCTGGGCAGATGCCACGGGCAGTCTACTACTTTCTCATGATCGCAGCGGTGGGGATCGTGCTCAGCCTGATCGCTGTGGTGTTAGTTATGGTCCATCGCTGGCTCGACGGGCGCAACAGAAAGTAGGGTTTGAAGCAGTCCGCATTTTCAGATGAACCCGCCTTTGCTCCGGCACCTGTCTGCGATCTTGGTCGCTAGATGCCAAGGATAGGCCCGAGCCTCTCTGACCCATCGCGGCGAGCGAATGACAGTCAGGGGTCCGGATCAAGCTGTCTTTTGGACGGGATAGTCGCTTCCGGCGGGTTCCCTTTCGGCACCAGTCGCCCGACAGCGGCAAGCAAGGCGTCGAGGTCGAAAGGCTTATGCAATCTCGGCGCCGCCGCATGGAACGACGTGCTATGCTCTTCTTCGTACCCCGTGCCGAAAACGAAGGGGACCCCGAGGGCGGTCAGGCGGTCAGCAACCGGCCACACGGCCTGCCCTGCCAAGTTGATGTCGAGGACCGCAGCGCTCAGGCCGCCCTCTGCCGCGGCCATCTCCGTCAGCCGCAGCGCTTCATCCAAGCTGCATGCAGGACCAATGACCTTAGCTCCAGCCTGGACCAGCACCTGTTCCACCAGCATGGCGACCATAGCCTCGTCCTCGACGACCAGGATCCGCTTGCCTCGAAGGTGTGGACACTCAGAATTTGGATAAGCGGTGTGCATGGCCGGTCCTCCCAACGCCATTGCAGCAACCGACGCGATGCGAGCGTCGGCCTCAACAGCGATCTGCTGGGGACGGACCCTTTAGGCCACGGCGATGGTCCATTCCCTCCCAGGTGAGAGCCAAGCACGTTATCGAAACGAAGTCGTTGTGAATTCGGACTACCTATACTTAATTGCCACTTTGGCTGCCTCTGAAGGCGTGGCAGGGTCCAGCCTTGGCGACGGGTACTCCGGCGGTAATGCGAGGATGTGGTAATGGATGACCTCGAGCTCATCGGCTTTCTGGTCGTAGTTGCGGTCAGCCGCATCGAGGCGCTGCTAATCCCGGTCGGGCTGATGGCAACCGCCCTTGCCTCGGCCTCTCCCCTGAACTTCGAGCCAGTCGCTGTTTGATCCGCCATCGCATATTGATGGCGCGGTAATATGGGACGCGGGGAGCGGGGCAGACGGCCGATTCTTCAAGGCCAGCCGGGTCCGTTGGCCACGACTTGATGAAGCGGTAGCCCTAGCCTGCCTCGCAGCGCAGTTCGCCATTGGCGATCTCGAGCAGCACGTCGACATGGCATGGCATCGACAGCCTGCACCAGCAGGCCAGGTTCCAACCGCCCAGCTGCTGCCGGACCAGCGAGGCCTGCGGAGTGACCCATTCCTCGAAGTACATCAGCGAAAGCTCACGGGCATCGCCTTCGCTGCCGGTTCGGACCATCGTGCCGCGGCGCACCTCCTGAATGTACCAACCTTGCTCGTCTCGTCGAACGGACCAAGGATTGGCCCATCGCGTCGAACTGCTGACCACCTTCGTGCGAGGCGGGATCCTTGCGCCAGGTGTTTGCTGGCGATGAATGCGCTGAGGTTGAGCCGACACAACCGTCCCCGTGTCCGACCGCCCCAAAGGGGGTAGGGTCTCGCCACGGATAGTTTAGAGAACATCCGTCATCAATCTAAAGCTGTATGTCGAAAAGAGATTTACAATCATTTTAGTTTTTGATTAGACCTTCAGCAAGGTCATCCGCTCGCTGGACTGTAATCGGGTTTCCCATAACTTAAGCCGAGTTTTCCGCGCTAGCTGATAACGGGCCGTTGGTAGGCTCGCGGCACTACCAGGGTTGGGCTTGCAGTGCATGCGCAGCGGCCACCACCGGGCAGGGTGGTCGGCCCTCTCGCTACTGCGCACCCTCCTCCACAAAATGCCCTGCCAGCATGCCCAGCAGCCAAGCAACTGCGGCCATCATCACGTAGAGGATTGCGGCGCCGACAGGATCGCCGAACGCTTCTGTATATGCATAATCCCCGGTGATGCCTTGGTAGAAGCGAAACCCAGCCATCACCAACAAACAGATTGCAGCGGTGAAACCAAGCCAAGCTAGCATTATGCTTAGAATTAGCATGGCCAGCACTCCAGGGGCTTCCCCTGCGACAAGATGCGCTGCGGCGCTGGCCTTACCTAATTGTTTCGCTCTGTATGGGCGCGCGGCTGCGGTCTGAGGCAAATGGAAACCAAGCCGCCTAGGATCGGTGGCTGACGCCCACTGTGCTTGGCCGTGAGCCGCAGCAGCTGCACCGCATGCGATCGATCATCTGGTACAGCTTTGTGTCTCGGGCCATGCCATGGCGCCTTGCCAGCGGACCGATCTGCAGCGCTGCCCGATGGCCGCAGGCGCAGCCCAGGTGCAGGTAGTCCAGCCGGCGGTACCATACGGGGTCCACCGGCTGCGGCGAGCCGTCCAAGTGCCGGGACATGGCAGGCTAGACTTGGCGGATCAGAAGCCAATCTTCCTCGGCCACCATCCCCTCGCTCACGGCCTGCGCACCCGCTTCTTCAAACAGGACGCCCCGGGTCTGCGCCAGCAGCCGGATCCGGATGAACACGGCGAAGAGGCGATCGGCCTCGGCCTCGATGGCGATTCGGTTGAGGTCCATGCTGGAACGTAGAGAGAACATGGCACTGAGGGCCAGTCACGGTGTGTCGTTTAACCCGGCCTCCACGGGTTGGAAATCGCCCCGCAAGCCATTGAAGCGCGGCGCCAACGGAGCCCGGGTTGGAAGTCTGAAAGTGGCGGATTACCGCGAAATACCCACTCTCTTCGGGCGCGCCATTCTTCTTCCATATAGCGGTTAGGCAGTACCTTCGGGTTGATCCGGCTTTCCCGGCTGCTTTGAGTTCCGGCCCGACTGTGCCGATGTCGCCGTAACCGGCCCCCGCTGTCAGCAGCCATCCCATGCGGCAATCACTGTCCCATCCTTGCAGAAGATGCTTCGCCCTCAGGCATGCAGGATCGCACCTGGACGCCGGCCGAAGGTCGGCCGGACCCGCCTGCCACCCATCCTTTGCGAAAGGCATCCGGTCGCTTGATGCCGATCAAGGCTTCGGTGCCCGGCGAGGCGGAAGATGCCGCCAGAGGCCGGCGATCCGGCCGGCCTCGCCCCGCACCCGGGGCCGGAGGCCATCATGCGTTTCAAGGATATCCTGGTCACCCTGGACCCCAGCGAGCAATCGGCGACCCGGCTGAAGCTCGCGGCCGATCTCGCCCGACGGCACGATGCGCATCTCACCGGGCTGCTGGTCGTCGATGTGATGACGCCGATGCTCATGGCCGGCGATGGCAGCGCTGCCGTCCTGGGCGACCTGCTGGCGCAGATGCGGGAGGATGCGCTGGCGGCGGCGGCCACGGTGGAGACGGTGTTCCGCGAGACCCTGCGGCGGCAGGGGCTGGCGGGCGAATGGCGGCTGGTGGAGGGTTTTGGCCCCGGCCAGGTGGCGATGCAGGCCCGCTACGCGGATCTGACCATCCTCGGCCAGCCTGACCCCGATGGCGGCCAGGCGGATGCGGCCGCGATGCTGGAACAGGCGATCTTCGCCTCGGGCCGGCCGGTGCTGGTGGTGCCCTATGCCGGGCAGTTCGGCAGCATCGGCCACAAGGTGCTGGTCGGCTGGAATGCCGGGCGGGAGGCGGCGCGGGCCTTGAACGATGCGCTGCCCATCCTGGCCCAGGCCGAAAGCGTGACCGTCTTCGCCATCAACCCCGCCGCCGGCGAGGCGGCCCATGGCGAGGAGCCGGGCGCCGATATCGCCCTGCATCTGGCACGGCACGGCGTCACCGTCGCGGTGGAGCGGACCGAGGCGCGGGGCATCGAGCCGGGCGCGATCCTGCTGAACCAGGCGGCGGATACCATGGCGGACCTGCTGGTGGTCGGTGCCTATGGCCATTCCCGGCTGCGGGAGATGGTGCTCGGCGGGGTCACGCGGACCCTGCTGCGGGAGATGACGCTACCGGTCTTCCTGTCCCACTGAGACGCCGGCTACCGCCCGAGGAAGCGGGCGATCCGGGCCGGGGCGGCGGCCATCTCGGCCTCCGGCCCGCAATAGGACAGGCGGAGGAAGCGGCTGCCGCGGGCAGCGTCGAAATCGACGCCCGGGGTCGCGGCGATCCCGGCCTCGGCCAGCAGGCGGCGGCAGAATTCCGGGCTGTCGTTGGTCAGGTGGCCGACATCGGCCCAGAGATAGAAGGCGCCGTCCGCCGGCGACAGCCGGTCGAGTCCCGCCGCCGGCAGCCCGGCCAGCAGCGCATCCCGGTTGCGGCGGTAGCGGGCGATATTCGCCTCGAGCTCCGGCCGGCAGGCGAAGGCGGCCTCGGCCGCCACCTGGGCCACGTGGGGCGCATTGATGACCATGTTCTGCGCCAGGCACTCGACCGGGCGGACCAGGTCCTCGGGCAGCACCAGCCAGCCGATGCGCCAGCCGGTCATGGAGAAATACTTGGAGAAGCTGTTGACCACGATGGCGCTGGCCGAATGGGCGACGGCGGTCCGCTCCTGCACCGTGCCATAGGTCAGGCCGTGATAGATCTCGTCGGAGATCAGCCGGACGCCCTGGGCTTCGCACCAGCGGGCGATGGCGATGAATTCCTCGGCCGGCAGCATGGTGCCGGCGGGGTTGCAGGGGCTGGCGAGGATCAGCCCGGCGGGCCGCGGGTCCAGCGCCTCCAGCATGGCGATGGTGGGCTGCCAGCGGGTGGCGGCATCGCAGGGCAGGATCTGCGGCACCATGCCGAGGGCGGTCAGGATATTGACGTAGGGCGGGTAGTAGGGTGCCGCCATGGCCACCGCATCGCCCACGTCGAAGGCGGCGAGGAAGGCGAGCGGGAAGGCGCCCGAGGCGCCGACGGTGACGGCGATGCGCTCGGCCGGGACGGTGGCGCCGTAGCGCTCGGCATAGTGCCCGGCGATGCGCTCGCGCAGGGAGCGCAGGCCGAAGGCCTCGGTATAGCCCATGGGGGCACCGGCCTCGAGCGCGGCGACCACGGCTTCCGCCGCGCCGCGGGGCGCCCCGGTGCCGGGCTGGCCGACCTCCATGCGGAGGATGCCGAGGCCGTCCGGGAAGGTGCCGGGCGGCAGCGCCGCGGCCCTGGCATTGGCCGCGGCGATGACATCCATCACCAGGAAGGGCGGCGCCGCGGCACCGCGGCCGATCTTCAGCGCCATGGCTACTGGTCGATGGCGCCGAGTGCCACGCCGCCCCCGCGCGGGTCGCTGACGATGGCGCAGCGGTCGGGATAGCCGGGCAGGTAATTGGCGCAGGCGCCGAGTTGGGTCCGCGCGGTGCCGATGGCGCCGGTCTCCACCGCCGAGACCGGCGCCAGCGAGCGGTAAAGCTGGAAGGCGGCCGGGCCGGCGACGCCGATCGGCGCCTGGTCCTGGCCGGAGGCGGCCACGCCGAGGCGGAAGCCGCGGATATTCGGGTTGTAGGCGATGGCGGCCGAGAGCAGCGGTGCCCGCACCTGGCCGATATTCGCCGCCGGCGCCAGCAGGAAGCCGAGGCCCGGGGTGATCCGCCCGGTGCCGAAGAGGTTGTTCATGGTGAAGGCGCAGGTCACCGCATTGCCGATGCGGTCGAAGACCACCAGCCCGGCCGAGGCGCCGACCGGGCCCGGCGTCGCCGCCGGCAGGTTGGTGGCGGCGACGACGGCCTTGGGGTCGCCGCCCTGCTGCCGCCAGGCGGTGACGGCGGCGAGGCCGCGGCGGGAGGCTTCCTCGGGCGTCGCGCCCGATTGCAGCGCGGTGAAGGCGGCGGCGGCGGCCAGCCCGCCATCCGCCGGGGGCGGCAGGAAGGCGATCCGGTCGCCGTTGCGCGACGGCAGCTCGAAGGGCGGGACCAGGTTCGGCAGGCCGGCGCGCAGCTCCTCGGCGGTCAGGCCGCCGCCGATGCTGCGGGCGCTTTCCTCGAGCCGCTTGGCGAGCGTCCCCTGATGCATGTCGCCGACCCCGGCGAGGCGGAGCTGGCCCAGGGTGCCGGCGAGTTCGGGCTGCAGCAGCGGGTCGCCGGCACGCTTCGGGCTGCCATCGGCGCGGGCGAAGAGGGCACGCGCCGCGGGATCCGCGAAGAGCGGCCCGGAGACGGCGGCGAGGTCGCCGGCGAAGCCGCGGCTGACCTCGGTCCCGAAGCGGGCGAGCTGCTCGGCCGGGGCGATCAGCTCCTCGAAGGGGCGGCCGGGGTTGCGGGTATGCAGGCCGAAGAGGCCACGGGCCAGCAGCGGCACGGCGGCCGGACGATCCGCCCCGGCCGGCGTCGCGGTGCGGGTGCCGGGGAGGAAGAGCACCGCCTCCGTCGCGCCCTTGGCCTGGTCGAAGACCAGGCAGGCGCCGCCGCCGCCGAGCCCGACCTTGGAGGGCAGGGTGACCGCCAGGGTGAAGCCGGCCGCGACCGCCGCATCCACCGCGGTGCCGCCGGCCGAGAGCACGTTGCGGGCGGCGAGCGCCGCCGCCGGATCCTCGGTGGCGACGCCGCCCAGGAAGCCGCGGACATTCCCCGGGGCACCCACCGGCGGGCCGCTGCCGACGACGGAGGAGACCGCGCGGTTGACGGTGTCGCAGCCGGGCAGGGCAAGGGCTGCCGCCAGCAGGACGAAACCGATGTGCCCGGCTTTCCGCGGCGCGGCAGGCCGCGCTCGATACGTCTCCATGCGGAAACCGCTGGCCTTGATCTCGGCGCTGCTGGTCATGCTGCTGTCCCTGGTCCCCTTCATGGCGCCGCCCCTTATCGCACCGGGTGTGGCGCAGGCCCAGGTGGCACGGACCCCGGGGCGCGGCCGGCGCGGTCGGGCCGCCGGCATGGATGCCGGCCCGGCGCGCATCACGTTGATCCAGGCCCGGCCCATAGCCGCCTTCGTCACCAGCGGCAACCGCATGTTCGTCCGGGCCGGGCCGGGCCGGCAGGCGCATGAGGCCGGCCCTATCGCCGGCGGACCCATCCCCCGCATCCCGGAGGCGCCGCGAGATCCGATGACCCGCGCCCGTGTCGGGTCGCCGCGTGACGGTCTCGGCGCCGTCCGGGCCGCGGAAGCTGCGCAATGCGCCGCAACGCGATACCCTGGCCCAGGAGCAGCGCGGGCAGGACGACGCGATGCGGAGGAGATACCCAAGGTGAAGGCATTATCCGCAGGGGTTTTGGCCGCGTTGCTGGCCTGGGGGGCACCGGCCCCGGCCCAGGGCCTGTCGCCGGAGCAACGGCAGGAGGTGCTGACCCTCCTGCGCGACGCGCTGCGCCAGGACCCGAGCCTGCTGCGGGAGGCGCTGGGGGCGCTGGAATCGGCGGATGCGCGGGACCGCGAGGGCGCCCAGCGCGTCGCCATCGCCGCGCATGGCGATGCGCTGTACCGCGACCCGGCCGACCCGGTGAAGGGCAACCCGCAGGGCAGCATCACCATCGTCGAATTCTTCGATGCCCGCTGCGGCTATTGCAAGCAGCTGCAGCCGGTCATGGACCAGATGCTGCGCCGCCAGCGCGACGTCCGGGTGGTGATGAAGGACCTGCCGATCCTCGGGCCGAACAGCATCCTCGCCAGCCGGGCGCTGCTGGCAGCCCAGCGGCAGGGGAAATACGCCGAATACTACGACGTGCTGATGAAGCTGCGCGACGATCCGGCCGAGCCGGTGCTGCGGCGGGAGGCGGAGCGGGTCGGGCTCGACTGGGCGCGGCTGCGGCGGGACATGGAGGATGCCGGCATCCAGACGCGCATCCAGTCCAACCTGCGCCTGGCCCAGGCGCTGCGGATCGAGGGAACCCCAGCGCTGCTGATCGGCGATACGCTGGTCCCCGGCGCCGTGGACCTTGCCACCCTGGAACGGCTGGTGGCCGAGGCGCGCAGCCGGCCCGGCGGAGGCTGAGCGGCATGCCGCATTTCATCTGCCAGACCTGCACCATGCAATTCGCCGAAAGCGCGGCACCGCCGGATTGCTGCCCGATCTGCGAGGATGAGCGGCAATATGTCCCGGCCCGCGGCCAGGCCTGGACCACGCTGGAGCGGCTGCGCGGTGCCCATACCAATGGCTGGCGGCAGCTGGAGCCGGGTCTGCTGGCGGTGCAGGCCTATCCCGCGCTGGGGATCAACCAGCGGGCGCTGCTGGTGCGGACCCCGGCGGGCAACCTGCTGTGGGACTGCATCGCCCTGCTGGACGCGGCGACGGAGGCGGTGGTGCGGGGACTGGGCGGGATCGCCGGCATCGCCCTGAGCCATCCGCATTACTATTCGACCATGGTCGAATGGGGCCGCGCCTTCGACGTGCCGGTCTGGGTCCATGCCGCCGACCGGCAGCATGCGGCGCGGCCGGACCCCTGCCTGCGCTTCTGGGAGGGCGATGCCCAGCCGGTGCTGCCCGGGCTGACCCTGCATCGCCTGGGCGGGCATTTCGCCGGCGGGGCCATCGCCCATTGGGCGGATGGCGGGGGCGGGAAGGGCGCGCTGCTGAGCGGGGACATCCTGCAGGTGATGCCGGACCGCAAGCACCTGGGCTTCATGCGCAGCTATCCCTGCCTGATCCCGCTGCCGCCGGCCGAGGTGCGGCGGATGGCGGCCCATTGCGACCGGCTGGAGTTCGACGCGATCTACGGCGCCTTCCATGAGCGGGAGATCGTGACGGGCGGCAAGGCGGCACTGGCGAAATCCGCGGCGCGGTACTGCGCCTGGGTGGCGGGGATGGTCGAAGCCTAGGCCTGAGCCTGGGCCGGGGCCGGGGCCTGGGCGGGCTCTGCCCAGGCGGCATCGGGGTCGATCGGGAAGACGGGGCGCGGCAGCCGCTTCCAGGAGAAGCGGCCCAGGACCGGGCTGGTCAGGCCCGGCGCATCCACCTCGAAGATCCGCGCATCGGGGAAGAATTCGTCGAAGCCGGCGCGGAAGTGGCCACGGCTCTTCACCACGACGCAGCGCGCTGCGGCGATGTCGATGCCGTGCAGCTCCAGCATCCGCGGCTCGTGCAATTGCCGGCGCAGGGAGCCGACGACGACGTGCAGGCCCGAGCCGGCCAGTTCCAGCAAGGCCGAGGGGCCGAGGTCGAACTGCCGTCCGGCCATGGTGCCGCGCCGGCCGAGTCCCTGGCCGTCGCGCAGCGCCAGCACCCGGGCCTCGGCGGCGAAACGCTGGCTGAAGGGGGTTTCGGTGCGGTTGAAGACCGCCTCGAAGCGGGCATTCTCGCCGAGGGCATGGGCCTCGGCCGCCAGCGCCGGATCGACCTGCACGCCGAGCACGACGCCGGCGGCCGCGGCCTCGTGCAAGGCCTGGAGCAGCCAGGTGGTGCTGCCGCGGCCGCCGCCGCCGGGGTTGTCCGCGACATCGGCTAGCAGGATGGGCGGTGCCTCGCCGCGGCCGGCGGCAAGCGCCAGGGCGACCGCCTCGGCGATGGAGGTCAGCGGGCGCTGGTAGCGCGCGTGGTCGGCCCAGGCGCGGCGGGCCAGGTCCAGGGCGCCGGCATCGGCGGCCGCCTGGTCGCCGTTCCGGGCGGTGACGGTGATGGTCATGCCGCATTTCGGCAGGTCGCTGAAGACGAAGCCGCCGGCGACGGAGGCATTGGCGATCCGCGGATCGGTCGCCATCAGGGCCTCGGCCGCCTGGATCATCGCGGCATAGGGGCCCGCGGCGGTGAGCAGGGTGACGCTGGGCGGCGTCAGCGGCAGGCGGAGGAAGGCGCGGGCGGTCCGCATGCCGGCCAGCATCTCCCGCAGCAGATCGGCGGATTCGGCAGCCCTTTCGGCCATGTCCACATGCGGGTTGGTCCGGTAGACGACCAGGGCATCGACGGCGGCGACCAGCCGCTCGCTCACATTGCAGTGAAGGTCATGGCTGCAGACCACCGGCACGGCGGGGCCGAGGATGCGGCGGACCATGGCGGCGATGGTGCCGTCGCTATCCTCGTCCCCGGTGGAGGAGGAGGCGCCGTGGCTGGCGATATAGACGCCGTCGAGCGGCAGCGCGGCGGCCAGGCCGCGGGCCATCTCGTCCAGGACGTCGAGCAGGACCCGTTGTTCGATCGGGCCGCCGGGCGGCGCGGCGGCGATCAGCAGGGGTACCGGGCGCCAGGGGCTGGTCGCATCCATCCGGCGATAGAAGCCGGCGATCTCGCCGGGCATGTGGCTGGCCGCGGCACGGGCCAGGCCGGTGATCGCCGCGCCGCGCACCAGGCATTGCCGGGCGAAGTCCTCGGCCACCGTCGGCGGCGCGAAGGCATTCGCCTCCAGGTGCAGGCCGAGGATGGCGATGCGCGGTCCCGCGTCTCGTCCCCCGCCTTGCCGATGATCCATGCCTTGACCCCCCCCGGATTGCCGCCCACGCCACCCCGTATAGACTGTGCAACGGGAGACTTGGGATGGCGGAGATCGGTGAGGCCTTGGGGCTGCTCGACCGGCTGGTGGCGTTCGACACCACCAGCAGGAACAGCAACCTCGATCTGATGCAGGACGTGCAGTCGTGGCTGGCGGCGCATGGCGTGGCGAGCCGCATCACCCTCGATGCGGCGGGGGTCAAGGCGAACCTGCATGCCATGGTCGGTCCGCGCGTCGCCGGCGGCGCGGCGCTCTCGGCGCATGTCGACTGCGTGCCGGTGGATGGGCAGGAATGGCTCGCCGATCCCTTCAGGCTGCGGCGGCAGGACGGCCGGCTGATCGGCCGCGGCACCTCCGACATGAAGGGCTTCGCCGCCTGTGCCATCGCGATGATGCCGGAATTCGCCGCGATGGAGCTGCAGCGGCCGGTCCATCTCTGGTTGACGCATGACGAGGAGACCAATGCCGCCGGCGCCCATCGCCTGGTGACGGAGCTGGATGCGGCGCCGCCGGCCGGCTTCTGCGTGGTGGGGGAGCCGACCGGCATGGCGCCCATCATCGCCCACAAGGGCTATGCGAGCTGGGACGTGACGGTGACCGGCCTGTCCGGCCATTCCTCCCGCACGACGGAGACCGCCAATGCCTTGCAGGCGGCGGCCGAGGGCGTTGCGCTATTGTCCCGCCGGGCCCGGGCCTTCGCGCTGGAAGGGCGGCGTGCCCCGGGCTTCGAGCCGCCCTTCACCACCGTCCATGTCGGCACCTTCCAGGCCGGCAGCATCCTCAACATCGTCCCCGACCGGGCCGCCTTCACCTTCGAGGTCCGCACCGTGCCGGGCGACGAGGCTGCGACGGTGCTGGCCGAGCTGGAGGAATTCATGGCGACGGTGGCCATGCCGCCGCTGCGCGCCGTCCTGCCGGGCGCTGCCCTGCAGATCACCCCGCGATCCGTCCTGCCGGCGCTGAACCTGGCGGAGGAGGCGCCGCTGACGCTGCTCGTGCAGCGGCTGACCGGGCGCAACCAGGCCGGCCGGGTCAGCTACGGAACCGAGGCGGGTCTTTACCAAAGCGCAGGCATCCCCACCATCGTGTGCGGACCGGGGCATATTGCCCAGGCGCATCAACCGGAGGAATGGGTGGCCGAGAGCGAGCTCGAATCCTGCGTCACGTTCCTGCGCCGGCTTGCGGATACGCTGACAGCCTGACGATGCCGGAGGACAGCACCCTGCACCCGGCACTGCTCGCCTTGATCGCCGGCGGCACCCAAGGCAAGGCGGGCCATCCGCCCCTGCGCCTGGATGTGCGGATCAGCGCGCCGGATCTCCGCCCCTTCCTGGGCGGGAACGTGCTGCCGGGGGTCTGGAGCTTCGTCGCGCCGGAGCCCGGGCCGCATGTGGCGGTGGTCGCGCTGGTGCATGGCAATGAAATCGGCGGCGCCGTGGTGCTGGACCGCTGGCTTCGGGCCGGGCTGCGGCCGGTGCGGGGGCGGCTGTCCCTGGTCTTCGCCAATATCGATGCCTATGCCCGCTTCGACCCCGAGGACCCGACCGCCAGCCGCTTCCTCGACGAGGATCTCAACCGGCTCTGGGACCAGGACACGCTGGCGGGCGGCCGCCGGTCCAACGAGCTGCGCCGGGCGCGGGTGCTGCGGCCGCTGATCGACAGCGTCGATATCCTGCTCGACCTGCATTCGATGCTCTGGCCCTCGGATCCCCTGATGCTGGCGGGGCAGTCGGCCCGGGCGGCGGCCCTGGCGATGCGCATCGGCGTCCCACCCCTGGTCGTCGCCGACGATGGCCATGCCAGCGGCCGGCGGCTGATCGACTACCACCCCTTCGTCACGCCGGAGGGCCATGCGACTGCGGTGCTGGTCGAGGCCGGCTCGCATTGGGAGGCGACGACGGTCGCCACCATGGAAGCCACCGGGGCGGCGCTGCTGCGTGCCACGGGCGTGGTGAGCCCGGCCGACCCGGCGCTCTGGCCGCTGGTGCCGAAGCCGCCGAGTCCGCGGCTGGCCGAGGTGACCCGCACCGTCACGGCGCGGACCCAGGGCTTCGTCTTCGTGCGGCCCTTCCGCGGCGGCGACGTGGTGCCGCAGCGCAATACGCTGATCGCGCTGGATGGCGATACCGAGGTCCGCTCCCCACACGACGACTGCCTGATGGTGATGCCGAGCCTGCGGACCATGCCGGGCCAGACCGCGGTGCGGCTGGCCCGCTTCATGGCCTGAGCGGGCGGCCGGGCGAGGCGGATCAGCCCTCCGGCGCGGGCTCCCCCTGCCGGGCCGCGCCGAAGCCGGCCAGCAGGGCGAACATCGCCTCGGCCGCGGCCGAGACTTCCGTCGCCTCGGTCCCCTTGGCCACCAGCGCGACGCCGCCGCCGGTGCCGCGGTAATAGGGATAGCTGCCGAGATCGAGGGCCGGGAAGCGCGCCTGGATGGCGGTCAGCCCGGCGGCGATCTGGCCTTCATAGACATAGTCGGCATGGACGGTATGCGAGAGGATCGGCTTGCCGCGCTCGAGACTCGGCGCCACGGCCTCGAACATCGCGCGCATGATGCGCGGCACGCCGGCCATGACATGGACATTGCCCATGGTGAAGCCCGGGGCGGTCGTCTCGGAGCAGCGGATGGGCGTGGCGCCGCGCGGCAGGGTCGCCATGCGCAACCGTGCCTCGTTGAACTCGACCGGCGGGCTGCGCCGGGCGTAATCGGCGGCCATCAGGGCCCGGGTTTCCTCATGGACCTCCCAGGCCACGCCGAAGGCCCGGGCCACGCATTCGCTGGTGATGTCGTCATGCGTCGGGCCGATGCCGCCGGTGGTGAAGACATGGGTGAATTTCGCCCGGACCTCGTTCACCACGCCGATGATGGTCTCGGGCACATCAGGGATGACCCGGACCTCGCGGACCGGGATGCCGAGCTCGCCCAGCCGGGTCGCCAGGAACTGCAGGTTGGCGTCGCGGGTCCGGCCGGAGAGGACCTCATTGCCGATGATGAGGAGGCAGGCGGTCGGATTGTCGGTCATGGCGGGCGCTCCGGGGTGCTTCGGCCGGCAGGCTAGAGCAGTCCGCGGCCGACGGGAACGCAGGGCCTGGGCCGAAGGACCTCAGCGGGTCCTAGTCCTGGAAGTTCAGCCGCAGCCCCGCCTCCGGCCACTGCATCTGGCCGAGCTTGCCGGTGCCCGAAAGGGTGATGGTCGCGGTCCGCATGTCCGGGCCGCCGAAGCAGAGATTGGTCGGGTGGCTGTCCGGCATCGCCACCTCGTCCAGCACCTGCCCGGCCGGGGAGAAGACCGTGATGGTGCCGGCAACCAGGGTCGCCACCGCGATATTGCCGGAAGCGAGCACCGCCAGGCTGTCGAAGCGGCAGAACTGCGAGAGATCGCCGATGCAGCGGCCGCCATGCGGGGAGGGGAAGGGCTGCTTGCGCAGCACGCCGGGGCTTTCGATGTCGAAGGCCCAGAGCCGGGCGGATTCGGTATCGGCGACATAGACGATCCGCTCGTCCGGGGAGAGGCCGACGCCATTGGCGCTGAGGATGGGATAGGCGATCTCCCGCACCGAGGAGCCGTCCGGCAGGGCGTAATACAGCCCGCCATGGTCGCGCGAATGGGCGTAGCGCTTGCCGAGGTCGGTGAAATAGAAGCCGCCGTGGCGGTCGAAGACCAGGTCGTTCGGCGCGGAGAGCTTGTGGCCGTTGCACATGTGGTAGAGCAGCCGGCGCTCGCCCGTCGTCGGGTCCACCCGTTCCACCGTGCCGGTGACGTAGTCCTCGGAAGGGCCCTGGCCCATGAAATGGCCGGGCAGGTAGCGGCTGCCGCCGTTGTTGCAGAGATACAGCGCGCCATCCGGCCCGCGCGCCAGGCCGTTCGGCCCGCCGGAGAGCGGGCCGAGCCGGGTCACGGTACCATCGGGTGTGACGCGGGTGACGGCGCCGCCCTTGATCTCGGTGAGCATGATGCTGCCATCGGCCATGGCGACCGGGCCTTCGGGGAAGCCCAGGTCCTCGGCGATGATGCGGATAGCGGTCATGGCGTTTCCTTATGGTTCGCAGTCAGCGGATGCGGTCCAGCACCTCGGTGCGGAAGCGCTGCATGTCGGCGGCGGCCCTGTCGGCGTCGCGGCCCTCGAAGTCGAAGTCGAGCCCGGTGACGCCGATGCGGCGGAGCGCGGCGATATCCTCCAGCACCCGGTCGATGCCGCCGGTGAAGAGGCGGCGGTGGCCGTCGCTGGCCGGCGGGGCGTCCTGGCCGTGGCGCTTCACCCGGTAGACCACGCCGATGCTGGCGGGGTCGCGGCCGGCGGCGGTGGCCAGCTTTCGCAGCCTGGCGATGCCGGCCTCCAGCCGCGGCAGGGTATCCAGCAGGTGGGCGTTGTTGCTGCCGATGGGGTACCAGGCATCGCCCAGCCGGGCGGCGCGGCGCATCGAGGGGCCGCTCTCGCCGCCGACCCAGAAGGGTGGGTGCGGCCGCTGCAGCGGCTTGGGGTCGAAGACCATGCCGGCGCCGAACTGGACGTATTTGCCATCGATCCGCGGGCGCGGCTCGGTCCAGAGGGTGCGGAAGGCGTCGAGGTATTCGTCGGTGACGGCGCCGCGCTCGGCGAAGGGGGTGGTGACCACCGCCTCGAATTCGGATTGCAGCCAGCCGGCGCCGATGCCGACCGTCAACCGCCCGCCCGAAAGCACGTCGATGGTCGCCAGCATCTTGGCCGCCAGCACCGCCGGGCGATGCGGCACCACCAGCACCGCCAGCACCAGCCGGATGCGCTCGGTCTTGGCGGCGATATAGGCGGCGGTGGTGAGCTGCTCATGCCGGTGGCCGGGGTCGGGCGAGTAGAACTCGCCGGATTCCGAATAGGGATAGCCGGCCACGCTGGCATCCGGCAGCACCACATGGTCGGTCAGGGTCAGGTAGTCGAAGCCCAGGCTTTCGCCCAGCCTGGCGATGCCGGCCATGGTCGCCGGGGCTGCCATCGGCCCGCTGACCGGCAGGTTGAACCCGATCTGCATGCGCGTTTCCCCCATTTGGGCGCAGGCTGCACCCGGCGGGAGTGCCCGTCCAGCCGCCCATCCGGGGTGCGATTGACACCGGCGCAAGGCGGCACCTACCGTTTCGTCAAGGGATGAACGGGATGGAAACCATGTCCAGCAAGCGGACGCCTCGCTTCGCCTATCAGATCGGCGCGGTCGGGGAGCCGGAGAAGGACGACCGCGCGCTGTACCGGGAAGCCCTGGCGGATGCGCGGCTGCTGCAGGAGACCGGCTACGACGCCGCCTGGATGGTCGAGCACCATTTCAGCGACTACTACCCGCAACCCAATCCGCTGCTGTTCCTCTCGCATGTCGCCGCCGCCTGCCCGGGGCTCGGCCTCGGCACCTCGGTCATGGTGCTGCCCTGGTACGAGCCGGTGCGCTTCGCCGAGGATCTGGCGATGCTGGCGAACCTCAGCGAGGGCGAGCTGCATATCGGCATGGGCCGTGGCACCGCCAAATCCGAATACGATGCCTTCGGCATCGGCATGGAGACGGCGCGCGACCGCTTCCGCGAGACCTGGGAATTCACCCGCCGGGCGATGCAGGGCGATGCCTTCACCTTCGCCGGCCGCTACGCCAACCTGACCGAGCCGACCCAGATCCGCCCGGCCTTCGGCGACCGGCGGCCGAATTTCTACGGCGCCATCGGCAGCGTCGAGAGCGGCGGCATCATGGCCGACCTGGGCCTGCCGCCGCTGTGCCTCTCCAGCTTCCCGGATGCGGTCCTGCGCCGGATCCTCGAGACCTGGCGCGCCCGCAGCGCCGCGGCCGGGCATCCGACCGACGTCACCTTTCCCATCTCCATCAAGTGCTTCGTGGCGGAGACGGATGCAGCGGCGCGCGAGCAGGCGCTGCGCTACCTGCCGGAATTCTTCGCCCTGCAGGTGCGGCACTACCAGTCCGACGACGCGCCCTGGGGCAATATCGAGGGCTACCAGCAGTTCAACAAGATGTTCGCCAATCTGCGGCGGCTGAGCGACCCGGCGAACCTCGATGGCTACCTGGCGCAGAACCTGGTCGGCTCGCCCGAGACGGTGGCGCGGCGGGTGCGGGAGATCGCCGACCTCGGCTTCAATTACTTCGTCATCAGCAATGCGACCTATGGCGTCCCGCGGTCGGTGCGGCACGAGACCATCCGGTTGTTCGCGGAGGAGGTGATCCCGCGGGTGAAGGGCATGGCGGTGGCCGCCTAGCCATCCCGGCCGCGGCGGCCTCGCCGGACAGGGCGGAAGCGGGATAGGCTCGGCGATGCCCCATGCCCCCGCTGCCCTGCCCAAGCACTTGCCACCAGCCGGGCTGCCGCCCGGCCTGCCGCCCAATCTGCCGCCGCTGGCGCGGATGCCCTGGGCGCTGCTCGCGGCCGCCTGCCTCGGCATGTTCGCCGCCTCCTCCTCCGGCACCACCCGCGCGCCCTTCCTGATCGACATGGCGCGCGACCTGGCGACCAGCCTGCCGATGGTCGCCAACCTCATGGCCATGACCTCCATCGCCTGGGGCGCGGCCTCGCTGGTCGCCGGCGCCGGGTCGGACCGCTGGGGGCGGCGGCCCTTCCTGATCGGCGGGCCATTGGGGCTCGCGGCCTGCATGGTCGGCGTGGCGGCCTCGGGGAGCTACGCCGGGGTGGCGACCTGGGCGACGATCGCCGGCGGCTTCGCCGGCAGCTATACCGGCGTGGTCATGGCGGAGGCCTCGGCCCGCGTCGTGGACCGCCAGCGCGGCCGGGCGCTGGGCTGGGTCATGGCCGGGCAATCGCTGACCCTGCTGGTCGGCGTGCCGCTCGCGGCCTGGATCGGGGCCTATGTCGGCTGGCGCGGGGTGAACCTCTGCGTCGCGGCCGTGGCGCTGGCGGCGGCGCTGGGCCTCTGGATCACCACCCGGCAGCCGGTCGATGGCCCCCGCGCCGCCGGGACCGCACGCCCCAGCTACCGCAGCGCCATGTCGGGCCCGGTGATCCGGCTGCTGGCGATGGGCGTCGCCGAGCGCATCTGCTACGGGCTGACGGCGGTCTATTTCGCCACCTTCCTGCAGGCGACCTATGGGCTGTCGCTGGCCGGGGTCGCGGTGCCGCTGGCGGCCTTCGCCCTGGGCAATATCCTCGGCACCATCCTCGGCGGGCAACTGGCCGACCGGCTGCCGAACCGGCTGATGACCTTCGCCCTGGCCATGTTCGGCGCCGCCGCGGTGGCGCTCGCCCTGTTTACCTGGACGCCGGGCCTGGCCGTCTCGGTGGGCCTCGGCTTCGGCTATGTCTTCGTCAATGCCCTGGCGCGGCCGAGCCTGATGGCCGCGCTCGCCAATGTGCCGGACGAGGTGCGGGGCACCGTGCTCGGGCTGAACGTGACCTCGGCGTCCTTCGGATGGCTCGGCGCGGCCTCCCTCGGCGGCTGGATGATGGCGGAGTTCGGCTTCTTCGGCTTCGGCCCGCTGGCCGCGGGGGTGGGGGTTCTGGGCGGCGCGCTGGCCTTGGTGGGGCGGCCGCGCTCGAGCGTGATCGTCCGAGGCGGAACCGCCGAAGGACGTGAATCACGCGACCAAACAACACGCTAGCCGCGCCGTCATTCCGGCGCGAACAACTCCTCCACATCCGCCTCGGTCAGCTTCAGCGCCCCGCCGTGCTCGGCATCCAGCACCGAGGCGACCAGGGCGCGCTTGCGGTCCTTCAGCATCTCCATCTTCTCCTCGATGGTGCCGATGGTGACCAGGCGATGGACGAAGACATGCTTCTCCTGGCCGATCCGGTGGGCGCGGTCGGTCGCCTGGTCCTCGACCGCGGGGTTCCACCAGGGGTCGTAGTGGATGACGGTATCCGCGGCGGTCAGGTTCAGGCCGACGCCGCCGGCCTTGAGGCTGATGAGGAAGACCGGCACCTCGCCGGCCTGGAAGCGGCGGACCGGCAGGTCGCGGTCCTTGGTCTCGCCGGTCAGCAGCACGTGCTCGATCCCGGCATCGGCCAGCCGCGCCTCGATCAGCTCCAGCATGGAGGTGAACTGGGAGAAGAGCAGCACGCGGCGGCCTTCCTCCAGCATGGTCTCCAGCATCTCCATCAGCCGGTCGAGCTTGGCCGAGCCCGCCCGGGCCTCCCGCGCCGCCTTCAGCTTCAGCAGGCGCGGGTCGCAGCAGGCCTGGCGCATCTTCAGCAGGGCATCGAGGATGATGATGCCGGACCGCGCCATGCCGCGCTCGGCGATGGCATCCTTGACGCGGGCATGCATGGCCAGGCGGATGCCCTCGTAGAGGCCGCGCTGGGTGCTGCCCATCTCGACCGGCTCGGTGATCTCGGTCTTCGGCGGCAGCTCGCCCACCACCTCGTCCTTGGTCCGCCGCAGCAGGAAGGGGCGGACCCGGCGATGCAGCATCGCCTGCTTCTCCGCATCGCCGCCCTTCTCGATCGGCGTGCGGAAGCGGCTGCGGAATTCCTTGGCACTGCCGAGGAAGCCGGGGGCGACGAAGTCGAACAGCGACCAGAGCTCGCCCAGATGGTTCTGCAGCGGCGTGCCCGACAGGCAGAGGCGCTGGCGGGCCTGCAGGCGCAGCGCATGCCGGGTGGTCTCGGCATTGGGGTTCTTGATGGTCTGGGCCTCGTCCAGGATCACCGCATGCCAGGCCTGGGCGGTCAGCACGGCATGGTCGCGGGTCAGCAGCGGATAGGTGGTCAGCACCAGGTCGTGGCCGGCGATGGCGTCGAAATGCTCGGCCCGGTTCGGGCCGTGCAGGGCCAGCAGCTTCAGGCCGGGGGCGAAGCGGGCGGCCTCCCGCGTCCAGTTCGGCACCAGGCTGGTCGGGCAGACGATCAGCACCGGGCGGTCGAGGCGGCCGGCGGCCTGCTCGATCGCCACGTGGGCCAGGGTCTGCACGGTCTTGCCGAGGCCCATGTCGTCGGCCAGCACGCCGCCGAGGCCGGCGGCGCGGAGGATCTGCAGCCAGCCGACGCCCTGCGCCTGATAGGGCCGGAGCGAGCCGTGGAAGCCTTCCGGCAGGGTCACCTCGGGGATGGCGTCGCCCGCCGCGCGCAGCTGCCGGCCGAGGGTGCGCAGGCCCTCGGCGCCCAGCCAGGGGAGGCCGGATTCCTCCTCCAGCAGCGCCAGCTCGGCGGCGTCGTGCGGGCTGAAGCGGACCTTGCTGCTGCCGGTGGCGATGCCGCCGCTGGTGAAGATCTCGATCAGCGCCAGCATGATGGGGCGGATGCGGGCGCGCGGCAGGGCCAGGAGGCGGCCATCCGGCAGCGGCACCAGGAAAGGGGCGTCCTCGTCGCCATCATCCGTCCGGACCAGCGCCGCGCCGGCGCCATTGGCGATCAGCATGACCAGGATGGGGATCAGGTCGATCCGCTGGCCATCCACCACCACGCCGAGGTGGAGTTCCAGCCAGTCGATGCCGGAGCCCTCGGTGACCTCGCCGCCATCCTCCGTGATTGCCCCCGGGGCGGCGCGGCCGAGGCCTTCCTCGAGCATGGCCTCGAGCGGCCCTTCCGGCTCGACCAGCCGGATGGGGAATTCCGGCGTCACCACCACCTGCCAGCCGGAAGCGCGGAGCGCCGGGACTTCCCGGGTCAGCACATGCAGCCAGTCGGTGCCGTCGCTGTCGTCGTCCAGCACGAAATCGGTGCCGTGGCGGAAGGCGATGGGCACGGGCGCGACCTGGTTGATCGGGGCGAAGCCGATGCCCTTCATCCGCCGCAGCATGGCGGCCTCCCCGGCCTGATCGCGCTGCAGGCGATACAGCTTGCCGTCATGGGCGATGACCGCCGGCGGCTCCTCCCCGCCGAAGGGCAGCACCAAGGGGCCGTAGCCATGGGCGAGCTGGGCGATCGGCACCTCGTAGCTGCCGGAGAAGGGGTAGCGCCGGGTCGCGCGCTGGGCCGGGTCGAAGGGCAGGGTGGCGAGCGTCAGGGTCAGGTGCGGCACCACCGGCCCGCGCAGCGGCTCGGCCGGGCCGGGCACCGCCGGCGTGGCGACCGCGTGCTCGGGCAGCCGGCGGGCAAGCTCCTCCGCCACCCGCGGCGCGGCCTCGGCCGGGATGGCGGGGGCGGCGAGCAGCCGCGTGGCGACGGCGGGCGGCATGCCGGCATCCACCGGCGCCACCGCGCCGGAGGCGAGGTCGATGCACCAGGGGGCCGGCAGCAGCAGCGGCACCAGCCCATCGTCGAGCAGCAGCGCGGCGCGCTGGGTGCCGTCCGGATTCACCGCCCAGCCGATCCGGCCGGGCCGCGGCGGCGCCTCCGCCAGCACCGGGCCGGTCGGCAGTTCCCAATGGGCGCGGCCGGTGGCGAGGATGCGGCGCAGCAGGTCGGCGGGGTCGTCGTCCTTCGACAGCAGCGGGGGGCCGTAGCCGAAGCGGGCCAGCCGCCGCAGGATCAGCTTGTCCGAGGTGCGGAGGTAGCGGGCCGGCATCTCGACCTGGCGCGGCTGGTAGGAGCGGGGCATGCCGAAGCCGCCGTCGCGCCGCAGGGTCACGGTCCAGCAGGTGACCTGCGGCAGGGCCTCGGCGCGTGGCCCGGGCACCGTCTCCAGCACGTAGAGCAGGCGTTGGGTGATCGTGTCGGGATAGGCCTCCAACGTGGCGTCCTTCGTATCGGTCAATGAGTCCAGCCAGGCCATCACGTCATGCGGCAACGACGCGTCCGGAGGTGCGGTCGCGGGCGGCACTTCGTCAAGGGTCGCCGCCGCCACCGCGGGCAGTTCCAATGATGGCAGGCGGCGATGCGCGGCGACCAGCACCGCCGCCACATGCTTGCAATTGACCCGAACCGGGCAACTGCAATGGCCGGTGAAGCCGATGTTCCCGGCGGCATCGATGCGCAGGATGATGGCCTGGCGATAGGGCTTGCGCTGGGTGCCTTGCGTTTCCGCCTCGATCCGCAGGCCGTCCTCGGCCAGGGCCAGCCGGCGCACCCGGCCCTGGCTGACGTAGCGATGGCCCGCCGCCAGAGCCTCGGCGGAGATCCGGCCCAGCATGGCCGCGTCATCCACCGGCAGGCGCGTCAGGGCGGGACTCGGCGGGGGCTTCGGCATTCGGCGGCATCATGCCGGCCGGGGGACGCCCCCACCAGCCCGCCTGCCCGATGGCCGCCATGCCGAAAATACCTCGGCACATGGCCGCATCCCGGCTGCGGCGCATGGCATCGGCCGATCGGTGCGAGGATCCGGGCTTGCTGCGGGGGCAGGCCCGACGCCGCCGGCGGCTAGCCGTGCAGGTGGCAGGCGACGCCGCCATCCGCCCCGTCGGGCCCCACCGGGGTCCAGCGCGGGAGCTGCACCGCGCAGACCGGCATGGCGTGCTGGCAGCGCGGGTGGAAGGGGCAGCCGGGCGGCGGGGCGGCGGCGGAGGGGATCTCGCCGATGATGCGCGGCAGGGCGGCGCGGCGCTCCGGGTCCGGCACCGGATAGGCATCGCGCAGCAGCGCGGCATAGGGATGCAGCGGCGCCGCCAGCACCCGCGCCGCCGGCCCTTCCTCGACGATGCGGCCGAGGTACATGACCGCGACCCGCTCGCAGAACCAGCGCACCACCGAGAGGTCGTGGCTGACGAAGAGGAAGGAGAGGCCGCGGCGCCGGCGCAGGTCCTGCAGCAGCAGCAGCACCTGGGCCTGGACCGAGACATCCAGTGCCGAGACCGGCTCGTCCGCGACGATCAGCTCGGGCTCCACCGTCAGGGCGCGGGCGATGCCGATGCGCTGGCGCTGGCCGCCGCTGAACTCATGCGGGAAGCGGTCGAGCGCCGTCGCGGGCAGCCCGACCTCGTCCAGCAGGGCGGCGCCGCGGGCGCGGGCGGCGGCACCCTCGGCCAGGCCATGGACGCGCATCGGCTCGGTGAGGGCGGCGCCGATCCGCTGGCGGGGATCGAGCGAGGAGAAGGGGTCCTGGAAGACGATCTGCATCCGCCGCCGCAGCGTCTTCAGCGCGGGGCCGGTCGCGGTCAGCAATTCCTCGCCGCGGAAGCGGACGCTGCCGGCATCGGGCTCGATCAGCCGCAGCATGGCACGGGCGGCGGTGGACTTGCCGCAGCCGGATTCGCCGACCAGGCCGAAGGCCTCGCCGGGGGCGATGCTGAAGGAGATATCCTCCACCGCGCGCACGGTGACGACGCGGCTGCGCGGGAAGCCCTTGCGCTGGACGAAGTGCTTGCGCAGGCCGGAGACCTGCAACAGGGGCGGAGCATCTTCGATGCGATTCACGCTCCGCTCCTCGTCCGCCGGGCGGACTGCGGGGCTCCGCGACCGCATCGCCTATTCATTCTGCAACTTGGGATCGGTGGCGTCGCGGAGGCCATCCCCCACCATGTTGAGCCCCAGCACCAGCAGCAGGATGGCAAGGCCGGGGAAGACCGCCAGCCAGGGGGCATCGAGGATATTCTCGAAGCCGTCGCGGGTCATGCCGCCCCAGGTCGCGGTCGGCGGCTTCACGCCGAGGCCGATGAAGGAGAGCGAAGCCTCCACCCGCACCGCCGTCGCCATCCAGAGGCTGCCCATGACCAGCACCTCCGACAGGATGTTCGGCAGGATATGGCCGAAGAGGATGCGGACATGGGAGAAGCCCAGCGCCCGGCCGGCCTCGATGAAGGCGCGTTCCTTCAGCGACAGGGTCGGCGCCCGGGCGATGCGGGCGAAAGGTGCCACGGCGGTCAGCGCGATGGCGACGACCAGGTTGACCAGCTCCGGCCCCAGCAGCGCTACGACGATCAGCCCGAGGATCAGCGAGGGAAAGGACAGCAGCACGTCCATCACCTGCATCACCAGCAGGTCGAAGCGGCCGCCGATATAGCCGCTTACCATGCCGATGGTGCCGCCGACCACCATGGCGACGGCGATGGCGCCGAGCGAGACGGTGAGGGAGATGCGGGCGCCCCAGAGCAGGCGGGAGAGGATGTCGCGGCCGAACTGGTCGGTGCCGAGCAGGTAGTCGCCGCCCGGCGGGGCGAGGCGGGCGATGATGTCCTGCTCGGCCGGGTCATGCGGCGCGAGCCAGGGCGCCAGCACCGCCGCGGCGAAGATGAGCAGGGTCAGCAGCGCGCCGAGCGCCGCCATCGGATTGGCGCGGGCCTTGGCGATCATGCCTTCACCCGCGGGTCGATGACGCCGTAGAGCAGATCGGTGATGAGGTTCACCACCACGATCAGGAAGCAGTAGATCACCATCAGCCCCTGCAGCGTGGTGTAGTCCCGCTGGTTCAGCGCGCCGACGATGACCTTGCCGAGGCCGGGGCGGTTGAAGACGATCTCGGTCAGCACGCTGTTGCCGATGAGGATGCCGACATAGAGGCCGACGACGGTGACGACGGGAATGGCCGCGTTGCGGAAGCCATGCACCCAGACGATGCGCCTTGCCGGCACGCCCTTGGCCCGGGCGGTGCGGATATAATCCTCCGACAGGCTGGCCAGCATGGCGCTGCGGGTGACGCGGGTGATGTAGGCCGCCATGACCAGCCCGAGGGTCGCCGCCGGCAGCACCAGCTTGTGCAGCCGGTCCAGCGGGTCCGCCAGATCGGCGCTGCCGATGACCGGGAAGAGCCGCCAGTGCAGGGAGAAGGCCAGCAGCAGGAAGATGCCGGAGACGAAGACCGGGAAGGACAGGCCGATGAGCGACAGCAGCCGCGCCGCCACGTCGATCGGCCCGTTGCGGTAGAGCGCCGCCCAGATGCCGACGGGGATGCCGACGACGACGCCGATCACCATCGAGGCGAGCGTCAGGTCGATGGTATGCGGCAGCACGGCGCCGACCTCGGCGAGGATGGGCCGGCCGGTGACCATGCTGTTGCCGAAGTCGCCGCGCAGCGCATCGGCGATGAAGGAGACGTATTGCAGCCAGAGCGCGCGATCCAGCCCGAGCCGGGTGCGCAGCGCCGCCGCCGCCTCCGGTGTCGCCTGATCGCCGAGGATGACCAGGGCGGGGTCGCCGGGGACGATCCGGACGATGACGAAGACCAGGGTCAGTACCGCCAGCAGGGTCGGGATCGCCGCCAGCAGCCGCCGGATGATGAAGCCGAGCATGCTACTTCAGCCGGGTCGTCTCGGTGATCAGCGGGCCGAGGCTCATGCTGCCCTCCAGCTTGTAGCCGTAGTCGACGTTCTCGCGCCGGGCGAAGACCAGCAGCGTCTCGATGATCGGCACGCCGCAGACCTGGCCGACCAGGACGCGCTGCGCCTCGGCCCAGAGCTTCTTCTGCTCCTCGAGGTCGGTGCTGACGCGGGCCGCGTCGATCTGCGCATCGGCCTGGTTGCAGTGGGAGAAGTTGGTCACCGCGGTGGGCGTGCCGACGATGCTGCGGCCGTGGAAGAACTGGCTCAGGTAGATGTCGGCGATGGGGAAGCGGGCGGCGGCGTAGTAGACCAGCGGCGAGAGGTTCTGCCGGATCTGCTGGTGGAAGGTCGCGTGCTCCACGACCTGGAGATCGAGCGTGATGCCGGCGCGGCGGAGCTGCTGCTGCAGCACCTGCATGCCGGAGAGCATCTCCGGCAGCTGGGTATGGATGACCTTGATGGTGATGCCGTTCGGGAAGCCGGCCTCGGCCAGTAGCGCGCGGGCGCGGGCCGGGTCGTGCTGCGGCAGCCCGTTGTCGGCGGTGAAGCCGAGGTAGCCGCGCGGCACCAGGCTCTGGCCTTCCCGGCTGACATCCGGGCCGCGCCAGCGCACCATCTCCGGCCGGTTCACCGCATGGGCGAGCGCCCGGCGGATGCGGATGTCGTTGAAGGGTGGCATCGAGGTATTGAGGTTGAGGATGGTCAGCTCGGCCGGCTCGAAGACATCGACCGTGACGCCGGGCAGTTGCCGCGTGCGGTTCACCCAGACCTGGTCGGCGCGGCCGTAGTTCAGGTCCAGCTCGCGGTTCTGGAAGGCGAGGTCGCGCGAGGCGTCGGAGGGGATGAAGCGGTAGCTGATGCGGCCGATCTGCGGCGTGCCGCGGAAATAGCCGGCATGGGCGACCAGCTCGGCGCTCTGGTTCGGCGTGACGCGGTCCAGCGCGAAGGGGCCGGTGCCGATCGGGCTGCGGGTGAAGGCCTCGCCGCGCTCCTCGACCGCCTTCTTCGAGACGATGTAGCCGCCGGAGTAGTTGGTCACCAGGCCGAGCAGGCTCGGGACATTGGTGCGGAGGGTGATGCGGACGGTGGCGGCATCGACCGCCTCGATGCTCTCGAAGGCGCGGTAGTCGGCGCTGAAGGCGCTGGTCGCGGCGGTCGCGGCCTTCTTCAGGCTGAAGACCACGTCCTCGGCGGTGACCTCGCCGTAGTTGCCGTGGAATTTCACCCCGGGCCGGATGTGGAAGGTCCAGGTCTTGCCGTCGGCGCTGCTCTCCCAGCGCTCGGCGATGTCGGGCTCGATCGCCGCCGGGTCGATGGAGCCGGGCTTGAAGCGGACCAGGCCGTTGAACATCCAGGCGACCACGACGCGGTCGATGGTGGAGACGGCGAAATGCGGGTCGAGCCGGCCGACGTCCTGGGCCGCCATGCCGACGCGGAGCGTCTGCACCGGTTGCGCCGCCGCCAGGTTGGGAATGCCGAAGGCCAGCGCACCGGCCAGCAGGATGCCGCGAAGGCCCATCAGTGAAACTCTCCCCTAGGATCGGCCGCAGTTTGCCCGCCGAAACGACGGATGTCGAAACCTGTCACGTCCACCGGCGACCGGCCATCCACCACCAGCCCCGCCAGCACCGCGCCGGTGCCGGGGCCGAGCTGGAAGCCATGGCCGGAAAAGCCGAAGGCATGGAAAAGGCCCGGGGTGGTGGCGGAGGCGCCGATGACCGGCAGGCCATCCGCCATCTGCCCGTCGATGCCGGACCAGCTGCGGATGACCATGGCGCCGGCCAGGCGCGGGATGACCGCGGCGGCGCGCTGCATGGCGGCAAGGGTCACCTCCGGCCGCGGCCGGGAGGCCGGGATGGCCGGGTCGCATTCGCCATGGCCACCACCGAAGATGACATTCCCCCGCGCGATCTGCCGCAGGTAGATGTCGCCGCCGACGACGCCGAGGCTGGGCTTGAGGAAATAGGGCAGGGGCTCGGTCACCACCATGTTGGGGCTCAGCGGGGTGCAGGGCACCGGCTCGCCGAAGCGGGCGGCGACGGCGGCGCCCCAGAAGCCGGCGGTATTCAGCAGGACGGGGGCGCGGAATTCCCGGCCGGCGGCGGCCAGGGTGAAGCGCGTGCCGTCATGCGCCAGGGCCTCGACCTTGTGGTGTTCGAGGATGGTCGCCCCGGCCGCCCGCGCCGCCTTCGCCAGGGCCGGCGAAAGCAGTCGGGGATTGGCCGACCCATCCTCCTCCAGCAGGCTGCCGGCCAGGATATCGTCCGAGAAATACGGGTGTTCGGCGCGGATGGCGTTGCGGCCGATCAGCCGGGGCGCCAGCCCGTGCTCGCGTGCCATGCGGTTCCAGGCCTCGAGCGTGGCGGCATCGGCTTCGGTCCGCGCCAGCTTGAGATGGCCGCAGGGGTCGAATTCGCAGGCGGTTCCGACCAGCTCCGGCAACCGGCCCCAGATCTCGCGCGAGAGGCGCGACAGCGGCAGCTCCGCGGCATGGCGCCCCTGCTGCCGCACGCCGCCGTAGTTGACGCCGCTGGCCTGGCTGCCGACCAGGCCGCGTTCCAGCAGCACGGTGCGCAGGCCCCGCTGGGCGAGATGCAGGGCGGCCGAGCAGCCGACGCCGCCGCCGCCGAAGATGAGCACATCGGCATCGGTCATGGGGTGGCTGCCACCGGCAGGGGGATGGGCTTCACCGGCATCTGGCCGCGCAGCCGCCCGGCCTCCTCCAGCGAGCAGCCGAGTACCCGGGCCAGCACCGCCGCGCCGGCCGGGCCGCAGACCCGCCCCTGGCAGCGGCCCATGCCGAGGCGCGAGTAGGATTTGGTCCGGTTGATCTCCGGGGCCGCCAGGGCGCGCACCTCGCCGGCGGTCACCGCCTCGCAGCGGCAGAGGATGGTGTCGTCGGCCATGGCGGCGGCCAGGGCGGCAGGCCAGGGGAAGGCCCGTTCCAGCGCGGCGCGGAAACGCGCCTCCCGCGCCAGCCGGCGGTCGAGGGCGGCGGCATCGACGGCCTGGCCGGCATCGGCGAGCAGGGCCAGCGCCGCCCGGGCCCCGGCCAGCTCGGCGACATCGGCGCCGCCGATCCCGGCGCCGTCGCCGGCGAGGTAGAGGCCGGGAATGCTGGTCCGGCCGGTGCCGTCGGTCTCCGGCACCCAGTTGCTTTGCGTCGCATCGAAGCGGAAGGGGATGCCGGCGAGGTCGGCGAGCTGCGCCTCGGGCTTGAGGCCCCAGCCCAAGGCCACGGCGTCGCAGTCCACCCGATGGTCCCGCCCGCCCGCATCCCGCCAGCGGAAGCCCTGCACGGCGGCATCGCCCTCGATACCCAGCGGGGTGATGCCCTCGGCGACGCGGAGGCCGGCGCGCAGGCGGAGGCCGCGGAGGAAGGTGCCGGCATTGCCCAGCAGCCCGGGCACCGCCCGCAGCTTGGTGGCGAAGGGGGTGGTGTCCAGCACCGCCGCGACCTCCGCCCCGGCCTTGGCGTATTGGGTGGCGACCAGCAGCAGCAGCGGCCCGGTGCCGCAGAAGACGACGCGCCGGCCGATGCCGACGCCCTGCGCCTTCAGCGCGATCTGCGCCCCGCCGAGGGTGGTGACGCCCGGCATGGTCCAGCCGGGCAGCGGCACCACCCGATCCATCGCCCCGGTGCAGAGCACGACCGCATCGAAGCCGATGGTCGCGGCGGTGCCGGCGCGCATCGTCTCCAGCGCATCGCGGCGGATGTTCCAGACCAGGGTCTCCGGCCGCCAGTCGCAGCGCGGCTTCAGCGCATCCAGCGCCGCGTGCAGCGCCCGCGCCTTGTCCGCGTCATCGCCGTAGAGCGCGGCATGGTCGCGGCGGAAGCCGGGCGGCGGGCGCTGGTAGATGCGGCCGCCGCCATCGGGCGCTTCCTCCACCCAGGTCGGGCGCAGTCCGGCCGCGACCAGCCGTTCCACCGCGCGCACGCCGGCCGGGCCGGCGCCGACCACGGCGACCCTCATCGCCGCCGCACCTGCATGCCGGGCTCCGCCAGGGTGGTGCAGGCGCGCAGCGTCCCGCGACCCTCGACGAAGACCCAGCAATCCTGGCAGGCGCCCATCAGGCAGAAGCCGGCGCGGGGGCCGTCGCCGAACTCGCCATGCCGCAGCAGACCGCGGCCGGCGGCGAGGATGGCGGTCAGCAGCGTATCGCCGGCGAGGGCCTGCAGCGGGGTGCCGTCGAGCGAGAATTCGAGGCCGGGCCGATCCTGGTCCAGCAGCCGCACCAGGGTCACAGCATGTCCTCGAGCCGGCAGTTCACCAGCAGCTCCGCGACCACCGCATGGTCCGGCAGCGCCAGCAGGGTGCCGACCAAGACGGCAATATCCTCCGGCCGCGACATCTGCTCCCGCGGATGGGCCGATTGCGCCGTCATGTCGGTCTCGACGAAGCCGGGGCAGAGGGCGGTGGCGCGGATGCCGTGGTCCCAGCCTTCCCGGCGCACCCCATGGGTCAGCGCGACCACGGCATACTTGCTCATCGCATAGCCGATGTTCGGATTGCGGACCCGCTTGCCGGAGAGCGAGGCGATGTTCACCACCCGCCCCTGGCCGCAGGCAATAAGGTGGGGCCAGGCGGCGCGGATGACGCGCATCGGCCCCTTCACGTTCACCGCCCACATCGCGTCATGCGGCGCCTCGTCCTCCGACAGCAGGGTGGCGACCGGGTTGATGCCCGCGGCATTGACCACCGCATCGACCTTGCCGAAGCGCGCCACCGTCGCCGCCACCCAGGCCTCGGCGCTGCCGGGTTCGATGGCCTCGTAGCGGCATTCATCGGCGGCCTCGGGCGCGCGTACGCCGCTGCTGACCAGGCAGCCGAGGTCGCGCAGATGCACGGCGACGGCCCGGCCGATGCCGCGGCGGGCACCGCTGACCATCACCACGCGCCCCTTCGGATCAAGCATCGGCCAGGGCCCCCGTCGCCACATGGCAGCGCGCCGCATGCTCCGGCGCCAGATCGGCCAGCGTTTGCGGCGCCTCGCAGCCCGCCTGGCGCAGCGGGCAGCGCGGCGCGAAGCGGCAGCCTTCCGGCATGGCATCCAGCGCCGGCACCCGGCCGGGAATCGCCGCCAGCGCCTGGCCCGGCACGTCGAGCCGTGGGATCGCGGCAAAGAGCGCGCGGGTATAGGGATGCGCCGGCGCGGCGAAGATGCTGCGGACCGGGCCGGATTCGACGATCTCGCCGGCATACATCACCGCCACCCGGTCGGCGATTTGGGCGACGACGCCGAGGTTGTGGGTGATGAAGAGCACCGCCATCCGGTGCTTCTCCCTGAGGTCCGCCAGCAGCCCCAGCACCTGGGCCTGGATCGTCACGTCGAGCGCGGTGGTCGGCTCGTCCGCCAGCAGCACCGCGGGGTCGCAGGCGAGCGCCATGGCGATCATCACCCGCTGCCGCATGCCGCCCGAGAACTGGTGCGGATATTCGCCGAGCCGGGCGGCGGCGGAGGGGATCTTCACCTCCTCGAACAGGCCGCGGGCGCGGTCCAGGGCGGCGTAGCGGGACAGGCCGCGATGGATGCGGAGGCTTTCGGCCACCTGGTCGCCGACCGTCATCACCGGGTTCAGGGCGGTCATCGGTTCCTGGAAGATCATCGCCATGCGGTCGCCGCGCAGGCGTTCCAGCGCCGGCTCCGACAGGCCCGCCAGATCCTCGCCATCGAGCAGGATGCGGCCGGCGGCGACGCGGCCGCCCGGCGGGCGCACGAGGCCCATGACGGACATCGCCGTCACGCTCTTGCCGCAGCCGCTCTCGCCGACCAGGGCCAGCGTCTCATTGGGCATCAGCCGCAGCGACAGGTCGCGCACCGCGGCATGCCATTGCCCCTTGATGCGGAATTCGGTGCGGAGGCCCTGCAATTCCAGTGCGGGTGTCATCCGCGGCCAACCTGCCCGTGACCCCGGCGCCTGTCCAGCACGACGCAGTTCTGGCCGACGCTGCGCCGGGTGGTTCAGCCTTCCGGCACGTTCCGACGCAGCTCCTCGAGCCAGGCATTGGCATTGCCATCGGAGGGGGCGCGCCAGTCGCCGCGGGGCGAGAGCGAGCCGCCGGCCGAGACCTTCGGCCCATTCGGCATGGCGGAGCGCTTGAACTGGCTGAAGCCGAAGAAGCGGCGGATGAAGACCTCCAGCCAGCGGCGGATCTCGGGCAGGTCGTAGGCGCGGCGGGCTTCCTCGGGGAAGCCGGGCGGCCAGCCGCCGCGCGTCGCATCGCCCCAGGCCCGCAGTGCCAGGAAGGCGATCTTCGACGGGCGGAAGCCGTAGCGCAGCGTGTAGAACAGGTTGAAGTCCTGCAGCGCATAAGGGCCGACCTTGGCCTCGGTGCTCTGCATCGGCTCGCCGTCGGTCGCCGGGACCAGCTCGGGCGAGATCTCGGTGTTCAGGATGGAGGCGAGGGTCTCGCCGACCTCGGTATCGAACTGCCCGGTGCCGATGACCCAGCGGATCAGGTGCTGGATCAGCGTCTTCGGCACGCCGGAATTGACGTTGTAATGCGACATCTGGTCGCCGACGCCATAGGTGCACCAGCCGAGGCCCAGCTCCGACAGGTCGCCGGTGCCGAGGACGATCCCGTCGTGCAGATTGGCGGCGCGGAACAGGTAGTCGGTCCGCAGCCCGGCCTGCACGTTCTCGAAGGTGATGTCGTAGACGGGTTCGCCGCGGCCGAAGGGATGGCCGAGGTCGCCCAGCATCTGCCGCGCGGCCGGGCGGATATCCAGCTCCCGCGCATCGACGCCGAGGGCCGCCATCAGCCGATGGGCATTGCCCTTGGTGCCGTCGCTGGTGCCGAAGCCGGGCAGGGTATAGGCGATGATATCGGTCCGCGGCCGGCCGAGCAGGTCCATCGCCTTGGCGGCGACGATCAGCGCCTGGGTGGAATCGAGGCCGCCCGAGACGCCGATGACGATGCGCTTGATCCGCGCCGCGACCAGCCGCTGCTCCAGCCCCGAGACCTGGATGTTGTAGGCCTCGTAGCAGTCCTGGCTGAGCCGGGCCGGGTCGGCCGGGACGAAGGGGAAGCGCTCGATCGGCCGTTCGAAGCCGAGGTCGCCGGCGGGCGGGTTCAGGGTGAAGCCGATGCGGCGGAAGCCGGCGGCGCCCGGCTGGCGGCGGCGGTTGTCGTCGAAGGTGCCCTGGCGCGCGCGTTCCTGGCGCAGCAGGTCGAGGTCCACGTCGGCGACCGCGAGCTGGTCGCCGGCGGGGAAGCGCGGGCTTTCCCGCAGGACGGCGCCATTCTCGAAGATCGAGCACTGGCCGTCCCAGGCGAGGTCGGTGGTCGATTCGCCGGGGCCGGAGGCGGCATAGACATAGGCGGCGAGGCAGCGGGCGGATTGGGATTGCGCCAGCAGCCGGCGGGTCTCCGCCTTGCCGATGGTGATGTTGCTGGCCGAAAGATTGGCCAGCACGACGGCACCGGCCAGCGCCGCCTCCGAGCTCGGCGGCACCGGCACCCAGACGTCCTCGCAGACCTCGGCATGGACGATGAGGCCGGGCAGGCCCTCGGCGGCGAAGAGCAGGTCCGGGCCGAAGGGCACGGTCTGGCCGGCCAGGGTGATGCTGCCGCCCTCGGTGCCGAGGCCGGCGGCGAAATGGCGGTGCTCGTAGAATTCCCGGTAATTCGGCAGGTGGACCTTGGGCACCACGCCGAGCAGCCGGCCACCCTGGATGGCCAGGGCGCAGTTGTACAGGCGCCCCTGGTAGCGGATGGGTGCACCGACAAGCAGCAGGGTGCGGATGGCGCCCGAGGCGGCGACGAGGCGGGCGGCGGCGGCTTCGACCGCATCCAGCAGCGGGTCCTGCAGCAGCAGGTCGTCGATGGCGTAGCCGGAGAGGCAGAGCTCCGGGAAGACCGCGACGGCCACGCCCTGCGCCTCGCAACGGGCCGCCATCGCCAGGATCGTGCCGGCATTGGTCGCCGGATCGCCGATCGCGCAGCGGGTGGAACAGGCCGCGACCCGGGCGAAGCCGTGCCGGTAGAGGGAGAGGAAGCTGCTCATGCCCTCCAGTCTAGCTCAGCAGCGGGGCGCTGCCAGTGCCGCCTCGGCCGCGATGCCGAGGCATTCCTCCATCTGGGCCCGCAGCCGGCGGAGGTTGCGGTGCCCGGCGAAGCCCTGCCGCAGTGCCTCCCGCGTTTCCGGCTCGAGCAGCGGCAGTTCCTCGGGGGCGCAGCCCATGTCGGCGGCGATCCCGGCCAGCAGGCTGGTGAAGGTGCCGCCGAAGGCGCTCGCCGGTGGCGGGGCGATGTGGTGGACCGAGAGGCGCGACAGCAGCGGCGCCGAGATTCCCCGCGTCTCGTTCGCCGCCATGACCCAGATGGCGTGCCGGAGGTCGGCGGCGGTGCGCAGGCATTCGTCGAACCAGCCGACGGCGCTTTCGGGCTCGATCATCGCTAGCAGCGTGTCGTGCGCCCGGCCGTTGCTGTCCCGCTGGCCGCCGGCCTTCTCGATCTCGTCGAGGAAGAAGACCGGATTGGGGGTGGCGAGCCGGGCCATCTCGGCGATGGGCCAGGCCGGGGTGGTGGCGGACCAGCCGCGGGCGGTCCCCTGCAGGCAGCGGTTGTCGGTGGCGCCGCCGAGGTTGAGGCTGGCGAAGGGCAGGCCGAGCGCCTGGGAGAGGCGGCGGGCGAACCAGGTCTTGCCGACGCCCGGCGGGCCGACCAGCAGCAGCGGCCGCAGGCGGGGGGAGGGGCGCCCGGCATGGGCGGCGAGCGCCAGGGTGCGGCGGATCTCGGCGATCGGGGCGGCGAAGCTCGGGGCCGCCTCGGCCAGCCGGGCCAGCTTCCCGAGCGCATCGGCGGGGACGCGGTGCAGCGGCAGCGGCGTGGTGAGCGGCTGGTAGCTCTGCCACTCGCCGCGGTCGTTCGGAGCGGTGAAGGGCTGCAGCACCGTGACGCGGCTTCCCGGCGAGGGCTGCACCACCACCGGTGCCGGCGGGGGCGGCGCCGGCGCGGCGGGGGTTTCCAGGAAATCGGCCAGGCGCGCCGGCAATGGGCGGCCCTGTTCCATCCCTGGGATATAGCGCAGCCAGAGGTCGGCCGAGAGCCGGGCCGCCAGGACGAAATGGCGCAGGCGGGCGGCATCGCCGGCGAGGCCGCGGGCATCGGCATGGAGGCGGTGCTGCAGGGCCTCGATGCAGGCCAAGGCGCCCTGACGGGAGAGCGGGCCGCCGCGCTCGGCCACGATGCGGGTTGCGGTCAGGACCAGCGCGGCGCCCTCGGCGAAGCGGCCGCAGATCGAGCCGAAGCGGCTGGCGAATTCCAGCAGACCGGCATCATCGCCCGGGCGGACGGCATCCTCGCCGATGCGGGAGGGGAAGAGCGGGGAGCGGAGATGGCGCAGCAGAGCCGCTTCCAGGGCCGTGAGCTCCGCCGGCTCGATGGTCAGCCAGAGCCAGATGGGCGGGTTGGATGCCGTACCGAAGAGCAGGGCGGCGTCCGAGACCTCCCCTTCGGTCGACTGGGCGACCTGGGTCGGGGCGGTAGCGGGAAGGTTCGTGTCGGGCAATGGACGGCCTCGCTCGCGCTGTTCACGGAACAGAGAGCAGACAACACCGTCGCTTCACAATTGTGAATACAATTCGACAAACGATAGGCGGAATGACCACCGAGGTGGCGGAGGCACGAGGCCTCCGCCGGCAGGGGCTCAGGCTTCGGCGGAAACCGGGATGCCCTTGTCCTTCATCAGGGACTGCAGTTCGCCGGCCTGGAACATCTCCATGATGATGTCGCAGCCGCCCACGAACTCGCCCTGGACATAGAGCTGCGGGATGGTCGGCCAATTCGCATAGGCCTTGATGCCTTCGCGGATTTCCATGTCCTCCAGCACGTTCACGCCTTTGAAGGGCACGCCGATGTGGGAGAGGATCTGCACCACCCGGGCGGAGAAGCCGCACTGCGGGAAGACCGGGGTGCCCTTCATGTACAGCACGACCGGATTGGCCTTGATATCGGTCTCGATGCGTTCGAATGCGGGATTGGTCATGGATACTCTCCGTTAAGCGGCGGGTGCTGAGGTCTGCAGGGCGAGGGCGTGCAGCTCGCCCCCCATGCGGCCGCGGAGCGCGGCATAGACGAGCTGGTGCTGCTGGACGCGGCTGCGGCCGCGGAAGGCTTCGGAGACGACGGTGGCGGCGTAATGGTCGCCGTCCCCCGCCAGATCCTCGATGGTGATCTCGGCATCGGGGAGGGCCGCCTTGATCAGCGCCTCGATTTCCGCCGGTTGCATCGCCATCGGTCAGTTCCCCATCAAGGCCGGCAGGGTCGCTTCATGCGCCTGCCGCAGTGTCGCGACGGATATGGACGTGCCACCCGGCAGAACCAAGGCCTCCCCGCCGCTGCGGCCGAGGCTGGTCGCCGGGACCCCGGCGGCCTTGGCGGCGGCGAGCAGGGCGGCCGCATCCATCACCGCCAGAACGTACCGCGACTGGTCCTCGCCGAACCAGTGGGCATGGGCGGGGGTCCCGGCCGGGCCGGGCAGCAGGGTGGCGCCGGTGCCGCTGGCCATGGCCATCTCGGCGACCGCGACCAGCAGGCCGCCATCGGAGCAGTCGTGGCAGGCGCGGATGGTGCCGGCCAGGATCTGGGCGCGGACGAAGTCGCCGTTGCGGCGCTCGGCGGCGAGGTCGACCGGCGGCGGGGCGCCGGCTTCCTGGCCGGCGATCTCCCGCAGCCAGAGCGACTGGCCGAGCCAGCCGCGGGTCTCGCCCACCAGGACGAGGTCGGCGCCGGCCGGCATGGCGAGGCCCATGGCCTGGGCCACGTCCTCCAGCACGCCGACGCCGCCGATGGCCGGGGTGGGCAGGATGCCCTTGCCCTCGGTCTCGTTGTAGAGGCTGACGTTGCCGGAGACGACCGGGAAGTCGAGGGCGATGCAGGCGCTGGCCATGCCGCGGACGGCGCTGGCGAATTGCCCCATGATCTCGGGCTTCTCGGGATTGCCGAAATTCATGTTGTCGGTGATGGCCAGCGGCAGGGCGCCGGTCGCGGTGATGTTGCGCCAGGCCTCGGCCACCGCCTGGCGGCCGCCTTCCTCCGGGTCGGCGAAGCAGTAGCGCGGGGTGCAGTCGGTGGTGAGCGCCAGGGCGCGGCTGCTGTCGTCGAGCCGGACCACGGCGGCATCGGCGGCGCCGGGGCGCTTGGCGGTCTGGCCGCCGACCATGCTGTCGTACTGGTCCCAGATCCAGCGGCGGGAGCAGAGGTCGGGGCAGGCGACCAGGGTCTGCAGGGCCGCCTCGATCCCCATCGGGTCGGCGACCGAGGCGGCATCCAGCACCGGCTGCTTCGGCGTCTCGGCGGTTGGCCGGCGATAGAGCGGCGCCTCGGATTCCAGCGGGGCCAGGGGGATGTCGGCTTCGAGGATGCCCTTGTGGCGGATGGTGATGTGGCCGGTATCGGTGAGGTGGCCGATGACGGCGAAATCCAGCTCCCATTTGGTGAAGATGCGCTCGGCGATGTGCTCGGCGCCGGGGCGGAGGACCATGAGCATGCGCTCCTGGCTCTCGGAGAGCATCATCTCATAGGCGGTCATGCCCTCCTCGCGCTGGGGGACGTTGTCCATCACCAGCTCGATGCCGACGCCGCCCTTGCCGGCCATCTCGACCGAGGATGAGGTCAGGCCGGCGGCGCCCATGTCCTGGATGGCGACGATGGCATCGGTCTGCATCAGCTCGAGGCAGGCCTCGATCAGCAGCTTCTCGGCGAAGGGGTCGCCGATCTGGACCGTGGGGCGCTTCTCTTCCGAGTCCGCGGTGAATTCGGTGCTGGCCATGGTGGCGCCGTGGATGCCGTCCCGGCCGGTCTTCGAGCCGACATAGACCACCGGGTTGCCGACGCCAGCGGCGGCGCTGAGGAAGATGCCGTCCTTCGGCGCGATGCCGACGGTCATCGCATTGACCAGCGGGTTGCCGTTGTAGGCGGCGTGGAAATTGACCTCGCCGCCCACGGTCGGGACGCCGACGCAATTGCCGTAGCCGCCGATGCCGCGGACCACGCCGTCGATGGTGGACTTCATCCGCGGCGCCCCGGGCAGGCCGAAGCGCAGCGCGTTGAGGTTGGCGATTGGCCGGGCGCCCATGGTGAAGACGTCGCGCAGGATTCCGCCGACGCCGGTCGCCGCGCCCTGGTAGGGCTCGATGAAGCTCGGGTGGTTGTGGCTCTCCATCTTGAAGACCGCGACCAGGCCGCCGCCGATGTCGATGACGCCGGCATTCTCGCCCGGGCCATGCACCACCCAGGGGGCCTTGGTCGGCAGTTCCCGCAGCCAGACCCGGCTGGATTTGTAGGAACAGTGCTCCGACCACATGACGGAGAAGATGCCGAGCTCGGTCAGCGACGGCGTGCGGCCAAGGATGGTCAGGGCCCGCTCATACTCATCCGGCTTCAGGCCGAATTCGCCGGCGAGTTGCCGCGCCCGGCTGGCGTCCAGGGGGGAGGGGGTGGCTTGCTGGGTGCTCACGCTTTCGGGATTCCCATGGAGGCGAAATGGTGTGGCGTTATAGCATCAGTCGCGGAGGTGGCGGTGGCCCGCTCCGTCGCGTCAGGGGAACACCTGCCATGCCGAGAGCGGTTCTGTCCTTGTTGTTTTTCGCTCTGCTGGCATTCCCCTTTTTGACATTCCCCGCCGCGGCGCAGCTCGATGGGGCGCCGAAGGCCCCGGCCGTGGCGGCGCCGCCCAGCCAGTGCCCGGACAACATGGATGCCTTCGCCGATAGCAGCGAGGTCCTGACCTGCGTCTGTCCCATGGCGCAACTGGGGTCGGGCTCGGTCTGGGGGACGGATACCTATACGGCGGATAGCGCGACCTGCCGTGCGGCGCTGCATGCCGGGATGGTGGGGCGCCAGGGCGGGACCGTGACCCTGGAGATGCTGCCTGGCGCGGCCCGCTACCCCGGCACCACCCGCAACGGGGTGCAAAGCCAGAATTACGGCAGCTACCGCGGCAGCTACCGCTTCCAGGGGGAGCCGGTCCGGGCCCAGGCGGCCCCCGCGGCCCCGGCCGCTCCGACCCAGATCAGCCAATGCCCCGACAACATGAGCGCCTTCGCCGATAGCGCGGAGGTGGTGACCTGCAGCTGCCCGGCGGCCCAGCTGGGGGCAGGCTCGGTCTGGGGAACGGATACCTATACCGCGGACAGCGCGACCTGCCGCGCGGCGCTGCATGCCGGGATGCTCGGCCGCCAGGGCGGGACCGTGACCCTGGAGATGCTGCCGGGCGCGCCGCGTTACCCCGGGACCACCCGCAACGGCGTCGCCAGCAACAACTATGCGGCCTATGGCGCCAGCTACCGCTTCCGGGGCGACCCGCAGCGGCCGCCGCAGGTCGGCGCCGGCCCCACCAATGCCGGCCCCACCACTGCCGGCCAGTGCCCGGATACGATGAGCGCCTACGCCGATAGCACGGAGGTCGTGACCTGCGGCTGCCCAGCCGCCCAGGCCGGATCGGGCTCGGTCTGGGGGACGGATACCTATACCGCGGATAGCGCGACCTGCCGTGCCGCCTTGCATGCCGGGCGGATCGGCCGCCAGGGCGGGACCGTGACCCTGGAGATGCTGCCTGGCGAGGCCCGCTATCCCGGCACCACCCGCAACGGCATCGCCAGCAACAACTACGGCGCCTATGGCTCCAGCTTCCGCTTCCAGGGCGCCGCGGCCAGCGGCCCGCAGCTTTGCCCCGACAGCATGACCGCCTTCGCCGATAGCGCCGAGCAGGTGAGCTGCCTCTGCCCGGGCGAGGCGACCTTGCGCGGCAGCATCTGGGGGACGGATACCTATACGGCGGATAGCGCGACCTGCCGTGCCGCCGTCCATGCCGGGATGATCGCCCAGACGGGCGGCACCGTGAGCCTGCAGATGCTGCCCGGGGCGCCGCGCTATCCCGGCACCACGCGGAACGGCATCGCCAGCAACAACTACGGCGCCTTTGGCGCCAGCTACCGCTTCCTGGGCGACCCGCGGGCGGCCAAGGCCGGCGCCCCGGTGCAGGCCCCGGTGGCGGAGAGCCTGCAGCGGACCGGGCAGGTGCAGCTCTATATCACCTTCCGGACCGGCTCCGCCGACCTCGACATGAATGCCGCGCCGGTGCTGTACCAGGTGCGGGATGCGCTCGCCGCCGACCCGGGGCTGCGGCTGACCCTGATCGGCCATACCGACAGCACCGGCTCCGCCGCGACCAACCTGCCGTTGTCGCAGCGAAGGGCGGACAGCGTGCGGCAATGGCTGGTCGCCAGCGGCATCGGCGCGGACCGGCTGGCGGCCGAGGGGCGGGGGCCGAACGAGCCGATCGCCGACAATGGCAGCGAGGCCGGCCGGTCCCTGAACCGGCGGGTGCAGGCGGCGCGGATGCCCTAGCGGCCTGAGGGCTAGCTCAGGCCGTGGCCAGCGCCTCGGCCAGGCCTTCGAACAGCGGCAGCCCGTCGGTGCCGTCGATCAGCGGGTCCACCTGGTTCTCGGGATGCGGCATCAGCCCCATGACCCGCAGGTTGGGGGAGAGGATGCCGGCGATGTTTCGCGCGCTGCCGTTGCGGTTGGCCGCTTCGGTCACCGCGCCCTCGGCGGTCGCGTAGCGCAGGGCGACCAGGTTCTCGCCCTCCAGCCGGTCCAGGGTCGCGTCGTCGGCGAAGTAGTTGCCGTCGCCATGCGCCATGGTGGAGCGGAAGACCGCGCCGCGCTGGAAGTGCCGGGTATAGGGGGTGTCGGTGCGCTCCACCCGCATGTGGCAATCCATCGAAAGGAAGCGGAGCGTCGCGTTCTTCAACAGCGCGCCGGGCAGCAGCCCCGCCTCGACTAGCATCTGGAAGCCGTTGCAGACGCCGAGCACATGGCCGCCGCCGGCGGCGAAGGCCTGGATGGCGCGCATGATGGGGCTCTGCGCCGCCATGGCGCCGCAGCGGAGATAGTCGCCATAGGAGAAGCCGCCCGGCAGGACCACGAGATCGGTCCCGGCCGGCAATTCGGTGTCCCGGTGCCAGAGCATGGCCGGCTTGCGGCCGGTGACCCGCTGCAGGGCCAGGGCCATGTCGCGTTCCCGGTTGGTGCCGGGGAAAAGGACGATTCCAGCCTGCATCACATCAACTCCCCACTCAGCTTCCCTGCCACACCTTCAGCCAATGCAGCCCGCCCAGCACCAGCATGGTCGCCACCGCGCTCAGCGTCGCGGCGGTGAGCCAGCGGTTCAACGTGCGCTTCTGCGCCGCCAGCCAGCCCCGGCGCGGCCGGACCTGCGGCTTCACCGCGGCCACCCGCTCCTCACGCCAGCGCAGGCCGATCGAGATCAGCACCGTCAGCGCCGCCATGATGAGCAGGGAGGTCTTCATCATCGGCTGGGCGAAGCTCCGTCACAGCCGAAGCGGTGGCTCATGCCAGGGTCACCGAGAAGCTCTCGATCACCATGTTCGCCAGCAGCTTGCGGGCCATGGCCTCGGCCGCGGCCTGGGCCTTGGCCGGGTCGGTCTCGGCCAGTTCCAGCTCGATCACCTTGCCGGCGCGAACCTCGCCCACGCCCTCGAAGCCGAGGCCGGCGAGGGCATGGCCGATCGCCTTGCCCTGGGGGTCCAGCACGCCCGCCTTGGGCATGACGGTCACACGTGCCTTCATTGGTCCCTCCGATTCACGCCTTCGGTACTCCGCTTCGCGTCCGCCCTGCGGCGACCGGCGAGGATCATTGCATCATCTCCGGACCCTTAAGGTCCCGCACGCCGGCCTCGGGCAGGATGCCGAGGCGGCGCGCCACTTCCTGGTAGCCTTCCTCGACCTTGCCGAGGTCGCGGCGGAAGCGGTCCTTGTCCATCTTCTCGCCGGTCTTGCTGTCCCAGAGCCGGCAATTATCCGGGCTGATCTCGTCGGCGAGGACGATCCGCATCTCGTCGTTCTCGTAGAGCCGGCCGAATTCCAGCTTGAAATCCACCAGGCTGATGCCGACGCCGAGCAGGAGCCCGGTGAGGAAGTCGTTCACCCGGAGCGTCAGGGCGACGATGTCGTCCAGGTCCTGGGTCGCCGCCCAGCCGAAGGCGGTGATGTGCTCCTCGCAGACCAGGGGGTCGTTCAGCGCCTCGTTCTTGTAGTAGTATTCGATGATCGAGCGCGGCAGGCGGGTGCCCTCGGCGATGCCGAGCCGGGTGCTCAGGCTGCCGGCGGCCACGTTCCGCACCACGATCATCAGCGGGATGATCTCCACCTCGCGGATTAATTGCTCCCGCATGTTCAGCCGGCGGATGAAATGGGTCGGGACGCCGATCTCCATCAACCGGGTCATCAGGTATTCGCTGATGCGGTTGTTCAGCACGCCCTTGCCGGTGATGATGCCCTTCTTCTGCGCATGGAAGGCGGTGGCGTCGTCCTTGAAATACTGCACCAGGGTGCCGGGCTCGGGGCCTTCGAAGAGGATCTTGGCCTTCCCCTCATAGAGCTGACGGCGTCGCGCCATGGTGTGGACTATCCTTCTGTCGGCGACTTCTTGCGAGTCGCACCCATGGCCGCGCGCGGGCATCCCGGCTGGCCCGGGTGCTCCGGCGGGTGGGGTATAGCAAGGGGTTGCTGATACCGCCACGGCCCAAGGGGCGAATGCGGCGGCCCGGCGAGGCTGGGCAGACCCGCGGCAGCCGCGGATCAGGGCATGGCGACGGGCAGGAAGGGGGCTTCCCCGGCCGGCCCCGTGGCAAAGCGCCAGATGACCTGCCCATCCCGGCCGATGGCCAGCAGGCTGGAGGACACCGTGCCGAAGCCGTTGGTCGGCGGCACCCGCAGGGCTTCCGCCGCACCGGTGTCGAAGCCGGAATCGGCCAGCAGCGCCTCCCAGCCCTGCCAGTCCTCCTGCTCGGGCCGAGGCTCCGCCGCGGCGCGGAAGCGCGGCAGGTGGCGGGCGGTGCGCGGGCTGGCCAGGTCGTTCGGATCATGCGCCGTGACCATGTGCACCCCGGGGCCGAGCGGCAGCGCCGCCGGCCTTCCCTGGCCGGTGCCGCGCAGGAACCAGGCGCCCGCGGCATCCGCCAGGACCATGTTGAAGGGGCGCCATTCCGCCGCCGGCAGGCCGGCGATCGCGGCCGCGCCGGCCGCCGCGCTGCCCGCCGCCAGGGCCAGCAGCGGCAATTCGCCGCGGGAGCGGAGGCCGGGGGCAGGCCCCAGGCTGCCCGGGCGGTTCAGCACGGTCGCCACCGCGCCGCCCCGGCTGGCCGCCATCCAGGTGCCCCCCGCCGTCCGGTCCCGGCCGCCGACGACCGCGGGCTGCCCGGGCCACCAGGCCGCGGGCGGGTCCCAGGCCCGGTCCAGGCGCTCGTCCCGGTTGGCGGCGATCAGGACCGGGAAGGCATGGCCAGGCCGGTGCAGCAGGATGACGGTGCACATGCCCGGCCGATAGCATGGCGGGCCGGATGCGTCTGCCGCCCATGGCTACGCTTCCTTTACCCGGGGCACCGACACTCGGCCGGTCTGGACAGGGACCAAGACAGGCCATGCCCGCCCACCCCGCCGCATCGGTCGCCCGATGAGCCTCCTCCCGGTCATCCTTGGCCTGATCAATGATTCGGGCACCGCCGGGGATGGCATCACCGCCGATGCCGCGCCGGTTCTCTATGGGACGGCGGCGCCGGGTGCCCTGGTCCATATCCTGCGCGGCGGCACCCAGATCGGCAGCGCCACGGCCGATGGCGTTGGCGCCTGGCGGGCCCTGGCCAATGTGATCGGGGAGGCGAGCGTCGACCTCATCGCCCGCACCGCCGCGGGTGACAGCGCCGGCTACCGGCTGGTGGTGGACCAGACCGCGCCCGACGCCCCGGTGCTGACCGGCTTCGCCGGGGATACCACCGGGGACCGCTCGCAGCCGATCTGGCAGACGGTGGACACCACCCCGAGCGTCGCGGGCACCGCCGAGGCCGGCGCCATCGTCCGCGCCTATGACGGCAGCACGCTGCTGGCCACCACCACGGCCGGGATCGGCGGCGCCTGGACGCTCGACCTCGGCGACTGCCCGCTCGGCCAGTTCTACGCGATCGGGATTGAGGCGGAGGACGGCGCCGGCAATACCTCCTCCCGCACCCCGCTCAACCTGCGGGTCGGTGAGACCACGGTGCCCGTGGTGACCGCGGTGCAGGCCCCCGCGCCGGCCAATTACGCATCCGGGGATGCGCTCGACTTCGTCATCCAGTTCAACAAGCCGGTGGCGGTCAGCACGCCCCCGGGCGGCAGCGGGCCGCTGCTGGAGGTGCTGGTCGGGGACCAGGTGCTCACCGCCGGCTATGTCTCCAACGCGGCGCCGCACCGCCTCACCTTCCGGCTGGTCCTGCCGGCCGGGGTCTCGGACCAGGATGGCATCGCCCTCGGCCGGCTGCTGACCACGGGCGGGGCCATCCGCGATACCTCCAACAATCCGCTGTCCGGCGGGCTGGCCGGGGTCCCGGACCTTTCGGGCGTATTGGTGCAAGCGGATCTCACCGCGCCGGTGCTGGCCAGCATCATCGGTCCCGCCGCCGGCAATCATGCCGCCGGGGACCTGCTGGCCTTCACCCTGGTATTCGATGAGGCGGTGCAGCTTCTGCAGGGTGTCGGGTCCGGCCCGCAGCTGCAGGTGACCATCGGCGGCATAACCTGGCTGGCCGGCTACCAGGGCCAGCCGGCGGCGGACCGGCTGAGCTTCGGCCTCGTCGTCCAGGCGAATGCGGTGGCCCAGGCGGGGATCGCCCTGGGCGCCTTGCTCCCCAATGGCGCCAGCATCGCCGATACCATGGGCAATGCCTGGTCCGGGGACCTCGGCACGCTGCCCGACCTGTCCGCCGTGCTGGTGCAGGCGGATCTGACCCCGCCCGCCATCCTGGCCGTCGCGCTGGAGCAGGCGGGGCCCTTCGGCCTGGGCGACCGCATCATCCTGGCACTCCAGCTGACCGAGGCGGTGACCATTGCCCCGGGCGGCGTGGCGCCCCTGCTGCACCTGAGCATCGGCGGCCAGCCCGTGCAGGCCAGCCTGCTGCCGGGGAGCGACCCCGGCGTGCTGCGCTTCGGCACCATGGTGACGCCGGGACTGCTGGCGACCGGCATCACCCTGGTCGGGCTCAGCGACCCGGGCGGAGCCGTGACCGATCTCGCCGGCCACCCGCTCGACCTCAGTCTGCCCGCCGCCCCCGCCCTGGCGGCCCAGGTGATCGATGCGGTGGTGCCGGTTGCCAGCCTGGCCCTGCCCGGTGCCGGCCGCTACATTCCCGGCGAGATCCTGCATCTGGTGCTGACGACGACCGAGCCGGTCCATCTCGCCGATGGGCCCGAATTACCCGGCCTGCTGCTCGACCTGGACGGGATCAACCGGACCGCGACCTTCGACCTGTCGCATAGCACCACGACCAGCCTGGCCTTCGACCTTGTGGTACAGGCCGGCGATGTGGCGCGGTCCGGCATCCGGGTCATCGGGCTCGATGATCCCGGCGGGCGCCTGCTGGATGCCGCGGGCAATGGGCTGCAGTTCACCGCGCCGCAGGGGCTGCTGCTGGCCAGTCTCTGGCCGGCCGACCAGACGCCGCCCACCGTCCTGCCTGTCGGTGAGCCGGTGCGGGACGATGGCCTCGATATCACCCTGGAATTCTCCGAACCGCTGGTCCTCTCCGGTGCGCCGCCGGCATTGGCCGTCGTGGTGGATGGGGTGTCCTATCTCGCCAGCCTCGCCGCGGTGCCTCAGCCGGCCATCCTGCTGTTCCACCTCGATCTCGCGTGGCGGCCGCAGGCCATCAAGCTCCAGGGCCTCGTCACCGCGGGACATGTCGCGGATGCGGCGGGCAACGACTGGGATGGCGGCGGCATCGCCGGCCTCGGCTGGCATTACGCACTCTCGGGCGATGCATCCCTGGCCGGTGGCCCGGGCAACGATACCTATTACATCGACAGCCAGGCGGATGCGGTCTTCGAGATCTCCGGACAGGGCAATGACAGGGTCATCGCGGCCGGCAGCTATCATCTCCCCGACGCCATCGAGGCATTGGTCCTCGTTGCGGGGGCTGGCGACCTTTATGGCATCGGCAATGCGGCGGCGAATAGCCTGACCGGCAACGAAGGCGCCAATCTGCTGCTGGGCCTGGATGGGGACGATAGTCTCGATGGCGGGGCGGGGCCCGACACCCTGGTCGGCGGTGCCGGCCATGATTCGCTGACCGGCGGCCCGGACCTCGCCTCCGACGTGCTCGCCGGCGGCGATGGCGACGATACGCTCGATGGCGCCAGCGGCCTTGGGGAGCGGGACTATCTCCATGGCCTGGCCGGGGACGATACCTACTCCATCGACAGCATGACCGATCTCGTTTTCGAGGGCGTGGGCGAAGGCCTTGATACCGTCTTCGCCATGATGGCCGGCGCCGGCTATCAGCTGCCCGCCAATGTGGAGAATCTGGTGCTGCAAGGCGGCACGCTGTTCGGGGTCGGCAATGGCATCGCCAATGCGATGACCGGCAACCAGCTGGGGAATTGGCTGCTGGGTGGCGACGGCGATGACACGCTGAACGGCAAGACGGGAAGCGACCTGCTCTTCGGTGAGGCTGGCGCGGATAGCTTCGTCTTCGAACGGGGCACCGGCCGCGACGTGATCGGTGATTTCACGCCTGGGACCGATCATATCCGCCTGCTCGGCCTGGGCCTGGCGACGGCCATCGAAGTCCTCGCGGCCACGACGCAGGATGGCGGCAACACCGTGATCGACCTTGGCCAGGGCGATTTCATCGTGCTGAATGGCATTGCCAGGGCGGCGCTGGCTGCCGGGGATTTCCTGTTCGGCTGAACCGTCGCGGCCCATGGGCCGGGCCTGCTAGCCTGCCTTGCGATCCATCCCGTGGGGCCCCGATGCATGATACCGCCGCGATCTGCCTGGCAGCCGGGCAAATGCTGCTGGACCCGGCCGCCTCGGGCTCGGCCGATGCGCGCGATTTCCTCGACTGGCTGGCCTGCCCAATGCCGGCCATCCCTGGTCCGGCCGAAGAGGGCCGCGCCCGGTTGCTGATGGCCGCCTCCCGCTTCACCCGCCTCTTCAGCCTCGAATGTCCCACCGCCCCGGGCCTCGCCGTCTTCGGCGCGGAGGTGCCGCTGGATCTGCTGGCCGCGCGGCCCGGCCTGCCGCACGCCGCTGCCTCCGGTGCCGGCACCAGCCTGCTGCAAGCCTTCGAGAGCTGTGCGGGGGAGGGGGTGGAACTGCTCGCGTCCGTTGAAACCACGGCGGATCGCGCGTCGCAGCGTCCAGCGCCGCCGGATGCGGTTGATGCCCGATGGCTCGGTCAGGTGCTCCCGCCCGGCACGAGGCCGTCCTCCTGGGCGGAAATGCTGCGGCTGGACGGTCCCGGAAGCCGCTGGGTTCCGGCCGGCCTCTGCTTCCGTCAGCCCGATGCCGTCAGGGAATTCCCGCCGCCCTGGCCGCTCAGCATCGGCTGCGCGGCCGGGTCCACGCCGGAAGCCGCGGCGCTGCATGCGCTGCTGGAATTGGTGGAGCGGGATGCGGCGGCGCTCTGGTGGCGCGGGGGCCGGCGTGGCCGCCCGGTGCCGCTGGAGGATCCGGCCGCCGCGGCGGCGCAGGCTTTGGTCCAGGGCTTGCGCCAGGGTGCCGGGCGCCGGCGCAGCTGGTTGCTCGACCTGACCACCGATCTCGGCGTGCCGGTGCTGGCCGCAATCTCCACCGGGGCGGATGGCCGTGGGTTCTGCTGCGGCCTGGCTGCCCGTCCCGGCCGCGCCCGTGCCGCCGAGGCCGCGGTGCGGGAGATGGCGCAGATGGAGATGGCCCATGCCGTGGTGCTGGCGAAGCAGCGGGAGGCCGGCGCCGCGGCATTGAATGCACGGGATCACGCCTTGCTCGCCCGCTACCAGAGGCTCGATGCCGCAGGCTGCATCCTGCTGCATCCCCATGGGGCGGCGGTCATGACGGCAGACCTGCCGGAGCCGCCGGCCGAGGCCCTGGCCGCACTGATCGGGCGCCTGCATGAACAGGGCATTCCGGTGCTGGCCCGCGACCTGACCCGGCCCGAACTCGGCGTGCCGGTCATGCGGATGCTGTGCCCCGGCCTCGCGGTCGAGCCGGGCCGGGTCATCGGTGAAAGGCTTGCGGCCTGCCAAGCCGAAACCGGCAGCGGCGATTGCCATCATGGAGGAATTGCGTTGTTGTGAGGGCAGAGGCCATCACCGCGCCATTGACCGGATCAGGAGTGGATGGAGGAGCCATCGCAGCCAAGCCAAGCCATCGCATCGGGCGCAGCAACGGGCATCAACCTGTCGCCGCCGCTGCTGGTTTCGCTCTTTGGTCCCATGCGGGCCGTGTCCTCCGGCCGGGAACTGCGCATCCGCAGCCGCAAGGCCCGTGCCCTGCTGGGCTATCTGCTGCTCAGCGAGAGCGGTGAGGAAAGCCGGGAAAGGCTGGTCGGCCTGCTGTGGAGCGAGGCCAGCGAGGAGAAGGCGCGTGCCTCCTTGCGCCAGGTTGTGCATGAGTTGCGCGAGGCATTGGAGGCGATCGGCTGCAACGCGCTGCGGGCCGGGCGGCTGAATGTCGCGCTCGACCTTGCTGCGGTGGTGCCGGATGCGCGCGACGTGCTGCGGGCCGCCGAACGCGGCATATCCCATCCGCTGCTCTTCACCACCCAACGGTTGAGCGAAGCCCTGCTGCAGGGGCTGGACGACCTCGACCCCGCCTTCCGCGGCTGGCTCATGGTCACCCGCCAGGGCTATCACGACCGGCTGATCCGCGCGCTCGAATCAGCGATGCGGCAGGAAAGCCAGCCCCGCAGCATCCGGCTGCGACTGGCCGAAGCCATCCTGAAGCTCGATCCGACGCATGAGGAAGCCTGCCGCGGCGTCATGCGCGGCAATGCCGAATCCGGCGATGCCATCGCCGCGCTCCGCACCTACGACCAGCTCTGGCGGTTGCTGGAGGACGACTACGATACCGAGCCCTCGGCGCCGACCCAGGCGCTGGTGGCCGATATCAAGCTCGGCCGCATCGGCCCGATCGCCACCGGCCTGGCGGATGCGCCATCGCCCGGCGCGGCGGCCAACGCGCCGGCGGCGGCCATGCTCAACGAAGCGCTGGCCCCCGTCCCGGTGCCGCGCATGGCCGGTACGCCCGCCCGGATCGCGCTGCTGGTCGAGCCCTTCGCCATGAATGGCGTGGCGCCGGAACAGCTGCATCTGGCCCAGGGATTCCGTCACGACCTGATCGCCTGCCTGGTCCGCTTCCGCGAATGGTTCGTGGTGGATGGCCCGATGATGCCGCCGGCCGCCGAGACGGCGAACCGTGTCTCCGCCCGCTACCGCATCAGCGCCACGACCTATCAGGTCGGCGAGCGCATCAGCATGGTGCTGACCCTTGCCGAGCAGGACAGCGGGATCTTCGTCTGGTCGGAACGGATGGAGTTGCGGCTGGATGGCTGGTTCGAGGCGCATCGGGACATCGTCCGCCGCATTGCGATTGCCTTGAATTTGCAGATCTCCTCCGCCCGGCTGCAGCGGCTTTCGGTCGAGGCGGATGTCTCGCTCGAATCCTATGACCGCTGGCTGCGGGCGACCGCCATGATCCGCAGCTTCAGCCCGCAGAACTGGGCCCGCGCGGGTCAGTTGTTCCGAGAATGCATCGAGCACAATCCGGCTTTCTCCTCCGCCTATAGCGGGCTGGCCCAGATGGAGAACTCGGTCCACATCATCCATCCGGGCGAACGCCGCAGCCGCGACCGGGAGAAGCGCGCGGTGGAACTGGCCCGGCGCGCCGTGCATCTCGACCCGACCGATTCGCGCGCCCAGCTCACCCTTGGCTGGTCGCTGGCCATGAGCAACCAGCATGCCCAGGCCGAGGTCCCGATGCGGCTGGCCTGCGAGCTCAACCCCAACGACAGCTGGACCCTGATCTCGACCGCGCTGTTCCACAGCTTCAGCGGCAATCATGACCAGGCGGCGGGACTGGCGGCGCAGTCGCTCGAGATGACGCTGATGCCGAGCCTGACCCACTGGGGCTACCAGGTCACCATCGCCTATCTGCGCGGCGACGACGCGGCGACGCTGGAGGCCTGCGACCGGGCCCAGGACGTCATCCGCACCCTGCCGGCCTGGCGCGCCGCGGCCCTCGCCCGGCTCGGCCGGACGGAGGAGGCGGCGCAATCGGCCGAGCGCTTCCTGCGCGGTGTCCGGGCGAGCTGGTTCGCCGAGACCGGGCCGGGCGAGGAGGACATGGTGCGCTGGCTGCTCCACCTCTATCCCATCCGCCGTGCCGAGGAATGGACGCGGCTGCGCGATGGGATCGCCGCCGCCGGGCTGCCCACTGCGGGCGCCCGGCACAACGACTGGTAGGGCGGAGGCCCCGCTACTGGCAGTTGGCGATGGAGTAGTCGCCGATCCGCTGCGCATGGAACTTCAGCCGTGCCGCCTTGTCCGGCAGCGCGGTCGGGGCCTGGCCGTCGTAATGCTCGTTGTAGAAGGCCGGCAGGGTATAATCCTCCGTCGCCAGTCGCTTCTCCGAGGCCTTGACCAGATCCGGCGGCGGCAGCCGCAGCAGCAGCGTGTCGCTGCGCCCGACGACGACCTGCAGGTGCTGGATGCGGGCCGGCAGCACCACGCCGGTCTGCGCCATCCGCAATTGCTCCTTCACCTCCTCCAGCGTCTTCGGCACCGGGAAGTGGTGGCCGTTCTTCACGTAATCCTCCCCAGTCGCCCAGGTCTTCATCAGCTTGCCCCAGTTCTCGTAATTCACCGGGGCCATGTCCATCGGTTCGGTCGGATCGATCATCGGCTCAGCTCCTTGGTCGGCGAAGGTGGGATCAAAGGAAGGCGGGGTCGGCGGCGGTCAGGTCCAGCCGACGGGCGACGAAGGCGATCAGCCCCGGCATGTCCTGCACCACCGGACGGTCCGGAAAGCGCCAATCCCCGAGCCAGGTGGCGCAGAGCCGGTCGAGCGCGGCGGCCAGCCCGCCGTCGCCGGTCTCGGAGGGCAGCGGCTCCCGCAGCATTGCGCCGTAGATCGTCTCGGCGACCAGGACGGAGCCGAGGATGCCGAGCCGCTCGCCTGCCGCTTCCTGCTCGGCTTCGAACAGGACGTAGAAGGGCAGGGGCGGCTCGGCGGCCAGGGCTTCGACATCGGCTTGGTCCAGCAGGCTCAGCGCCGGGTCGCGGCTGAGCCAGGCGGCCAAGGCCGACCGCCGCGCCGCCGCATCCACCAGCATCGGCGAGAAGGCGGCCAGCCTGGGCCGCAGCCGCAGCAGCTGCGTCGCCAGGTCGTTCACCGAACGCAGGCCGGCGAGGCTCGAACTCATCAGGTCCCGGAAGGCGACGCCGAAGGGATCGCCCTCCGCGATGGGATCGAAGAGCCCATCGGCGATCAGCATGGGGCTGTGCTGCGGCCCCAGCTTCATGCTGGCATTCGGGGCCGGCAGCCCGGGCAGGGGGAAGAACTGCGACCAGCGCAGGATCCAATTGCGGCTCAACGGCATCGCATTCGGGCTGCGGCTGGAATTCAGCCGCAGCAGATCCGCCAGCGGCGCCGCCGCGAAGCTGCCGATGCGATAGCTGTCCCGCGCCATGGCATGGCCGAAGCGGAAGGCGCCATGCGAGAATTCCAGCGGGATGGCACCATCGGCCGGCCGGTCCAGCAGATCCGGCGCGGGGCCGCCGTAGAAGGCCTGCACCGCGGGATCCAGGATCCGCGGCAGCACGTCGGTGCGCAGCACGGCGCGGAAGATCAGCGCCGTTGCCTCCCGCGCCACGGCGAAGCGGGCCGCCGCGGCCTCCCGCATCGCCTTGGCGGGCAGGGTGCCGACCGGCGGGATCATGTCGAGGATGGCGTTGTGCAGCATCTCGAACAGGCCGGTGACCTGGGCGAGCAGGGCCGACTGGTCGTTCCGGGTATCGGCCAGCAGGGCTTCCCCGCTGCCCCGCCGGGTCCCGAGCGTGCCCGGCGTCGCCGCACGGCCGATGTCGCGGTAGGCGCCGGCATCGGGCGTCGCGGCCGGCGCATCGCGGATGGCGGAAAGCCGGAAGCGGCTGCGCGTCAGGTCGCGGGCGCCATCCGGGGCGAAGGCGAAGGGGCAGGCACCCGGGCCATCGCCATAGAGCGTGCGCAGCCGGAGCGGCGCGCCGGCGGCATTGGCGACGCCCGGCCGCGGCCCACCGGCCGACCAGAAGCCGGTTGTCGTCGAGACCAGGTCATGCGCCGTCAGCTGGAGCAGATAGGTATAGCCCGACGGGATCTGCGGATTCTCCGCCGCATGCGCCGGCCGGTTGCCCATCAGCAGCGCCAGGCCGCGCAGCCGGCGGCGCAGGACCGCCATGGCATCGGCGGATTGCCGCGGGTCCGCGCCATCCACCTGGAAGCGTTCCGCCGCGCCGGGGGCGCCCAGGAAGTGCCGGAATCCCGGCAGGGGGCCGAGGATGCCATCCTGCGCGCCGCCCGGCTTCGGCTGCCCGCCGGCAAAGGGACAGGCCGCCGCAGCGCCCCCCTTCGGACCCGTATCCGCTGTCATGCGTTCATGTCCCCAACTCCACCCACGCCGGCATCCTGTGCGGGTGGGCGTGACCCTAGCGTGATTCGTTCGTTGCATGACCATGCACCCCAGGCAATCACGCTGGGGTCACGGTGGCTGCGCCAGTCTCCGCGGCATGAGATGGCCACCGATCGGCTGAGCCGGTGGCCCAATGCAATGAGGCGTCACGATGACCCATATGCCGATCCAGGTGGTCAATCCCCCTGGGCTGTCGCAGGCTTCCGCACCGCCGGACCCGCGCAGCCTGATGGATCTCGCCCTCGCCAGGCTCAAGGGTGGCGAGGCCGCGGCGGCGGCGGCGGATGGCCTGGCCGAGGGGCTTCGCTGGCTGCGGAACACCGCGGCACCGGCCAGCTGGCAGCGCACCATCGCTGCGGTGCGGGCGCACCCGCTGCTGCCGCTGCTGCACGAGAACCCGCTGGCCCGGCGCGGCTACCGCAAGCCACGCGGCTATGCCGGCGATGCCCCCATGCTGGACATGCTCTACCTGGGCGAGGCGGCGCTGGAGAACGAGCCGGTGACCCCGCTCGGTCTCGACCTGTTCCGCCGCGACCTCGCCGCCCCGGCGGCGCTTGCGGCGCGCGAGCGCATCACCACCATGGCGGAGCGGATCGACGCGGCGGCCGAACAGCGCCGGGCGCCGCATATCCTCGCCCTGGGGGCGGCGCATCTGCGGGAGGCCGACCTGTCCCGTGCCGTCCGGGGCGGGCGCATCGGCCGCTTCGTGGCGCTCGACCAGGATGCCGCCTCGCTGGCCGTGGTGCAGGTCGAACAGGCGGCGCGCGGGATCGAGACGCTGCATCGCAGCCCCAAGGCGACCTTCGACGGCACCCTGCCGCGTGGTGCCTTCGACCTGGTCTATGCGGTCGCCCTCTACGACGACCTGACGGACCGGCTGGCCCATACCGTCACCGCCGCCTGCTTCGCGCTGTTGCGACCGGGCGGCCGGCTGGTGGTGGCGAATACCGACCGGGACATGGCCGATGCCGCCTACCACGAGGCCTGCTTCGACTGGGTCCGCTTCCAGCGCGACCCGGGCGGGGTGATGCGGCTGGCCCATGGCATCCCGGCGGCCGAGACCGCGACCTGCCGGGTCATCTCCGGCGAGCGGCCGGAAACCAATTTCCTGGAAATTACCCGGCGAGGTGGTGCGGCATGATCGAAGCGGCAATTCTTGGCATGGTGCCCGAAGGCTTCGTCATGGCCATGCGGGCCAGCCTCACCCTATCCCCTTATGGCGCGCCGCATCGCGCGGGGCAGGCGACGCGGGAATGGCTGATCGTCTGCCGCTGGGGTCTGGAGGGCGAGTATCTCAGCATCGCCCGGGCCGGACCGGCTGAGGGACCCGATTCGGCGCCGCCACCGGAGGGCCTGCGGCCGCAGGCGACCTTCCTCGGGCTGCGACTGGGTGGGGATGGCCATAATTTCCTGCTGGCGCGGCACCTGCCGCCGGGCGTGACCGTCGCCGGCGTGTTCCATCCCAGCGACGGCATCGCCCGCCTCGCCGGACCGGCCAGCGCCCTGCGGCTGGAGGCGGCCGGCCGCTATGCGCATCTGCGCGGTGAGCGCGACCGCCAGGAAGTCCGCGCCGATGTCCCGGACCCGCCGGAGGGTGCGGCGGAGGCGACCGGCTGGAACTTGACCGGTCATCGGCGGCCCTGGATGGGTGAGTTCCTGGCCAATGGCCAGGTCGGGCGACGGTAAAGGACGGCGAACGGTACGGGGCGGATTGACAGGCTGGCCCGAAACCGGATAACCCGCCGCCTCTCGCGGGCCTTGACCACCAGGACTGCGGAGGGGTGCCCGAGTGGCTAAAGGGGGCGGACTGTAAATCCGCTGGCTACGCCTACGTTGGTTCGAATCCAACCCCCTCCATGTCTTGGCCCGTCCCAGCCGCTGCGAGCAATCCAGGCGGGATCCCCGACATGCCCCAGTATCGTTCGCGCACCACCACCCATGGCCGCAACATGGCCGGCGCCCGCGGTCTGTGGCGCGCGACGGGGATGAAGGACGGCGACTTCGGCAAGCCGATCATCGCCGTGGTGAACAGCTTCACCCAATTCGTCCCCGGCCATGTCCACCTCAAGGACCTTGGCCAGATGGTGGCGCGGGAGATCGAGGCGGCCGGCGGCGTGGCCAAGGAATTCAACACCATCGCGGTCGACGACGGCATCGCCATGGGCCATGACGGCATGCTGTACAGCCTGCCGTCGCGCGACCTGATCGCCGATAGCGTCGAGTACATGGTCAATGCGCATTGCGCCGATGCGATGGTCTGCATCTCCAACTGCGACAAGATCACGCCGGGCATGCTGATGGCGGCCATGCGGCTGAACATCCCGGTCATCTTCGTCTCCGGCGGGCCGATGGAAGCCGGCAAGGTGGTGCATCGCGGCCAGAAGCGCAGCGTCGACCTGATCGACGCGATGATCGCCGCGGCCGACAGCAGCATCACCGATGCCGAGGTCGAGGTGATCGAGCGTTCCGCCTGCCCGACCTGCGGGTCCTGCTCCGGCATGTTCACCGCCAATTCGATGAATTGCCTGACCGAGGCGCTGGGCCTGGCGTTGCCGGGCAATGGCACCGTCGTGGCGACGCATGCCGACCGGAAGGCGTTGTTCCTCGAAGCCGGTCGCAAGATCGTCGAGATCACCCGGGCGCATTACGAGACCGACGACATGTCGGTCCTGCCACGCAACATCGCGACCGTCGCCGCCTTCGAGAATGCGATGACCCTGGATATCGCCATGGGCGGCTCGACCAATACCGTGCTGCACCTGCTGGCCGCGGCGCATGAGGGCCATGTCGACTTCAGCATGCAGGACATCGACCGGCTGTCGCGCCGGGTGCCGGTGCTCTGCAAGGTCGCGCCTTCGGTCGCCAACGTGCATGTCGAGGACGTGCACCGGGCCGGCGGCATCATGGGCATCCTGGGCGAGCTCGACCGGGCCGGGCTGATCGATGCCAGCTGCAGCCGCGTCGATGCGCCCTCCCTGGCCGAGGCGCTGGCGCGCTGGGACGTGCAGCGGACGGCGGACGACAAGGTGCGCCACTTCTTCCAGGCGGCGCCGGGCGGCATCCCGACCACGGTCGCCTTCAGCCAGGACATGCGCTGGGAAAGCCTGGATACCGACCGCGCCGGCGGCGTGATCCGCGACAAGGCGCATGCCTTCTCGCAGGATGGCGGCCTGGCGGTGCTCTACGGCAACCTCGCGCTCGACGGCTGCATCGTGAAGACCGCGGGCGTCGACAGCTCGATCCTGGTCTTCGCCGGGCCGGCCAAGGTCTTCGAGAGCCAGGATGCGGCGGTGGAGGGCATCCTCGGCGGCAAGGTGGTGCCGGGCGACATCGTGCTGGTGCGCTACGAGGGGCCGCGCGGCGGGCCCGGCATGCAGGAGATGCTCTATCCGACCAGCTACCTGAAGTCGAAGGGCCTCGGGAAGGTCTGCGCGCTGGTGACCGATGGCCGCTTCTCCGGCGGGTCCTCCGGCCTGTCGATCGGCCATCTGTCGCCGGAAGCGGCGGAGGGCGGGCTGGTCGGGCTGGTCGAGAGCGGCGACCGGATCGAGATCGACATCCCGAACCGCACCATCCACCTCGCGGTGGCCGATGACGTGATCGCCACCCGCCGTGCCGCCATGGAGGCCAAGGGCGATGCCGCCTGGCAGCCGGCCGAGCCCCGCGCGCGCCAGGTCTCGACTGCGCTCAGGGCCTATGGCGCCATGGTCACCAGCGCCGCGCGCGGTGCGGTGCGGGACCTGAAGGGGTTGCGGCGGGGTTAGAGCGTGATCGTCCGAGGCGGACCCGCCGAAGGACGTGAATCAGGCGACACAACAATAAGCTAGAGAGCGATGCGCGCTTCTTTTGGCGCGGATCGCTCTCTAGCCGATACCGAAGAAGAAGCGCTCCTCGACGATCTTGCCGTCGCGGAGCGTATAGAGCCCGACCTCCTCCATCGCCATCCGCTGGCCGGAGGCGCGCATGGTGACGTCGATGCTGAAGCGCACCGCGAATTGGTCGCCATTCACGTAGGGGCCGGCGGCGGTGGCGCTGTGGATCTCGTGGTTGGCGTACCACCATTCGGACTTGCCGCGCACGGCGGCGATGCCGGTGGAGACCGGCACCGGTCCCATGGCTTCGATGCTCACCACGTCATCGGCCCAGAAGCGCTCGCCGGCCTCGGCGAATTGGCCGGCCTGGCACAGCGCCACGAATTCCCTGGCGATCGCTTGCGTGTCCATTCTTGGAGCCCTCCGGCGCATCCTGGCGCCGAAGGGAACGTATCAAGAACCGATGCCGAAGTTCAAGCAGGCGAATCGCAAAGATAACGTTTCAGGTGATAGGGCTGGGCCGCGATGGCGGGGCAGAAGCTGGCGACCACCGGCTCCAGCTTCGTGTAGAGCTCGGCCCATTCGGCATTCAGCGCCTCCAGCCGCGCCCGCGCCGCCTCGGCCTCGACCGCCAGCTTCGCCAGGTCGAGCGTGGTGTGGCGGCCGTCCTTGAAGATGAAGCGGCCGCCGGTCATCACGTGCCTCACCCCGCCGCCGTCCTCGGTATGGACGATCTGGTTGGTCGACCAATTGTGCGGAATCCAGTTGATGCTGCCGAGGTCGAGGAAAACGATATCGGCCTTGTAGCCCGGGGCGAGGAGGCCGAGGTCCTTGAAGCCCAGCGCCCTGGCCGAGCCCAGCGTCGCCGCCTTGTAGACCTCGTCGCTGGTCGCCCAGAAGCGCGGGTCCGGCGTCTGCACCTTGGACAGCATCGAGGCGTAGCGCATCGCCTCGTACATGTTCTGATTGTCGGCGCAGCTCGCGCCATCGGTGCCGATGCCGACGTTGCAGCCGGCATCGAGCGCCTGGCGCAGTCGGAACATGCCATTGCCGAGCCGCATGTTGGACCCCGGGTTATGCGCCATGGAGGCGCCGTGGTCGGCCAGGCGCTTGAAGTCGTCGTCGTCCAGCCAGACCGCATGCGCGGCGGTGAAGTCCGGGCCGAGAAGGCCGAGCCCATCCAGATGCGCCACCAGCGTCTTGCCGTATTTCTTCCGGCCGACGACGGCCTGGACCTTGCTCTCGCCGACATGGCTATGCAGGCCGACGCCGTGTTCCCGCGCCAGCCGGGCGCAGCCGCACATGAACTCATCGGCGCAATGCAGCGGGATGGTCGGCGCGACCGCCGGCAGGATGTCCTGGCCCGACCAGCGCCAGTGCTTGAGGACCTCGCCGATGGCACTCAGCGTTTGCTGGAAGGGCATCATCTTCAGCCGCGCGACTTGGCTTTGCAGCGCATTCGGCAGGGCATCCATCAGCCCGGGGATCGCCTCGTACATGTTGCGGTCGGCGACCATCGGCGCGATCACCGCGCGCATCCCGGCCTCGGCATAGGCCGCGGCGGCGGCATCCAGCCCGTCCCGCGTCGGCAGCGGGAATTCGTAGTAGAGGTCGTAGGCGGCGGTGCAGCCCTTGGCCACCATCTCGGCGGCGCAGATCAGGGTGGTGAGCTTTTTGTCCTCGGTGGTGCGGTTGCCGCCGATCCAGGGGGCCGCGGCCAGCAGCAGCTCCAGCGTCCATTTGTCGCCCATGCCCTTGGCGAGGCCGGTATGGCCATGGGTATGGGCGTTGATCAGGCCGGGGTGCATCAGCAGGCCGGTCGCGTCGAAGACCGGGGTGCCCTCGGGGGCCGTGAGGCCGGTGCCCATGGACTGGATCACGCCATCCTGGATCAGGACGTCGGTCGGCTCGCCGCGGCGCCGGGACGGATCCGTCAGCAGGGCGCCACGGATGAGGAGAAAGCCTTTTTCGGGTATGGCCATCTTGGGTCTCCCAAGGAAGCAAGGTTGGAGGAAGGTATTCCTCCAAGCCTCCTTCTATTTTTCTGAGTCAGGCTACCGGGCGGTCGACGCCGCTGGACCATGGGAAGAGTACCCGCTCGGCGATCGAGACGGCCTGGAACAGCACGATCCCCATCACCGCCAGCAGCACCACGGCACCGAAGGCCAGCGGCGTGCGGAAGAAGGCCATCGAGGTCTGGATCAGGTAGCCGAGGCCGGCATCGGCGCCGACGAATTCCGCGACCACCGCGCCGACCACTGCCAGGGCAGCCGCCACCTTCAGCCCGCCGAAGACGAAGGGCACCGCGAAGGGCAGCCGGATCCGCAGCAACTCCTGCAGCTTGCCCGCCCGGCAGGCGCGGCCCAGTTCGATCAGCTCCGGCGGCGTCGCCAGCAGCCCGGCGACGGTGCCCACCACCAGCGGGAAGAAGGCCACCAGGAAGGTCACGATGATCCGCGGCAGCTCGTTGGCGCCGAGGGCCACGATCAGGATCGGCGCGAGGGCCACCTTCGGGATGGACTGGGTGATGACCAGCAGCGGATAGATCGCCGCCGAGATCGCCGGCGAGGAGGCGATCAGCATGGCCAGCGGCAGCGAGATCAGCACCGAGGCGGCGAAGCCCCACATCACGGTGCCGAAGGTGGCCAGCGTATGGTTCAGCACCACCGGCCAGGCGCCCCAGGTCTCGGCGGCGATCAGGCTCGGCATCGGCAGGATGAAGGGGCGGATGCCGAAGGCGCGGCAGGCGCCTTCCCAGATGGCGAACAGTGCCACCACCGCGACCAGGGAGGGCAGGGCGCCCCGGATGCTAAGCCGCATGCGCCGTCCTCCCGCCATAGATCAGCGCCCGGATGCGCTGCGCCGCCCGCTGGAATTCCGGCGTACCTTCCTGGTCGAAGCTGCGCGGCCGCGGCAGGCCGACCTCGATGATCTCGGCGATGCGGCCGGGGCGGGGGGACATGACCACCACCCGGTCGGCCAGCAGCACCGCCTCCGGGATGGAATGGGTGACGAAGACCACCGCCATTTCCCGGCCCTGCCAGATCCGCAGCAGCTCGAGGCTCATCTCCTCCCGCGTCAGCGCATCCAGCGCGCCGAAGGGCTCATCCATCAGCAGCACGCGGGGGTCCTGCAGCAGGGCGCGGCAGATGGCGACGCGCTGCTGCATGCCGCCCGAAAGCTCGCGCGGCAACCGGTGCTCGAAGCCGGCGAGGCCGGCCGTCGCCAGCAGGGTGCGGGCGCGGGCTTCCGTATCGCCAAGCATCTTCCCTTTGGCCTTCCGCATCAGCCGCAACGGGAAGGTCACGTTGCGCAGCACATCGGCCCAGGGCAGCAGGGTCGCCGCCTGGAAGACCATGGCGGTATCGGCGCGCGGCTCGGTCACCGCCGTGCCGCCCAGCACCACATGCCCGGCGGTGACGGGCACCAGCCCCGCCACCAGCCGCAGCAGGGTGGATTTGCCGCAGCCGGAGGCGCCGACGATGGCGACGAATTCGCCGGCGCCGACGGTCAGCGAGACGTCCTGCAAGGCCTCGACGCTGCCGAAGCTCTTGCTCACCCGGTCGAGCCGGATCACGGCAGCAGGCTTGTATCCACCGCCTGGGTGGGGTCCCAGGCGGGGGGCAGTTGCAGGCTTTCCGCCACCACCCGCCAGGTATTGGCCAGGCGCTCGGCGCCGAAGCGGCCGAGCCCGGTCTCCCGCGCATGGTCGGTGAAGACGAAGCTCATCACCGCCTTCAGCGAGCCTTCGCAGTCGTCCTGCGCCACTTCCGGGTTGCGGGCGACGTGCAGCTTGCAGGCCTCCGCCTGGTTGTCGCGCGACCATTCGAGGCTGCGCTGCAACCCGCGCAGGAAGCGCCGGACCAGCTCCGGGTTCTTGGCCAGCATGTCGTCGGTGGTGGCGATGGAGGCGGCGTAGATGGCGAAGCCGGTCTCGACGAAGGGCAGGACGACGATTTCCTCCCCGGCCGCGAGCGCCGCCTTGTTCGTGTAGTAGTGGTGGATCGAATAGAAGGGTGCCGCATCCACCCGCCGGGTGATCAGCAGCGCCGCCATGGCGGAGGCATCGGTATTGACCCAGGTGATGCGATCCGGGTCGGTCCCGGCGCGGCGGGCGACCTCGGGGAAATACAGCCGGTGGCTATTGCCGGGGGTGACGGCGATCCGCTTGCCTTCCAGCCCGCGGAAGGTGGTGATGCCGCTGCTGCGCAGGACGAAGAGCGAATGCGGCGAATGGGTATAGATCGCCGAGATGGACCGCACCGGCACGCTCTGCCGCGCCCGGGCCGCCAGCACGGCGCCGAGATCGGCCACGCCGAACTGCGCCGCGCCGGCCGCCAGCTTGTTCACCGTATCGCCCGAGCCATAGCCGCGGGCCAGTGCCAGCTCTATCCCCTGCTCCCGCCAGAAGCCGCGGCCGACGCCGGCGAAATAGGCCGCGTGCTCGCCGGTCGGGATCCAGTCGAGCTGCAGCAGCGCCCGGTCGGGCGCTGTCCCGGGCGCGGGTGTCTGGGCTTGCGCGGGGGCGGCGGCGAGCAGGAGCGCGCAGACGCCGGCCGCGATGGTCTTGAGCACCATCGTCGTCTCCGATCATCGTTGTGGTGCCGCGTCGCGAGCCGTCCCGGGCGGAATGAGACTCGGTTTCCGCCCCCCTGGCAAGCCAGGTCGGGGGCAGGGCGGCGTCAGGAGGCGAGGTAGCCGCCATCCACATGCAGCTCGGACCCCGTCATGTAGGAACTTTCGTCCGAGGCGAGGAAGAGGATGGCATAGGCCACCTCGTCCACCTCGCCCGACCGCGCCAGCGGCACATGCCCGAGCATCTTGGCCCGGAACACCGGGTCCGCCGTGGCGCCCGAGGTCCGCATCGGCGGCATCAACCCGGGGTGGACGGTATTGAGCCTGATCTTCGCCGGGCCTTCCTGCACCGCGACCGACTTGGTCAGCAGCCGCACCGCAGCCTTGGAGGCGTTGTAGGCGCAATGGATCCTCTCCTGCCCCACGTTGCCCGAGATGGAGGAAAGGTTGACGATCGACCCGCCGCCCCGGGCCCGCATCGCGGCGACGGCATGCTTCACGCCGAGGAAGACGCCGCGGGCATTCACCGCCATGATCCGGTCCCACAGGGCGGTGTCGTACAGGTTGTTGGTTGCGCTGCCGGAGATGCCGGCATTGTTGACCAGTATGTCGAGTCCGCCCCAGGCCCCGGTCACCGCGGCGACGGCGGCTTCCCACTGGTCTTCCTCGGCCACGTCCAGCTTGACGAATTGCGCGGTGCCGCCGGCGGCGGTGATGGCGGCGGCCACGGCCTGGCCATCCCCCTCGAGCATATCGGCAACGGCCACCTTGGCCCCCTCCCGGGCGAAAAGCCGGGCGGTTGCGGCCCCCATGCCGGAGGCGGCCCCGGTGACGAGGGCGGTCTTGTTGGCGAGACGCATGGCGTTTCCCTTCCCCTTGGTCTGCTTGGGGCGGAGCCTCGCGCAACCCCGGCCTTGACGCCACCCCCGGCGCACGGCATAGGACCCCACCTTCTTCACCACCTCCGTGCGTGGCTATTGCCGCGTACCCTGCTTTCAGGATTTGCATCATGGCCCGCCGCTGCGGCATCACCGGCAAAGGCGTCTTGACGGGTAACAACGTCAGCCACGCCAACAACAAGTCCCGCCGGCGCTTCCTGCCCAACCTGCAGGACACCTCCTTCTTCTCGGATGTGCTGGCCTCCAGCATCCAGCTGCGGCTGACCACCAATGGCATCCGCACCATCGAGCACAATGGTGGCCTCGATGCCTTCCTGATCGGCACGCCGAACCGGAACCTTCCGGCCGAAGCCCTGGTCCTGAAGCGCCGCATCCTGCGCGCCCAGGCGAAGAAGGCCGTCAGCGCCGCGGCGTAAACTGCCGCTTCACGCGCTGCTGCGAAAAGCCGGGCCCATGCCCGGCTTTTTTTATGCCCTGATCGGACTGGCCCTGGGCCTGGCGATGCTCACCGCTGGCCTGGCCCTGCGGTTGGACCGCCGGCTGCGCGCCGCCCAGGCCGCCGCCGCCGCCGCCCGGTGCCAGGCCGCAATCCGGGGCCGTTGCCTTGGCATGGTCGCGCATGAGCTCCAGACCTCCGGCTTCGCCCTGCTGGCGCTGCCGGGCCCGGCTGCCGCCGCGGCGCAGCGGCTGCTGGCCCTGGCCGATGACGTCAACGATTCCCTGGCCGCCGAGGCCGCACCGCGCCGCCTCGACCAGGGACTCGTGCCGCTCGCCCCCTTGCTCGAGGAGGTGGTCGCCACCCTGACCCTGCAGCTCGAACCTTGCCGGCGGCAGTGGCGGCTTTCGCCGGACTTCGCGCCGCTGGCGTTGGAGGCCGACCGCCGCGCCCTGCATGGCGCGCTGGTTCAGGTACTCAGCCGTGCTGCCCGGATGACCCGGCACGACGAATGGATCGACCTGCGCCCGGTGCTGAGCCACGACAGCCTGGCCATCGTCATCGAGGATGAGGGGGCCGGCATCCCGGCCGGCGACCTGTCCGGTGCCAGGCCCGATGGCACGCGCGGCATCGGCCTCGGCCTTGCCCTGGCCCGCTCGCTGCTGGAGGCCCATGGGGGCGCGCTGCGGCTGGAAGCGGTGCCCGGCATCGGCACCCGCGCCTGGATGACCCTGCCGCGGGAAAGGCTGACAGGCTGACGGGGGGCGTTGCTGCCCCCGGGTGATGGCGAGGCCGCCGATGCTGTGCTTCCCTGGGACCTGGAAACGCACCCCAATCCGCCTCCGGGATCCCCTGCCATGCAGCCGCTGACGATCGCCGTCGTCTCCCGCAACTACTTCAACCTGCCCGTCTGGATCGGCCTGCATGCCGGCCTTTTCGCGGCGGAAGGCATCGACCTCCGCATCGACCATATCGAGGGCATCGAGGAGGTGAACGACCGCCTGCGGGATGGCCGGGCGCAGCTCGCCTATGGGGTGACCGAACATGTCATCCTCGATGCCGAGGCGGGCGGTGCGCAGCGCATCATCGGCGGCAACGTCAACCGGCTGCCCTTCTCCTTCATCGCCCGGGCCGGCATCGCGGACTATGCCGGGTTGCGGGGCAGGCGCATCGGCGTCTCCTCGCTGCGGGCCGGCAGCTCCTCCCTCATCATCAAGCTGCTCGCGGCCCATGGCCTGCACTGGCCGCAGGATTATGAGCTGGTCCCCTGCGGCCCGATCCTGGCGCGATGGGACCTGCTGCGCTCCGGCGGCATCGATGCAGGGCTGCAGGGCGCCCCACTCGACAGCATCGCGCTGGACGAGGGGTTCGTCAGCCTCGGCAACCCGCGCGACCTGGTCCCGGATTTCCAGTTCACCAGCCTCGATGTCGATGCCGGCTGGGCCCAGGCGAATCCGGACCCGATGCTGCGCTTCTGCCGCGGCTTCCTGCGCGCGCATGAACGCTTCTATGCCGACCGGGCGCTGACCGTGCGGCTGGCCGAACAGGAAGCCGGGATCGCCCCCCGCTACGCTGGGCAGGCCTGGGCCGATTACACCCGTGAGGCCATCTTCCCCCGCGACGGGGAGGCGAGCGAGGCCGGGGTCCAGGCGCTGATCGAGATCAGCGCCCTGATCCGCGAATTGCCCAGCCGGCCGCGCCGGGCGGCCGACTACATCGACCGCAGCTGGCTGGCCGCCGCCCGCGAGTCCCTGCGGTGATCGACTATGGCGACCGCGCCCGGCTCGGGCTGCTGGTCCCTTCCGGCAATAGCGTGGCGGAGCCCGAGCTGCATGCCATGCTGCCGCCCGGCGTCACCGCCCTGGTCACCCGCCTCGAGCTGCGCGGCAGCTCGGAGCCGGAATTGCGGAACATGATCGGCGCGCTGGAGCCGGCGGCGAAGCTGCTGGGCGATGCCCGGCCGGACCTGATCGCCTTCCATTGCACCGCCGTCTCAACCTTCGCCCCGGCGATGGCCGCCGGTATCCGCGACCGGATCGAGGCGGCCTCCGGCATCCCCGCCTGCGCCACCGCGGATGGCATCCTCGCCGCCCTGGCCCTGCTCGGGGCCCGGCGCATCCTGCTGGTCACCCCCTATATCGACGCGGTCCATGAGCGCGAGATCGGCTTCCTGGCCGGGCATGGCATCACGGTGGTGGGCGGCGACCGCATGGGGATCGACACCAATGCGGAGATGGCCCGTATCCCGCCGGCCGTCATCGCCGACCGGGTCCGTGCGGCTGCGGTGCCGGGGGCGGAAGCCTGTTTCATCAGCTGCACCGCCATCCGCTCGGCCGGGCTGATCGCCGGGCTGGAGGCGGAGCTGGGCATGCCGGTCCTCACCAGCAACCAAGCCATGGCCTGGCACGCCACCCGCCGCCTCGGCCTGCGTGACGCGGTGCCCGGCTTTGGCCGCCTGATGGCCATGTGACGGCTTGCCCCCGGGCGGCGGCCCCGTATCATCCGCCGCAATCCCGGAGGAAACCGAACCATGTCCAAGCTCACCCGGCGCGGCCTCGCCGCGGTCACCGCGTTGCTCGCCGCCCCGGCCCTGGCACGGGCCCAGACGAAGACCATCCTGCGGATCGGCTGGACCAGCGGCGACGGCGCCCAGGACCCCTACGCGCTCGGCGCCCGGGAATTCCAGAAGGCGCTCGGTGCCCGTGTGGGTGAGCGGATCGAGGTGCAGCTCTACCCCAACCGCGCCATCGGCGATGAGCGGCCGCTGGTGGACGGCATGCGGCTCGGCACCGTCGACATGGGGGTCATCACCAATGCGGTGATCGCCCAGGTCGAGCCGGCCTTCCAGGTCAACGACATGCCCTTCCTGTTCAGCTCCGAGGAGCAGGGCCACCGCGTGCTGGACGGCACCGTCGGCGCCCAGCTGAAGCAGCGGCTGGAGGCCAAGGGCATCGTCCCGCTCGGCTACATGGAAGGCGGCTTCCGCCACATGATCAACAACGTCCGGCCGATCGTGCAGCCGGCCGACCTGCGCGGCATCAAGTTCCGCGTCCTGCAGAGCCCGATCTACATCGAGATGTATCGCAGCCTCGGCGGCAACGCCGTGCCGATGGCCTGGGGCGAGACCTTCACCGCGGTCCAGCAGGGGGCGATCGACGGGCTCGAGGTCCCGCTCGGCATCATCGAGCAGAACAAGTACTTCGAGGTGACCAAGTACCTTTCGCTGACCGGCCATATCTATTCGATGATCGGGCTGCTCATCGCCAAGCGCAGCCTCGACAAGCTGCCGGCCGACCTCAAGGCGGCGGTGCTCGAGGCCGGGGTCGAGGCCACCAGGGCGCAGCGCGCCGCCAATGCCGCCGCCCAGGCCGTCTTCCGCGACAGCTTGGCGAAGAACGGCATGCAGGTGAACGAGGTGCCGGACAAGGCCGCCTTCCGCCGCGGCGTGATGCCGATGTACGAGAGCTTCCGCGGCCAGATCGGCACCGACATCATCAAGGAAGCCCTGGCGGCGGTGCAGTAGTGCGGGCATTCGGCGCCTTCACCGGCGTGGTCGCCTGGGCGACCCGTGCCAGCATCGGCATCGCGGCGGTGCTGATGCTGATCGCCATCAGCTATCAGGTCGTGATGCGCTACGTCTTCGGCGACACGCCGTCCTGGTCCGAGGAACTGGCCGTGCTGCTGTTCAGCTGGTCGGTCCTCGGCGGGCTGGCGCTCGGCGTGCACGAGGGCTGGCATGTGCGGCTGACCCTGCTGCCGGACCTGTTGCCGGCCGGCATCCGCGCCTGGACCGAGCGGCTGACCGAGCTGGTCACCGCCGCGCTCGGCGTCTTCCTCGCCTGGTCCGGCTGGCGCTTCCTCGACCTCACCTCCGGCAGCACCTCGGCCGCCATCGGCTATCCGATCGAGATCCTCAATGCCCTGGCGCCGGTCTGCGGCGCGCTAGTGGCGCTTTTCGCGCTGGACCGGGTCTTGCGCGGCCCGCGGGGTGATCTCGCGTGACGGCCATTTCCTGGTGCCTTACCGCGGGCTTCGCCGGGCTGGTCGTGCTCGGCTTCCCCTTTGCCATCGCCATCGCGCTGGCGGTCACCGCGGCGCTGCTGCTGGCCGATATCGAGCCGGCCTTCCTGGCCCAGGCGCTCATCAGCGGCAGCCAGCAGTTCAGCCTGCTCGCCATTCCGCTGTTCATGCTGGCCGGGGAGCTGATGACCGCGGGCGGCCTGTCGCAGCGGCTGGTCGACCTCGCCGGCACGCTGGTGCGCCACCGCACCGGCGGCCTCGCCATGGTCGCGGTGCTGGCGGCGCTGGTCTTCTCCGCCATTTCCGGCTCGGCGCCGGCCACTACGGCGGCGATCGGCACCATCCTCATCCCGGCCATGGCCGCGGCCGGCTATAGCCGCGCCTTCGCCGCCAGCATCGCGGTCAGCGCCGGCGTGCTCGGTCCGCTGATCCCGCCCTCCATCGCCTTCGTCATCTGGGGCATCATCGCCGAGCAATCGATCAGCCGGCTTTTCCTCTCGGGCATCGTGCCCGGCATCACCCTGGCCATCGGCCTGCTGGTGATCTGCTGGGTCCATGCCAAGCGGAACAAGGTGCCGAGGCTGCCGCGCGCCAGCCTGGCCGAGACCTGGGCCGCCTTCCACCAGGGCAAATGGGCCCTGGCCTCGCCGCTGGTCGTGCTGGGCGGGATCTACGGCGGCATCTTCACCCCGACCGAGGCCGCCGCCGTCTCCTGCGTCTATGCCTTGGTCATCGGCCTTTTCGTGGAACGCAAGCTGACCATCCCGGCCTTGCCCGGCATCGTCGCCAGCGCCATGCGCACCAGCGGCATCGTCTGCGCCATCATCGCCGTCTCCACCGGCTTCGGCATCCTGGTCGCCCAGGAACAGATCGCCACGCGCTTCGCCCATTGGATGGCCGACAGCATCGAGCAGCGCTGGCTGGCGCTCGCCTCGCTCAACCTCGCCTTCTTCCTGCTGGCGGCGGTGATGGATGAGATCGCCATCATGGTCATCCTCGGCCCGATGCTGATCGCCATCGCCAATCGCTTCGGCGTGGACCCGATCCACTTCGGGGCGATCATCGTGACCAATGTCTCGATCGGCATGGCGGCGCCGCCGATCGGCTATTGCCTGTTCATCGGCATGGCGATCAGCAAGCTCACGCTCGGGCAGATCTCCCGTGCCATATGGCCGCAGATCCTGCTCATGCTCGCCGTGCTGTTCCTCACCACCTATATCCCGGGCTTCGCCCTGATGCTGCAACCGGCGGGACGCTGAGCATGAACCATCCCCTCTTCGATCCCGCCGACTTCCGCATCCCCGTGGGCATCACCCATGTCTGCGCCGGGGGCGAGACCGCCTTCCTGCATCGCCACGATGCGGCGATGTCCCGCTATGCCGCCGACAAGAGCAACGGCATCCACGGCCGCCACGCCCAGGATGCCGAGGTGCTGCGCGCCCGCAGCCTGCTGGCCGCAAGCTGGGGCGTCGATCGCGGCGATATCGGGCTCGTCGCCAATGTCGCGGAAGGCATGTCGATGCTGGTCGAGAGCATCGACTGGAAGCCGGGCGACAACATCGTCGTCGACCCGGATGAATACCCGTCGCTGGTGGCGCCGGTCGCCTTGCAGCGCCATCCGCATATCGGCATCCGCTATGCCCGGGCCGGCGATGCTGCCGCACTGGCCAAGGTGGTGGATGCGCGGACCCGCATGCTCGCCATCTCCCATGTCTCCTACCTGACTGGCGAACGCTACGACCTCGCGGCCATGCGGCAGGTGGCGGACCGGGTCGGCGCGCTGCTGGTCGTGGATCATACCCAGGCCGCAGGCTACCTGCCGATCGACCCGCGCATCGCCGATTTCGCCTTCGCCGCCACCTACAAATGGCTGCTCGGCATGACCGGCACCGCCATCGCCTATTGGAACCGCGCGCGGCAGCCGGATTGGGCGCCGAGCACGGCGGGGTGGAATTCCATCGAGGGCCTCGGCGCGCCGGATTACGCCGCGGGGCTGCGATTGGTCCCCGATGCCATGCGCTTCGCCCGGGGCAACCCCGGCCATGCCGCGGTCTATGTGCTGGCCTCGGCGCTGGACTACCTCGGTGGCGTCCCGCAGGGCGCGGCCCTGGCGCATGTGCAGTCCCTGACGACGGCCCTGCATACCCGGCTGGCCGAAGCCGGCATCGCCAGCACCACGCCCGCCGACCCGGCCCGGCATGGTGCCAGCGTCTGCATCGCGCTGCCCGGGGCCGCGGCGCTGACCGAGGCCCTGGTCCGGCACGGCGTCTGGGCCTGGAACGGGCGCGGCCGCATCCGCTTCAGCTTCCATGGCTACAACGCCATGGCCGATGTCGACCGCATCATGACGGCGCTGCTGGCGGAATGGCGGCCATGAACCTCGCCCGTCGCACGCTGCTGGCCGGGCTTGCCATGCCCGCGATCGCCCGCGCGGCCTTCCCCGACCGGCCGATCCGCCTGGTGGTACCCTATGGCGGCGGCGGCCAGACCGATATCGTCAGCCGGGTGACGGCCGATGCGCTGACCCGAGTTCTGGGCCAGCCGGTGCTGGCGGACAACCGCCCGGGCGGCGCCGGCAATACCGCCGCCGAAGCGGTCGCCCGCGCACCGGCCGATGGCCATACGCTGCTGGTGGCGACCGCCGGCACCAATAGCGGGTTGAATGCGCTGCTCTACAAGCAGATGGGCTACGACTGGCAGACGGACTTCACCCCGGTCGGGCATTTCTGCTCCACCTTCAACGTGCTGCTGGTCCACAACTCCATCCCCGGCGCGACCTTCACCGAGGTCGCGGCCTGGATCCGCGCCAATCCCGGCCGCTTCACCTTCGCCTCGGCCGGCGTCGGGGCGAATACCCATCTCATCATGGAGGATATCGGCGCCCGCCTGGGGCTCGAGATGGTGCATGTGCCCTATCGGCAGAGCACCCAGGCGATGACCGACCTGCTCTCGGGCCGCATCCATGCGCGCTGCATGGGCCTGCCGGAGGGTGCCACGGTGAAGGACCAGCCGACCTTGCGTGCCGTGGCGCTGACGACGCCGGCCCGGCGCCCGGAATGGCCCGGTGTGCCGGCCGTTGCCGAGACCATTCCCGGCTTCGAGGCCGGCGGCTACTTCGGCCTCTCCGCCCCCGCCCGCACCCCGCCCGAGGTCGTCGCCCGGCTGAATGCCGCGCTGAACGAGGCCCTGGCCGATGAGCGGGTGCGCGCCGCCTATGCCAAGGTCGGCGCCGATGTCGCCCCGGCCAATACGCCGGCGGAATTCAGCGCCATGGCCCGCGCCGAGGGTGCACGCTGGTCGCCCCTGATCCGTCGCCTCAACCTCGTCGCCGAATAGGACCCTGAACATGTCGCTGACCCTGAGCGAGGAACTGCAATCCTGGGTGGGCCGCACCCGGACCGTCGAGGAGGATATCAGCCTCGGCGCCGTCCGCCGCATCGCCGGCATGCTGGATTTCGACCCCGAGAGCTTTCACCGCGGCGACGTGCTGCCGCCGCATTGGTTCACCCTGTTCTGCGCCGAGACGCCGCGGCATTCCGATATCGGGATCGATGGGCATCCGAAGCCCGGCGTGGTGCTGCCGCCGATCCCGCTGCCGCGCCGCATGGGGGCCGGGCGCCGCGTGACCATCCCCGGCGAGCTGCGGATCGGCGACGTGGCGGTGAAGACCGCCGAGGTCGCCGCCATCGTCCCGAAGCAGGCCCGCACCGGCTTCATCACCGTGCTCACCATGCGCCATACGCTGCGGGTGCGGGACGAGGTGGTGGCCGTCGATGAATTCGATGCGGTCTACCGGGAAGCGGTGAAGCCCGGCGAGAAGAGCACCGTCGCCCCGCCCGCGCCGGCGCCGACCGGCGCGGCCTGGAGCCTGGAGAAGACGCTGACCCCGCCGCTGGTCTTCCGCTATTCCGCCGTCACCTGGAATGCGCATCGCATCCACTACGACGCGGATTACGCGCGGGCGGAGGAGGGCTATCCGAATACGGTGCAGAACGGCGGGCTGACGATGCAGCTGCTGCTCGATGCCGCGGTGGCCCATACACCGGGCAGGCTGGTCGGCTTCTCCGCCCGATTGACGCGGCCGATTTATGTCGGCGAGACCATCACGCTGTGCGGCCGCGCCGCTGAGGGCGGCAAGGTCCTGGCCTGGGTGCAGGACCGCGACGGCAACCAGAATGCCCAGCTCGATTGCGAGTTCGCCTGATGGCGGGAGGACCGCTCGAAGGCGTTCGCGTCATCGACCTGACCACGGTGGTGGTCGGGCCGATCACGACGCGCACGCTCGCCGACCAGGGCGCCGAGGTCATCAAGGTCGAAGCGCCGGGCGGCGATATCCTGCGCTACCTGGCGGCCGGGTCGCGTTCGCCGGCCATGTCGGGCAAGTTCATCAACTTCAACCGCAACAAGCGGTCGATCGTGCTGGATATCAAGCAGCCGGCCGGCATCGCGGCGCTGAAGGCGCTCATCGCCACGGCGGATGTCTTCGTCTCCAACGTGCGCCCGGCGGCGCTGGCCCGTGCCGGGCTGGACTATGCCTCGCTCGCGCCCGGCAATCCGCGGCTGATCCACTGCGGCATCGTCGCCTTCGGCACCGATGGCCGCTATGCCAATCGCCCGGCCTATGATCCGATCATCCAGTCGCTGTCCGGCGTCGCCGGCACCTTCGACCGCGCCATCGGCGAGCCGCGCTTCGTGCCGATGGTGATGACCGACCACATCACCGGCCTGGTCTCGGCGCAGAGCATCGGCTTCGCACTGTATCGGCGGGAGAAGACCGGGCACGGCGAGTCGATCGAGGTGCCGATGTTCGAGACCATGGCGAGCTTCGTCACCTCCGAGCATCTCGGCGCCGCCACCTTCGAGCCGCCGGAGGGGCCGACCGGCGATGCCCGGCTGCTCTCGCCCGACTACCGGCCGCTGCCGACGCTCGACGGCTACATCACCGTCCGCCCCAACGACAACCGCCAGGCCTTCGCCTTCTTCGACGCCATCGGCCGGCCGGAGCTGAAGACCGACCCGCGCTACGCCACGCCGATCAGCCGCACCCAGAATGCCGCCGACTACTTCACCGTGCAGGTCGAGGCGCTGGCGCAGAAGAAGACCGCGGAGTGGCTGGAGATCTTCGCCAAGGCCGATGTCCCGGCCGGGCCGTACAATACCATCGACGATCTGCTGGAGGACCCGCACCTCGGCGACGTCGGCTTCTGGAATTTCGACGAGCACCCGACCGAGGGCCGCATCCGCCGCACCCGCACCCCCGTCACCTTCCGCGGCGGCATGCGGGAGGAGGTGCTGCCCGCCCCGCGGCTCGGCGCCCAGACCGCCGAGATCCTGGCGGAGGCCGGCTATACCGCGGATGAGATCGCCACCATGCTGCAGTCCGGCGCGGCTGCCTGAAGGAGACCATGATGACCCTCCCCACCTGGCGCTCGCTCCTCTTCGTCCCCGCCACCGCCGAGCGCTTCGTCGCCAAGGCGCATACCCGCGGCGCCGACGTCATCATCCTCGACCTCGAGGACAGCATCCCGCCGGCGGAGAAGGCGGCCGCGCGCGCCGCGCTGCCCGCGGCCGCGGCGCAGGTCCATGGCGCCGGCAACGAGGTCGCGGTCCGCATCAATCGGGCGCTGGAACTGGCGATCCCCGATATCGCCGCCGCCATCATGCCGCAGGTCACCGCGCTGATGCTGCCGAAGGTGATGGGCGGGGAGCACGTGAAGCTGCTGTCCGAGGTGGTCGCGGTGCGCGAGGCGGCGCTCGGCCTGCCGATCGGCCATACCCGCTTCATCGGCATCGTCGAGACGCCGCAGGCGCTGCCCAACCTGGTCGCCATCGCCGGCGCCGATCCGCGCATGGCAGCCCTCGGCGTCGGCTCGGAGGATCTCTCGACCGAGCTCGAGGCCGTGCCCGGCGCCGACATGCTCTACCACTTCGGCATGATGGCGGTGGCCGCGGCGCGTGGGGCAGGGATCCTGCCGCTCGGCTCGGTCGGCGCCTTTGCCGATTTCAACGACCTCGAGGGCTATCGCACCGCGCTGAAGCGGTCCCGCCGGCTCGGCTTCGCCTGCACCGCCTGCATCCATCCGCTGCATGTGCCGATCATCAACGAGGAATACGGCGTCGCCCCGGCCGAGGCCGATCGCGCCCGCCGCCTCATCGCCGCCTTCGACGAGGCGCTGGCCCAGGGTTCGGGCGCCGTGGCCTTCGAGGGCGCGATGATCGACCTGCCGGTGGTGGAGCGTGCCCGGCGGCTGCTGGCCCGGGTGCGCTAGACGGTTTCACTTGAAACCATAAGCGGGCAGGTGCAATCAGGCGGCAAGAGGGAGGCACCCATGGACCAGACCACCCCGCCGATGATGTCCGGCTTCGGCAATGAATTCGCCACCGAGGCCCTGCCCGGAGCCTTGCCGCCCGGCCGCAACAGCCCGCAGACGGTCCCATACGGCCTCTATGCGGAGCAGTTCAGCGGCACCGCCTTCACCGTCCCCCGGGCCGAGGCCCGGCGGACCTGGCTCTACCGCATCCGTCCCTCGGCCGGGCATGGCGCCTTCCGCCCGATCGACCAGGGCCTGCTCTGCGGTCCGCTGGCGCCGCCGACGCCCAATCGCCTGCGTTGGGACCCGCTGCCAATCCCCGATGTCCCCACCGACTTCGTCGCCGGCCTCGTCACCCTCGGCGCCACCGCGCCGGGGGAGGCGCTGTCGGGCGTCACCATCCACATCTACCGCGCCACCATGTCGATGGAGCGGGTCTTCATGGACAGCGATGGCGAGCTGCTGCTGGTGCCGGAACAGGGCCGCCTGCTGCTGGTGACCGAATGCGGCCGGCTGCTGGTCGCGCCCGGGCAGATCGCCGTCATCCCGGTCGGGATGAAGTTCCGCGTCGAGCTGCCGGATGGTGCCGCCCGCGGCTATGTGGCGGAGAACCATGGCGCGGCGCTGCGCCTGCCGGACCTCGGCCCGATCGGCGCCAATGGCCTGGCCAATCCGCGCGATTTCCTCTCTCCCACCGCCTGGTACGAGGACCGCGACGAGCCGACCGAGCTGGTGCAGAAATTCCAGGGTAGCCTCTGGGCGGCGACGCTCGGGCATTCGCCGCTCGATGTCGTCGCCTGGCACGGCAACAACGCGCCCTATGTCTACGACACGCGCCACTTCATGGTCATCAACACGGTCAGCTTCGACCACCCGGATCCGTCGATCTTCACCGTGCTGACCAGCCCCGGGACCGCGGCCGGCGTCGCCAACATGGACTTCGTCATCTTCCCGCCGCGCTGGATGGTGGCCGAGGCGACCTTCCGGCCGCCCTGGTTCCATCGCAACGTGATGAACGAATGCATGGGGCTGGTGCATGGCGTCTATGACGGCAAGGCCCAGGGCTTCGCCCCCGGCGGCGTCTCGCTGCATCCGCGGCTCAGCGGCCATGGCCCGGATGCGGCGACGACCGAACGCGCCATCGCCGCGGAACTGGCGCCGCACAAGCTGGAGGGCACGCTGGCCTTCATGTTCGAGACCAGCCAGGTGATCCGCCCCAGCGCCTTCGCCATGGCGGCGCCGCAGCTCCAGCCCGGCTACGATGCCTGCTGGGACGGGCTGCCGAAGCGCTTCACCGGCGCGCCTCTCGCTGGCACGCCATGAGCGTGCTCGCCGGCATCAAGGTGGTGGAGCTCGGCCAGGTCCTCGCCGGACCCTTCGCCGGCGCGATCTTCGCCGACCTCGGTGCCGAGGTCTGGAAGGTGGAGAAGCCCGATGGCGGCGACGATGCAAGGCAGATGGGCCCTGCCTTCCGCCATGGCGATGCGCTGAACTTCCACGAGTTCAACCGCGGCAAGCGCAGCGTCGCGCTGGACCTGAAATCCCCCGATGGCGTCGCCGCGCTGCATGCGATGCTCGAGGATGCGGATATCCTGGTCCACAACCTCCGCCCCGGTGTGGCGGAAGCGCTTGGCATCGGCCCCGAGCCGGTCACCGCCCGCCACCCGCGGCTGATCTACTGCGCCATGGGCGCTTTCGGCCACCTCGGCCCGCTGGCGCAGCGCCCGGGCTATGAGCCGCTGTTCCAGGCCTTCTGCGGCCTTTCCTCCATCACCGGCGAACCCGGCGGGCCGCCGGTGCGGATGGGCGCCAGCGTGGTGGACCAGGGCACCGGCATGTGGACCGTCATCGGCGCCCTGGCGGCGCTGCAGCAGCGCCATGCCACCGGCCGTGGCTGCGTGGTGAATACCTCGCTGTTCGAGACGGCGCTGATGTGGGCGGGGCAGAAGATCAGCGCCTATGTGAACATGGGCAAGCTGCCGGAACGCCATGCCTCCGGCCATCCCAACTTCGTCCCCTACCAGGCCTTCGAGACCGCCGATGGACCGCTGCTCATCTGCTGCGGCAACGACCGGCTGTTCCGCAAGCTGGCGGTGCATCTCGGGCGGCCCGACTGGCCGGAGGATCCACATTTCGCCACCAACCGCCAGCGCATCGCCCACCAGGGCGCCCTGTTGCCGCAGATCGCGGACCTGCTGCGCGACCGCCCGCGTGCCGCGCTGGCCGAGGCGCTGGTCGCCGCCGGCGTCCCCTGCGCCCCGGTGAATACCATCCCCGAGGTGCTCGCCGAGCCGCAGGCCGCGGCGATGCGGATGCTGCAGCCGGTGCCGGGCGAGGATTTCTCGCTTGTCGCCATGCCGCTTTCCTTCGATGGCGAGCGGCCGCAGATCCGGCATGGCGCTCCGAGGCTGGGCGATATGACCCGGCAGGTAATCGCTTCCGAGCCGCCGAAGGGGTGATCTTCCGGTCGCCGGCGGGACTTTCTCGCCGCGAGAGGGGAGACACTTCGGATGAGCGACCATGACCGCCTGATCGACCGCTACATCGCCTGCTGGAACGAGGCCGATGCAGGTCGCCGCGCCGCGCTGGTGGCCGAGACCTTCGCCGCCGAGGCCAGCTACCGTGACCCGATGATGCAGGGTGAGGGCCAGCCCGGCATCGCCGCCATGATAGGTGCCGCCCAGGCACAGTTTCCCGGCCTGCGCTTCAGCCGGCGCGGGACGGTGGATCGCCACAACGACCATCTCCGCTTCGCCTGGAGCCTCGGCGTCCCGGGTGCCGCGCCTGCCGCGGCCGGCACCGATTTCGCTACCCTGGCGCCGGATGGCAGGCTCGCCAGCGTGACCGGCTTTCTCGATGCGGTGCGGGAGGCGGCGTGATGGATGTGATCCTGCCCTCCGTCTTCCTGCGCCGCGCGCTGCTGCTGGATGCGGCCTGCAGCGGCGCCATGGGCCTGCTGCTGGCGGTGGCGGCCGCCCCGCTGGGCTGGTGGTTCCATCTGCCGGAGGCGCTGCTACGGGAATCCGGCCTCTTCCTGCTGGCCTTCGCCGCGGCGCTGGCCTGGCTCGGCACCCGATCCGCGGTGCCGCGCTGGGCGGTGCTCGGCGTCATCATCGGCAATGCGCTCTGGGCGATCGATAGCGTGTTGCTGCTGCTGCCGGGCTGGATCGCGCCGAACTGGCTCGGCGGCGGCTTCATCCTGGCCCAGGCCGTGGTCGTCGCCGCCCTGGCGGAGCTGGAATACGTCGGGCTGCAACGCTCCGCCCGTGCCGCCAGGGCCTGATCACTGCGGCCAGCGGGTTCATCCGGCCGGCACATCATCCCGGAGGAACCGCTGGCCGCCCCTGGCGCGTTGCTGCCGGAGACACCTCCGGAGGCGCCGCCGCATGATCGAACAACTCCGCATCTACGAGATCTTCGAGCCCAGCCGGGCCGCTTTCCTGGCCCGCTTCCGCGACCACGCCATGCGCATCATGGCCCGGCACGGCTTCCACATCCTGGCCATCTGGGAATCCCGGTCCGAGCTGGGCCTGGAATTCAGCTACCTCCTCGAATGGCCGGATGAGCCGAGCCTGCGCGCCGCCTGGGCCAGCTTCCTGGCCGACGAGGAGTGGATCCGCATCAAGCGTGAAACCCCGGAGGAGCAGGGTCCGATGGTCGGCATGATCGAGGATCGCGTGCTGATCCCGGTGGAGTATTCGCCGCACCTTTGAGGGCTTGGCCTATCCGCACAGCCAGGAATTCACGCCCCGGGCTGCCCCGACGAAGCCTGCCCTATCGCTTGTAGCCGCCATCCGCGCCATAGGCCGGGGGGAGGTAGTTTCCCGCCGGAGCACCGAAGGCCACCGGCGGCGGCGCATAGATCACGCCGGGTGGCGGCACCGCATAGATCGGCGGCGGCGCATAAACGACCGGCGGCGGGGCATAGATCGGCGGCGCGTAATAGCCATAGGGACGGCCGTAGCCATACCCATAGGCGCGCGGCCGGTAGTAGGGTGCCGGCGGACCGATGAAGGCGCCGAAGCCGCCCCGGTATCCGCCGCCATAGCCACCATGGTAGCCGCCGTAGCCTCCGCGGTATCCCCCGCCGTGCGGATGGCCGCCCCGGGCTGCGGCTTCCGGCATCGGCCAGGCAAGGGCGGCGGCCAGTCCCGTGGCAAGAAGCATGAAGCGCCTGGACATGCTGGGTCCTCCTCCACCCGGCATCATGCGCCGTGGCCGGCCCGCGATCGAGCGATGATTGCTGCCTTCAAGCCTTGGTCATCGCCATGGCCTGCTGGAAGCAGCGGGACCGGGCGGTCCGGATTCGCGTCGCCACCGCCTCGACCGCAGCCTTGTCCTGTGCCAGCGCTGCGCCCCGGGAAGCCAGCATCCGGGTCATCTCCACCGGTGCCGGGCCGCCGAGCACGGTTCGGGTGCGAATGTTTTCCGCTGGATCGAGCGCCTGCGCCACCGCCGCGGGCTGGATGCCCAGCGGGCGGCCAAACAGCCCCTGCGCCGCCGCATCGAGGTCCGCTGCGGTGATGGCATCGGCGCTGCGTCCTGCCGCCAGCGCATCCCGGACCACCACGGCGACCACGTTATGCGCCATGCGGAAGGACAGCCCGGCCTCCCGTACGATCACATCCGCCAGTTCGGTGGCGGTGCCGAAGCCTTCTGCGGCCGCCTGGGCCATGCGCGCCGGGCGCAGGGTCAGCCCCGCGAAGACTTCCTCCAGCAGGGCCAGGATGCGCAGGGTCCTGAGTGCCGCGTCCAGCACCGGCTCGTTCACCGACGTCACCGCATCGTTTACATCGGCGAAGGCGGTGTTCTTCGTCGCGGCCAGTGCCGCCAGCAGGGCTCCCTGCACCACGGCCGCCGCGGCGCGGGCATGTTCCAGCGCCACCGGATTCTTCTTCTGCGGCATGATGGAGGAGACCGCGCTATGCCGGTCCGCCAGTTCCAGGAAGCCGTATTCCCAGGTGCTCCAGGCCTGCAGATCGGTCGCCAGGCGGCTGAGGAAGGTCATCAGCACCGCCATGGCCGAAGCCGCCTCCAACGCATCGTCGCGCGAGGACACCGCGTCATAGGCCGATTCCAGTGGTGCGCCGAAGCCGAGCAGCTCGGTCGTGAACATCCGGTCCAGCGGGAAGGCCGTGGTCGTCAGCGCCCCGGCGCCGAGGGGGCAGAGGTCCGCATGCGCCAGCGCGCCCGCCAGCCGCGTCTGGTCCCGTGCCAGCACATCCGCGGCCGAAAGCAGCCAATAGCCGAAGGTGATGGGCTGGGCATGCTGGGTATGGGTATAGCCGGGCATGACCACCTCGGCATGCTCGCCTGCCAACCGCAGCAGGGTGCCGCGCAGCGCCAGCAGTGCCATCTGCACCGCCAGCAGGGTCTCCCGCAGCGCCATGCGCCAGGTCGTCACGTTCAGGTCGTTGCGGCTGCGCCCGGTATGCAGCCGGCCACCGGTATCGGGGCCTAGCGCGAGCACGATCCGCCGCTCGACATAGGAATAGAGATCCTCCTGGCGGAAATCGACCGGCACGCCGGCGGGGCCTTCGCCGGCCATGGCCAGGACCTCCGCCAGGCAGGCGGCGATCGCCGGCCGGGCGACGATTCCCTGGCGCTCGAGCATCAGCCCATGCGCCAGATGCACCCACATCTCATGGTCGAAGACGTCCCGCTGCGCCCGGGCCACGGAGCCGCGGTAGTAGCTTTCGACCAGCAGGGCCGAGGGTGGCTCCTTGACCCGCTCGCGGAGCGAAACCTCCCCCGCGCGGAGCGAAATTTCCTCGGCCATCGGACCGGCTACGCGTAGACCAGGGACAGCGTCTCGGCGACCAGCGCAGGCCGGCTATTGCCCTCCACCTCCACGCTCGCCTCCATGGTCAGCCGGGCACCGCCCTCGATCGGGTCGATCGCCTTCAGGGTCAGGTGGCCGCGCACCCGCGAGCCCGCCGGCACCGGCGCGGTGAAGCGCACCTTGTTGGAGCCGTAGTTCACCCCGCGGCTGCGCTGCTTGATCCTGAAGATGCCCTGGTTGAGCTTGGGCAGCAGCGAAAGGGTCAGGTAGCCATGGGCGATGGTCTTGCCGCCCGGCATCTCCTTCTTCGCCCGCTCCACGTCGATATGGATCCATTGATGGTCGCCGGTCGCCTCGGCGAATTGGTCGATCATCTTCTGGTCCACGACCAGCCATTCGCTGCTGCCCAGCTTGTGGCCGATATGCGCGCGCAGCGCTTCGATGCTCTCGACTTCCAGCATGCGTCTCTTCCCCATTCTGTTCGACTTGGTTGAATTCCTGGCATACCCAGGCCGGCTTGGCCATAACCTCGCCCTGCCTCGAGGAGATTCGCGTGCCGCCCATCGCCTGGGCCTTCATGCTGCTGGGTGCCATCGCCGGCCCCGCCCTGGCGCAACGTGCGCAAGACACCGCCATTCTCGGTTTGGCCGCGCCCGCCACCTCGGTGGACCCGCATTTCTTCAATGCGGCGCCGAATGCCCAGCTCGCCGCGCATGTCTTCTCGCGCCTGGTCGAGCGCGATGCCCGGGTCCAGCTTCAGCCCGGGCTGGCCGAAAGCTGGCGTGCCCTGGGTCCCATGCTTTGGGAATTCCGCCTCCGCCCAGGCGTGCTCTGGCATGACGGCCGGCCCTTCACCGCGGATGACGTCGCCTTTTCCCTGGCCCGGGCGCCCAATGTGCCGAATAGCCCGGCCGGCTATGGCGGCTTCCTCCGCATGGTGAAGCAGGTGGAGGTGGTCGATCCACTCACCCTCCGCCTGCACACGAAACAGCCCGATTCCCTGCTGCCGACGGAGCTGGGCTATATCGCGATCATCGCCCGGCATGCCGCGCAGGGCGCCACGACGGAGGATTTCAACAGCGGCAAGGCCGCCATCGGCACCGGCCCCTATCGCCTCCTGTCCCATGCCGCCAATGACCGGACCGAGCTGGCCCGCAACGAGGGCTATTTCGGCCCGCGCGAGCCCTGGGCCCGGATCAGCCTCCGTTTCATCGGCAATGATGCCGCGCGCACCGCCGCGGTGCTGGCGGGCGACGTGGACCTCATCGACCAGGTGCCCTCGGCCGATCTTGCCCGGCTGAAGCAGGATGCCCGCATCGGCGTCTTCGAGATCCAGGGCCTGCGGCTGATGTTCCTGCAGGCGGATTTCTCGCGCAGCGGCCCGCTGCCCTTCGTCACGGATCAGGCCGGCCAGCCGCTCGCGGCCAATCCCTTCCAGGATCTGCGGGTGCGCCGCGCCCTTTCGCTCGGCATCAACCGGACTGCGCTGGCCGAGCAGGTGATGCAGGGGGCTGCCCAGCCGGCCGGCCAATGGCTGCCGCCCGGCGTCTATTCGCATGACCCCGGCACCCCGGTGCCGCCCTTCGAGCCGGCGACGGCCCGCCGCCTGCTGGCCGAGGCCGGCTTCCCCGACGGCTTCCGCGTCACCCTCCATACCCCCAACGACCGTTACCCCAACGATGCCCGTATCGCCCAGGCGGTGGCGCAGATGTGGAGCCGGATCGGCATCCGCACGGAGGTCGCGGCATTGCCCTGGGCCAGCTTCTCCGCCCGGGCGGCGCGGCAGGAATTCGCCATGCGCCTGTCCGGCTGGGGCAGCAGCACCGGGGAGGCGAGCTACCTCCTCGCCAATGTGCTCGGCACCTATGATCCGGCCGCCCGCCGCGGCGCCGCCAATGCCGGCCGCTATTCCAACCTGGCGCTGGATGTCCTGACCGACCGGGCCATCGCCACCCTCGACGCGGTGGAGCGCGAGGCGCTGCTGCGCCAGGCCGTGCACCTTGCCAGCGAGGATGTCGCACTCATCCCGCTGTTCCACCTGGTGAACGCCTGGGCGGCCCGGGCCGGCCTGCGCTACGATGCGCGGATGGATGAACGAAGCCTGGCGATGGGGCTGCGGCGCGCGGAGTGACCCGGAGCATCATGCTGGAATTCCAACCCGCCCCCGCGGACTTGCCTCCGGGCCACCGCGTCTATGCCATCGGCGATATCCACGGCTGCGACGAGAAGCTGGCCCGCTTGCACGGCCTGATCGCCGCCGACCTGGCCGCCCGGCCCATCGCCGCGCCGCTGCTGCTCCATCTCGGCGATTACATCGACCGTGGTCCGGACAGTGCCGGGGTCATTGCCCGGCTTTGCGGCGCGCCGCCGCTGCCGGGGGTGCCGATGGTCAACCTGATCGGCAACCACGAACGCTCCATGCTGGATGCCCTTGCCGGGGAGCGTGCCTCGATCACCGATTGGCGTTTCCACGGTGGCCGTGAAGCCCTGGCGAGCTGGGGCATCGACCCCGATGGCGATCCCGCCGGGTGGCGCAGCGCCATCCCGGAAGCCCATCGCCGCTTCGTCGAGGGCCTCGCCCTGTCGCATCGTCTCGGCGGATACGTCTTCGTCCATGCCGGCATTCGCCCGGGCGTGCCGCTGGAGGCGCAGAGCCCCGACGACCTCATCCGCATCCGCGGTCCCTTTCTGACCTCGGAGGCGGATTTCGGCGTGGTGGTCGTGCATGGCCATTCGCCGACGCGCGGGCCGGTGCTGCGGCACAACCGAATAGGCATCGATACCGGCGCGGTCTTCGGGCGGGAACTGACCTGCCTGGTGCTGGAGGGGAAGGGGCTTGCGCTGCTCCAGGCCTGATGTCGCCGCCCATGGCATGGGTGTTGCGGCACAAGCCTGAAGGTTGCAGAGTTGGTGGATACTGCCACCCCGGCCGGGACATTTTCCGGTCCTGCTATCATCCGGGAGCGAGCATTCCGGAATGTTGACTACCAGAACGTGAATTATACAAAGTAATATTAACTTTCGGTTGATCTCGTTGGTAACCTGACTATCCTTGCCGCCTCAGCAGATTGATCTGCGGCGAGAAGGCATCCTGCGTGCGTCCTGGGCCACCCTTGCAGGGCCAGCCAAGCGGCTGGACCAGACATCTTGGCGGCTGGCGCCTCAGGCTGCTGGTCCTGGTCCTGCTGGCCGTCCTGCCCTCTGCCGTGCTCACCATCTGGGAACAGCACCGGACCGTCGAGGCCCGGCTGGCCGATGCCGCCGGCGACCTCGCCACCCTGGCATCGAATACCGCCCGCGAGCAGGCCGCCCTCATCGGCCATGCGCAGACGTTCCTGGCCGCGATCGCCCGTCTGCCGGCACTGAGCGACGGCGCGCCGGATGATTGCCAACCCGTCCTCGCCAGCCTGGGCGCCAATGCCGCCTGGCGCCATTCGCTGGGTGTCTATGCGCCGGATGGCCAGCCCATCTGCACCGATCAGCCGGGCCTTCCATCCCGCATCGGCCTCGCCGACCAGGCTTGGTTCCGCACGGCTCTCGCCAGCGGTCGCTTCGTCCTTTCGGATCTCGTCATCGGCCGGCTGGTGCCGCTGCCCATGGTCATGGCGGTCCAGCCGATCCTCGACGTGGATGGCGCGATTCACCGGCTGGTGGTGGCGGGCATCGATATCGCGCAGCTCGGCGACCTGACCCGGCCGCAGGTACCCGCAGGGGCCGAGGTGATGTTGCTGGCCGATGCCGCCGGCACCGTCGTCGCCCGCTATCCTGCGGCGCCCGATATGGTCGGCCGCAGCCTCCACGGCACCGGGCTCGCCCCGGCGATGCAGGGTGAGCCGGGCCATGCCCGAGGCACCGGGCTGCTGGGCGGTGAGCGGATCTTCGGCTTCGCCCCGATTCCCGGTACCCGCGCCGTACTTGTGGTGGGCCGCGATCCGGCCGGCATCCTTGCGTCGGTGCGGGCGCTGCAGCGCCAGGTCCTGCTGCTGGCAGGCGGTGCCGCATTGCTCGCCGTGCTGCTGGCCCTGGCCGCGGGCCATTGGATGGTGCTGCGCCCCATGGCGCGCTTCGCCGACGCCGTGAGGCAGATCGCCCAGGGCAACCTTGGTGCCCGGGCCAGGACGGGTCGCCTTGGCGGCGAACTCGGCGCCCTGGCGCGGGAGGTCAATGGCATGGCCGCCCGGCTCGCCGAGCATCAGGCCGCATTGAAGGCCAAGCACCGGGAAATGGCCCGGCTCGCCACGGCCCTGACCGCCGCGCGGGATACCGCCGAGGCAGCGAGCGCGGCCAAGACGCGTTTCGTCGGGATGCTCAGCTATGAGCTGCGCACCCCGCTGAACGGCATCTTCGGCCATGCGCAATTGCTTGTCGCCGACCCGTCGCTTACCCCGATGCAGCGCCGTTGCGCCGAGCAGATCACCGCCAGCGGGGAGCATCTGATGTCGATGGTGCGCGAGTTGCTGGACCTGGCGGCGATCGAGGCCGGCAAGGTCGCGCTCGCGCCCGTTCCGGTTCGCCTCGCCGGCGTGGTCGAGGCCTGCGCCGCGCTGATCCATCCGGCGGCCAGTGGCAAGGGCCTCGGCTTCGGCGTGGAATTGGCCCCGGGTGTCCCGGCCTGGGTTGCCGCCGATGCGCTGCGGCTGCGCCAGGTGCTGCTGAACCTGCTGGCCAATGCGGTGAAATTCACCCTCCGCGGGGAGGTCGTGCTGCGCATCCAGTCCTCATCGGAAGGCCGGACCCGCTTCGAGGTCAGCGATACCGGTCCCGGCATGGACGAGGCGGAGCGAGGCCTGCTCTTCCAGGAATTCATGCGCCTGCCCGGCGCCGCCCAATCCGAAGGCAGCGGCCTCGGCCTCGCCATCACGGCGCGGCTGGTGGCACTGATGGGTGGGACCATCGGCGTCGAAAGCGACCTCGGCCGCGGCAGTCTGTTCTGGGTCGAATTGCCCCTGCCGGCGACCCCGGCCGGGGAGGAGCTCGAAACCGGCCCACGTCCCATCCTGCCGCTCGGTCAGCCCCTGCGGCTGCTGCTGGCCGATGACGTGCTGGTCAACCGGGAGGTTGCCCGCGCCCTTCTGAACGGCGCCGGACATACGGTGGAGGTTGTCCCGGACGGTGCTCAGGCGGTGGATGCCGCCCTGGCCGAGGATTGGGATGCCGTGCTGCTCGATGTCCATATGCCGGTGATGGATGGGCTGACCGCCGCCAGTCGCATCCGGGCCGCCCCTGGCCGACGTGGCCGGGTGCCGATCCTGGCCATCACCGCCAGCGCCACCCCGGCCGAGGTTGCCGCCTGCCTGACCGCCGGCATGGATGCGCATGTGGAAAAGCCTCTGCGCGCCTGGGAACTGCAGAATGCCCTGGCGGCGATCCTGGCCCGTGCCATACCGGCCGTGGCGGCGGAATAGCGCTGCCCGCTGCGGCATCCATCCCCATGTCCGACTGTCAGCCCGGCGCGGCATCGTGCCGGCCCATTGCTTTTGCCTCCGTTGCACCTATATGAGGCATGTGACCGAGGGGGCTGCCAAAACGCCACCGGAGCGCCTAGAAGGGCGCCAGCAGGTCCGATCCCCGGCTTTGTTCTTTTGCGCGACCCGATCCGCGGTTGCGGAGTTTCTGATTTGACCGAATACGATGGTGCCCCCGATGGCCCGGCCGAAAGCCTGGACCTGGAGGCACGCCCAATCCGCCGGCTCAGCGCATCCCCGGCCGAGGCTGCCATCCTCGCCGCCGGCATCCCGGTGGACCCGCGCGAGATGCCGGGCCTGATCCGCCGCGTCGAGCGCCGCATGCCGGCCGATGCCGAGACCGTGCGGGCCGCCCTCATCGAGGTCCGCCGCCGTGGCTGGGTTGCCCGGATGAACGACCTTGCCAATCGCGCCGGCCGTATCTGGGTCCGCCGCAACGAGGCGGAGACCGCCGCCGGGACCATCACCCTGCTCGATCCGGATGATGCGACCTTGCTCGCCGCCCTGGATACTGCCGTCGCCGCCAGGCTGCGCGGCCTGGGCCCGACCCCGGCCGCGGCGCTCGAGGGCATTGCCGCCGAGTTGCTGGAAGCCGGGGGGGGCGCCCTTTCCGCCGATCGCCATGCGGCCCTGGCGCGGGAGGCGGCGGCCGCCTTCGGCCTCGCCGGCGATGCTGCGGTCGGCTTCCTCGATCAGGTCAGCGCCCTCGAATCCCGCCGCCGGCGCGAAGTCCGGGATGCCGAGGCCGCCTCCCGCGCCAAGCGCCGGGAGGAAGTCCAGCGGCTGCGCGACTGGGAACGCAGCCTGGTCGATTTCCGCGCGCTGCCCGGCCTGCTCGGGGCCACCGACAAGGAAGTCCTGAAATGGATCGGCAGCGGGCTCATCCCCGTCGCCCGGCGGATTCCGGCCCGCGGCAATGGCCAGGAGAAGTGGGAATTCGATCCCACGGAGATCACTGCCCTCCGGGTGAACATCCCGGCCTGGAGGGACGTCGAGACCCGCGAGCAGAAGAAGCGCCCGGGCACCGCTGCCCCGGCCTTGAAGCTCGGCCGCGGTGCCAATGCCGCCGTCGCCCGGGTCGCCGCGCTCGACCGCTATGCCGGCCACTTCGCCACCGCCCGGGCGCTGAACCGCCGCATCACCCTGGTCACCGGCCCGACCAATTCCGGCAAGAGCCACACCGCGCTGGACCGCCTCGCCACCTCCGACAGCGGCATGGCGCTCGCCCCGCTTCGCCTGCTGGCGCATGAATTCCGCGAGGCCCTGGCCAGCCGCGGCGTGGCGGCCTCGCTTTCGACCGGGGAGGAGCGCATGCCGGTCCCCGGCAGCCGCCACCTCGCGGCCACCGTCGAGATGTGCCCCTTCCACAACCCGGTGGACGTGGCGATGATCGACGAGGCGCAGATGCTCGGCGACCGCGACCGCGGCGCCGCCTGGACCGCCGCCATCATGGGCGCCCCGGCACGGGAGGTTTTCGTCCTCGGTGCCCCGGAATGCGCGACGTTGGTCCGCCGCATCGCCCGGCTTTGCGACGACGACATGGACGAGGTGAAGCTGGAGCGGAAGAATCCGCTCACCGCCGCCCGCGCCCCGGTCGGCCTGGGCGACCTCAAGACTGGCGATGCCCTGGTCGCCTTCTCCCGCCGAGACGTGCTCGACCTCCGGGCCGAGCTGGTGAAGCGCGGCAAGCGCGTCGCCGTGGTCTATGGCGCGCTGAGCCCCGAGGTCCGCCGCGCCGAGGCTGCCCGCTTCCGCAATGGCGATGCCGACGTGATCGTCGCCACGGATGCGATCGGCATGGGCCTCAACCTGCCGATCCGCCGGGTGGTCTTCTCGACCCTGCGCAAATTCGACGGCGAGGGCCGGCGCGAGCTGAACAGCCAGGAAGTGAAGCAGATCGGCGGCCGCGCCGGCCGCTTCGGCCAGCATGAGGAGGGGATCGTCGCCGTGCTCGCCGGCGGCGGCAGCCCCGACTTCATCAAGCTGATGCTGAATGCCGCCCCCGGCGTGCCGGAGGATCTGCGCCCACAGGTCCAGCCCGATGCCGATATCGTCGCCGCCGTCGCCGCCGAGATCAACTCGGACAGCCTCTTCGGCGTCCTGGCCCGCATCAAGCGGGCCGTGCTCCGCACCGATGACCCGAATTACCGTCTCGCCGACCTGACCCAGGCGATGGCCGTGGCCACCGCCGTCGATGGCGTCAGCGGCCTCACCTTGCTCGACCGCTGGACCTACGCGCTGTGTCCCGTCGATGAGCGGGACAACGGCGTCTCCCGCCTGGCCCGCTGGGCGATCGAGCATGGCGCCGGCCGTCCCGTCCCGCCGCCCATGGCCGGCCGCCTGCCGGCGCCCGAGCGTGCTGCGCGGGAGGAGCTGGAACGGGCCGAGAAGGTCCACAAGCGCCTGGTCGCCTGGCGTTGGCTTTCGCTCCGCTTCGAACGCGCCTATCCCGAGCGTGCCGAGGCGGAGGCCGAGACCACCCGGCTCGACCGCTGGATCGAGGATGTGCTGCGCCAGCAGCGCCGGTCCAAGCTCGTTTCCTGATGCGTTTCCTGATTGTCATGACCGGGCCCGGCCCGGTCATCTTGTTGTAAAGTCCCGCATGCCCTTTCCCCCGCTGCCCGCCCCCCTCCAGGTCGCCCTTGCCGAGCGCGGCTATGCCGAGCCAACTCCCGTCCAGGCCGCCGTGCTGCAGCCGGAGACCGAAGGTCGCGACCTGCTGGTCTCCGCCCAGACCGGATCCGGCAAGACCGTCGCCTATGGCCTGGCCATGGCCCATACCCTGATGGGCGATACCGACCGCCTGCCCAATCCCGGCAACCCGCTGGCCCTGGTGGTGGCGCCGACCCGCGAGCTGGCCCTGCAGGTCCAGGGCGAGCTGGCCTGGCTCTATGCCAAGGCCGGCGGCCGCGTCGTCACCTGCGTCGGCGGCACCGATCCGATCGCCGAGCGCCGGGCGCTGGAACGCGGCGCGCATATCGTCGTCGGCACGCCCGGGCGGCTGCGGGACCATCTGGAGCGCGGCAACCTGCGTCCGGCCGCGCTGCGCGCCGTGGTGCTGGACGAGGCCGACGAGATGCTCGACCTCGGCTTCCGCGAGGAGCTCGAGGCGATCCTCGAGACCACGCCGGCCGAGCGCCGCACCTTCCTCTTCTCGGCCACGGTACCGAACGGCATCGCCGCCATCGCCCGGACCTATCAGAAGGATGCGCTGCGGATCGCCGCCGGCGACGAGGGCGCCCAGCACGGCGACATCGAGTACCGCGGGCTGCTGATCGCCCCGCATGAGATCGAGCGGGCGGTGGTGAACTGCCTGCGCTTCTTCGAGGCCCGCTCCGCCCTGGTCTTCTGCCGGACCCGTGCCACCGTCACGCGGCTGCACGGCAACCTCGCCGAACGCGGCTTCGCCGCCGTGGCGCTTTCGGGCGAGCTGTCCCAGGCCGAGCGCAACCGCGCCATGCAGAGCCTGCGCGATGGCCGCGCCCGGGTCTGCGTGGCGACCGATGTCGCCGCGCGCGGCATCGACCTGCCCGACCTCGGCCTGGTCATCCATGCCGAGCTGCCGAACGACCCGGAGACGCTGCTGCACCGGAGCGGTCGCACCGGCCGTGCCGGGCGCAAGGGCATCAGCGCGCTGCTGGTCCCGCACAACCGCCGCCGTGCCGCCGAGCGGCTGCTGAACGAGGCCCGGGTCCAGGCCGCCTGGGGCCCGGCGCCTTCCGCCGCCGCCATCAAGGCGCAGGACGATGCCCGCATCCTGGTCCAGGCCGGCGAGCTGGCGGCCGAGGAAGCCGGGGAGGGCGATCTCGTCCTGGCCCGCTCCCTGCTGGAGAGCCAGACGCCGGAGGCCATCGCCGTCGCCCTGATGCGGGTGATGCGCGGGCCGCTGCCGGCGCCCGAGGATCTCGCGGAGATCACCGACCGGCCGACCCGCCCCTATACCGAGGACCGTGCGCCGCGGCCGCCGAATGGTGGCCCCAGCGCCCCCGGCGCCTGGTTCAAGATGAACCTCGGACGGACCAACGGGAATGCCGACCCGCGCTGGGTGCTGCCCTTCCTCTGCCGCCGCGGCAACGTGACGCGGCAGGACATCGGCCGCATCCAGGTGCAGGAGCGGGAGACGCGTTTCGAGGTCGCCCCCTGGGCGGCCGAGCGCTTCGCCGCCGCCGCCGCCCGCCCGGCGACCGAGGCGAAGGATGCGCATATCCGCATCATCCCGGCCGAGGCGCCGCTGGCCGATACGCCGCGGCCGCGTTCGGCCGGGCCGCGGCCGACCTACCCGGCGCGTCCCTCCGGCCCGCCGCGCCGTCCGCGCTAAGCGGCCTGGACGCGCTGCATCGGCCGGGCGAGAGTCCGGCCGATGCAGCTCTTCTATTCCTCCGGCTCCCCCTATGCCCGCGCCCTCCGGGTCGCATTGCGCGAGACCGGCCTGCTGGCCCGGGTGGCGGAGCGGGAGACGACGCTCCGCGACCCCAAGGCGGTGGTGCTGCCGCATAGCCCGGTCGGCCGGGTGCCGACCCTGGTGCTGGCCGATGGCACGGTGCTGACCGAGACGGCGCTGCTGCTGCCCTATCTCGATACCCTCGGCGGCGCCTATCCGCTGCTGCCGCCCGCCGCGCTCTCCCGCTTCGGCCAGGTGCTGGGGCTGGTCGAGGGGATGGCGGTCTGGAACCGCGAACTGCGCCGGCCGGAGCACGAACGCTCCCCCGGCGTCATCGCGCTGGAGACCACGCGGGTGAATCGGGTGGCGGATACGCTGGAGGCCCAGGCCTGGGTCGCCCCCGCCCGGCCGGATGCCGCCGATATCCTGCTCGGCTGCGCCCTCGGCTATGCCGAGCGCCGCCACCGCGCCTGGCCCTGGCGGGAGGGCCGGCCGGCGCTGGCCCGCTTCTTCGATACCCTGGCGGAGCGTCCGTCCTTCCAGGCCACAATTCCACCCCTGAGCGGGATCTGAGCCTCATGCTGCTGCGCCACGCCGACCTGCCCATCACCCGCTGGCGCAATGACGCGGGCCGCAAGGCCGATGTCGTCAGCGGCCCGGGCTGGTTCATCGGCTTCGCCTGGCTGGATGGCGCAGCGGATTTCTCGCATTACGAGGGCCAGGACCGCACCATCACCCTGCTGCAGGGCGAAGGCTTTGCACTCGACTTCGCCGAGGGCCCGCCGCTGCTGGTGGACCGGCCGCAGGTGCCGAGCTCCTTCGACGGCGGCCGCGCCTGCCGCTGCCGGCTGCTGGATGGGCCTTGTCTCGTGGTCAACGCCGTCTCGGACCGCGCCCGCTACCGCCATCGCGTCGAGATCCGCATTCCCCGCCCCGAGGATACCGGCTTCGCCGTGCTCCTCTCCGGCAGCGCCACCCTGCCGGATGGCCGCATCGCCCAGCCGCTGGATACCGTCGCCCTGCCGCTGGCACTCGACGTGACCTGCGCCGTCTTCCACTTCACCCCACTCGGCATCCCGGAGCCATTCGCCGCATGACCGAACCCCGCTTCGACGAGCTCTCCTTCGCCACCCCGACGCGGGAGGGCCTGGCGGCCAGCTACGCCTACCTGCATGCGAAGCTGGACGCCGGGGAGGTCGCCGCCGCCCTGGCCGAATGGGACACGCTGCGGCGCGACTACGATAGCTGGTCGGCCCTGGTCCACCTCCGCTTCGCCCAGGACACCACGGATGCGGATGCCAAGGCCGCCCGCGAATACAGCGATGCTCTCTCCCCCGAGGCGACCGGCCATGAGGTGGCGCTGAAACGCCGCCTGCTGGCGCTGCCGGACCGCGCCACCGTCCATGCCGTGGCCGGCGCCCATGCGCTGCGGCTCTGGGAGATGGACATCACCACCTTCGACCCCGTCATCGCCGAGGATCTGGAGGAGGAGGCGAAGCTCACCGCCCGCTATACCGCGTTGATGGCCTCGGCCAAGCTCGAGATCGATGGTCGCACCATCAACCTCTCCGGCCTCGCCCCCTATGCCGAGGACCCGGACCGCGCCAGGCGCCATCAGGCCGAGGCGCTGCGCTGGGGCTTCTTCGCCGAACACGGCGACGAACTGGACGAGATCTACGACAAGCTGGTCGCCCTCCGCCACGGCATGGCGGTGAAGCTGGGCTATGAGAATTACATCGCGCTCGGCTATCGCCGCATGCGCCGGGTCGACTACGACGCCACCGATGTCGCCCGCTACCGCGACCAGGTGGCGGAACACGTCGTGCCGCTGGTGGCGAAGCTGCTGGAGGCCCGCCGCCAGCAGCAGGGCTGGGACAAGCTGCATGCCTGGGACGAGGCACTGATCGACCCGGCCGGCAATCCCAGGCCGATCGGCGACCACGACGTGCTGGTGGCCGCGGCGCAGGCGATGTTCGACCGGATGGACCCGCGGCTCGCCAGCTTCTACCGGCTGATGAACGAGGGCGGCTTCCTCGACATGAAGAACCGCCCGGGCAAGGCGGGGGGCGGCTTCTGCACCAGCTTCCCGACGGCCGGCGTGCCCTTCATCTTCGCCAATTTCAACGGCACCCACCACGACATCGGCGTCTTCACGCATGAGATGGGTCATGCCTTCCAGAATTGGGAAAGCCGCTTCCAGCCCGGCATCGACTATCTCTGGCCCACCATGGAGGCCGCCGAGATCCATTCCATGGGCCTCGAATTCCTGACCCATCCGCATATGGACCTGCTGGTCGGCGCCGAGGCGGCGGAGCGCTTCCGCCGCATGCACCTCGAGTCCTCGCTCGCCTTCCTGCCCTACGGCGTCTGCGTCGACCACTTCCAGCACGAGGTCTATGCCAACCCGACCGCGACGCCCGCCGAGCGCCATGCCATCTGGCAGCGGCTGGAGCAGCGCTACATGCCCTGGACCGACTACGGCGACCTTGCCTATCCGGCCAAGGGTGGCCGCTGGCAGGCCAAGCAGCACATCTACAACTCGCCGCTCTACTACATCGACTATACGCTCGCGCTTTGCTGCGCCCTGCAGTTCTGGGTGAAATCGCGCGCCGATGCGCCGGCCGCGCTGGCCGATTACGTCGCGCTCTGCGGTCGCGGCGGTGCGGCACCCTTCCAGGCGCTGGTCACCTCGGCCGGGCTGATCTCGCCCTTCGCGCCGGGGGCGCTGGAAGCGGTGGTGCGGGAGGCGGAGGCGGTGCTCGCCGGCTGAACGACGGCAGGACTTCCCGGGAGGAAACCAAGATGAAGATCGTCGATGCGCAGATCCATATCTGGTCGCAGGGCATGCCATCCGGCCTGCACCGGAAGGTTTCCTCCTTCACCGCCGAGGAGGCGCTGGCCGAGATGGATGCCGCCGGCGTCGACGCGGCATTGATCCATCCGCCCGGCAGCTGGGATCCGGACTCCAATGCGATGGCCATTGCCGCGGCCAAGGCCTATCCGGACCGCTTCGCGGTGATGGGCCAGTTCCCGCCGGATGACCCGGCGAACCGCAGGCTGATCCACGGCTGGCGTGACCAGCCCGGCATGATGGGTCTGCGCTGGGCGCTGCTGTCGCCGGAACAGCAGGCCTGGCTGCGGGACGGAACGCTCGACTGGCTCTGGCCTGCGGCCGAGCAGGAAGGCCTGCCGATCGCCACCATGGGCGGCCTGTTCCTGCCGGATTTCCGCCGGATCGCGGAGGCGCAGCCCGGCCTGAAGCTTATCCTCGATCATTGCGGCCTGGTCCGCACCGGCCAGGACGCGGCGGCCTTCGCCCAGTTGGATGATCTGGTGGCGCTGGCGAAGCTGCCCAATGTCGCGGTCAAGGCGACCGGCGCGCCGCATTACTCGACCCAGCCCTATCCCTATCGCAACCTGCATGACGGGCTGCAGCGGATCTTCGATGCCTTCGGCCCGCAGCGCTTCTTCTGGGGCACCGACATCACCCGCATGCCCTGCAGCTACCGCCAGTGCGTAACCTTCTTCACCGAGGAATTGCCCTGGCTGCAGGGCCGCGACCTGGAGCTGGTGATGGGCCGTGGCCTCTGCGACTGGATCGGCTGGGACCTTGGTGCCTGAGGCAGCCGGTCATTCGGCGCGGATGTTGTTGGCGGCGATGACCGCCTGCCACTTGGCGCGGTCGCGCAGGATGATGCGCTGCATCTCCTCCACGCTGCCGCCGCGCGGCTGGTAGCCCAGTGAGACCAGCCGTTCGGCCACCTGCGGATCGGCGACGATGCGGTTGACCTCCTGGTTCAGCCGCATGATCGCCTCCCGCGGCATGGCGGCCGGTCCGGCGAGGCCGAACCAGTTGTCCGCGCTGAATTCCGGCAGGCCCGAGGCCGCGATGGTCGGCACGCCGGGCAGGACCGGGGAGGGCGGCGTGCTGGTGAAGGCGATGGCGCGGACGGCGCCGGAGCGGATATGCGGCAGGATCTCGGCCAGGTTGCCGAACATCATGTCCACCCGCCCGGCGATGATTTCCGCGATGGCCGGTGGTCCGCCGCGGAAGGGCACGTGCAGCATGCGGATGCCGGCCATGGTGCTGAATTGCGCCGCCCAGAGCTGGTAGGAACTGCCGACGCCGGAGGAGCCGTAGGTGAGCGCATCCGGATGCGCCCGGGCATGATCGATGACGTCCTGCAGGGTGTGGAATCCGGTCCGGTTGGCGACATAGAGCAGGTTGTCGAGACCGGCGATGACGACGATCTGCGCCAGATCCTTGTCGGGATCGAAGGTCAGGGTCACGCCCGGCATGACCATCGCGGTGCTGGCGATGCTCATCGTCTGCAGCAGCAGCGTATGGCCATCCGGCCGGGCAGCGGCAACCGCGGCGGCGGCGATCAGCCCATTGGCGCCGGTGCGGTTGTCCACCGACATCGGCTGGCCGAGGGCCTCACTCAGCTTGCCCGCGATCAGCCGCGCCAGGATGTCGGCGCCGCCGCCGGGCGGGAAGCCGTTCACCAGCATGATGGGCTGGCCTGGCCAGCGCTGCGCCATCGCCGGGCATGCCGCAAGCAGCGCCGCCAACAGCATGGCGGTGATCGGCCACGGATGGCGCATCCGGCTCCTCCCTTGATTGGGCGGGACCATCCAGGGCCTCGCCGGCTTGGCTGCATCGTGCCGCAAGGGCGTCGCCAGGCCAAGGCGACAGGCCGATGCCCGCGTCCCGTGCCGCCGCCATCCCCTGAAGCTCCGCGGCCCGCGCCAGCCTGGCCGTGCAATGGCGGAATGCCGCTGCGCCGCAGTCATGCCTGGCACAGCTCAGGCACTGGTCCAGCGCATCGGGCACGGTATCCACCAGGTGACGGCGGACGAATTCTTGGAAGAGGTTGGGCATGGCGCAATCCCCGCTCTGACACGGGCAGGGTGCCAAGGTGGGTGGCCGTCAGACTTGCGTTGGATCAATCGCGGGTACAGCACTGCGTGAACGGCCGCAGATACCGCATCGCATCTTCAGCCAGGATGGGTGGCTATCGCGCCACCTGCGCGATGGGGAAGGAGCGCAGATCCCGCTGGGCGGTGCGGAAGACCGCATCCTGATGATGCTGCTTCTCCCGCGCCAATTGCGGCACCCGCCGCATCACCCATTCGCCGAGGCCGAGGGCGCTGACCCGTCCCTCCGCATCCATCGCCGCCTTGCCCCGTAATCCTTCCCGCAGGGCATAGGCGAAGACGCCGTTGCGGTCGTCGTAGCTGTCGAGTGCCTCCTGCACGCTGCTGCTGGCGGCCAGCAGGAAGCGCCCGGTCTCGTTCCCCAGGGCGGAGAGCTGCTCCATCGTCAGCTGCCCGGCGTGGCAGGTATCCAGCAGGAGCACCGCATCCCGCGCCCGGATGCGGGCCAGCGCCGCCACCAGGGTGCTGTCGTCGATCCCCTGCGCCCGCAGCGCCGCCCAACCTGAGGTATCCCGGGTATCCTGCGGCAGGAAGAGGAAGCGGTTGTCCGGCTCCGTCCGGATACCGTGCCCGGCGATGTAGAGGATGAAGGTGTCGCCCGGCCCGGCCTCCTCCGCCGCCCTGGCCAGCGCATCCAGGACGCCACGCCGCGTCGCCTCGGCATTGCGCAGCAGGGTGATGCGGGTTTCGCGGAAGATCGTGCCGGCGCCGGCTCGCAGCAGTTCCGCCACCGCCTCGGCGTCGGGCACGGCAAAGCGCAGGTTCAGCTCCGGATTGGCGTAGTGATTCACGCCGATGGCCAGGACGAGCAGCCGCCCGGAATCGGGTGCCGGCTCCGGCTCCCCGGGCCGCCGCAGCGTCAGCATGGGGCCATCCGCGAACAGCACCCGGTCCTCGGCGTAGAGCCGGGTGACGACCCGGTTGGGGCCGGGGTCCAGCGGCACCTCGACCCTGCTCTCGCCCGGTACTGCCCGCGCGGCGATGCGGTCGTTCACCAGCACATCCAGTGGCCCGAGTCCCAGGCCGCGGTCGGTCACGGTGAAGCCCAGGCGCAGTGCCGTCGTCCCCTCCGGCAGGGCCCGCGCGTCCCAGGGCAGGGGCAGGCATTCCTCCGCCACCACGGCGCAGGCGGTGGCGCCGGTCAGCACCGGCAATTGGCCGATCCGTCCGCGCACCTCGCCAAGCTGCGCCATCCTCTCCCGTGCCGGGGCCTGGTCGCCGGCGATGCGCTGGTGCACGGCCCGTGGTGCGTAGAGTGCCCGGTAGGCCTGCTGGAAGCTGGCCCACTCGGTATTCTGTGCGCGGCCACGGTTCAGCAGCACCCCGACCAAGTCCTGCCCGCCATTCGGCGCATGGTCGAAGAGTCCCTCGGGCGTCCAGAGCACCCAGCGCCGCGTCTCGGCCTGGATGAACAGCGCGGCCTGTTCGACCAGGACGCCACCGGTGAAGCGATACCAGCGCAGGGTCCCATCGCCGAGCGCCGCAACCGCCACGTCGCCCGCGACCGTCACGCCCCAGACCGCGCCGGGCACGGCCAGCGCATCCGCCTGCCGCCCTGCCGCATCGAAAAGCCGCAGATGCGTATCGGTCCCGAGCAGGAAGCCATCCTCCCGCAGCAGGATCGCCAGGCTGCGCGCATACTCGCCCTCGCCGAGCCGCAGCGGAATCTGGCCGAGCTTCGGGCGATTCGAGTTGCGCCAATCCACCACCGGCAGCCGGCCACTGCCGGTGCGGGCCGCCAGGAAGCCCGCGCCATCGCCGCCCGGCTCCAGCCGGCCGGCCAGCGCATCGAAGACGATCGGTGCCTCGCCCGGCCGCAGGGTGACGCGCAGCCTGGTGCCTTCCTCGGTTGCGGCGAGGCTGAGGCCGGTCATACGGAAATCCGCCCCTGGTGGGCGGGGCGCGAAAGCCAGTGTCCCTTCGGGCGTGATCCGCCCCCAGCCGGGATCGGCCGCCGCATAGGCGATGCCACCGCCCGGCAGCGCCAGCAGATGGGCGATGGCGTCCCGGGCCGCCGGGATGTCCGTGGACGGGCCCAGGCCGAAGTCGCTCCAGCGCCGCACCACGAATTCGCGGCGCGCGGCCAATTCCGGGGATGCTTCGCCGCGTTGCACGGCGATCCCGCGCGCGGCTGCGGCAGTGGGAGGCGATGCCCCTGCCAGCCTCGCATAGCCGGCGGCATAAAGCTGCACGCCGCCCCGACCATCCGCGGCCCAGGCCACGGCCGGCAGGCCTTCACCGACCAGCCCCGCCGGATCCGGCAGCATCACGCTGCGAAGGTCGCCGGCGGCCAGCACCTCCACCCGCAGCCGGTCCTCGTAGCCCAGGGCCAGCAATGCGGCATCCGGCGACCAGGCGAGGCCGAAGGGTCGCGCACCCGGCAGTGGCACCTTGTCGGCCAGCTTGCGCCCGGCCGGGTCATAGACCCTGACATGCCCATCGGCGGAACTCGTCGCCAGCCGGCCGTCACGGTCGAAGGCCAGCATCCGCGCGGGTCCGCCATAGCCGGCATCCTCGAAGGCCAGCCGGCCGCCCCGCGTCTCCCAAACCTTGATCCCGGCCCGGCCGCCCAGCGCCGCCGCCAGCCGCAGCCCGTCCGCCGAGAAGGCCAGATGCTGCACCGGTGCCGCCAGGCCGGAGAGCCGCGCCTGCAGCCGGCCGCTGCGTGCGTCGTAGAGATAGAGGCAGAAGACGCCGTCCCATTCCCGCCCGGTGAAGCCCGCGGCGGCGACCCGGCTGCCATCCGGGCTCAGCGCGACGGCATAAAGCTCGCCATCCTCGCCAAGGCCTACCGGTGGTCGGATCACCAGGCGCTGCGTTCCCTCCGGCAGGTTCCACAGCCGCAGCGTTTTGTCGTCCGAGGCGCTGGCAAGCAGCTGGCCTGCGGCATCCACCGCCAGCCGCGCGACCGGCGCGGTATGGGCACCGGCCTCGATCCGCAGGAAAGGCTGCTGCGGTGGCTCGCCGGCCGGTTGCTGCGCCGCGGCCGCGGCGGCGACCATCAGCGCCAGCAGAAGCAGCAGCCGGGGCATCAGCTTGCCAGCTCGAAGCCCTGGCCCTGGGTCGCCTTCTCGGCATCCGAGACACTGGCGGAGAAATTATCCCGCCGGGCGATATTCGAGGCTGCCAGTTCGCGGAAGCTGCCACCGCCGTTGGTGCCATTGGCCGTCGCCGGCCGGCGTACCGGGAAGCTTGCCGCGGGCGCATAGCCGCGGATCCCGGTGGCGGTCTCGACCAGGGCGAAGCTGCCGGTCGCCGGCTTCACCGTGACCGGCTCATTGGCTGCGACGCGACCGATCTCGGGGGCGGTCGCCTCGGGCCGGATGCGCAGCGGCACCGGGGCACGGGTTCGGGCCTGCGTCGCCGGCGTCGCGGCGCGGGCTGCGACCTCCTGCTTCACCCCGGGCGAGACGGCCTCGATGGCGGTATCGAATTCGGCGCCCCGGGTGCCGATCTTCTCGTTGATCTGGCGGGCGACGGCGATGTCGCGCTGCGCCCGGCGGCGCAGCTCGCCCATCATCAGCTGGCCGGTCTGCGGCGTGATGCGGCCGCTGCGGACGTCCTGGCGGATCGCCTCCGCCGCCATCAGTCGGCAGTCGACGAGCTGGTTGAAGGCCAGCTGGGTTCGGTCGATCTGGGCATTCTCGCTGGCGAGGTCGCCGCCGATGGCCGCGCTCAGGCTGGCCTGGTCCTGCGCCTGCCGCTGCCGCGCGGCGTAATAGCCGCCCGCCGCACCGACGGCCCCGCCGGCCAGGATGCCGATGCCGGCGCCGATGGCGACATCGCGCCCGCGGCCGCCCGCTGCCAGCCCGACCAGGCCGCCCAATACGCCGCCGGTGGCGGCGCCGATCGCGGCCCCCCGCAGCATATCCTCCCCGTAGTAATTCCCGGTCGAGTCCAGCGCGACGAGTTGTGGCCGGCAGCCATCCAGCCCGTCATCGGCACCGATCCGGTCCGCCCGGCCGGCGCAGCCGGCCAGCAGGGCGAGCGTGGCGGTGACAGCGACCCCCTGGCGAAAGAGCACCGGCCGCCGCTTGGCAGGCGCGTGGGTTGTTGGACCAGGACGCAGAGAGGAAGGGACCATAGGCAAATCGTAACAGCGTGATATCGGCTGCGTCAGCAGGGCAGCGTCATCCAGGGCGCGCATTACTGGCCGGGCTCGTCACGTTTGCGCGTCTTTTGGCATCGGGGCGGCAGTAGGCGGGAATTGCCAGGGCCGCCTGGTTACGGGACCATGGCGCATGCTCAGACGCCTCCTGCTCGCCAGTCCACTGTTCCTGTCCGGCCCTGGCCGCAGCCAGGCCCAGTCCACCGCCGCCGCCTGGCCCAGCCGCCCGGTCCGGGTCATCGTGCCCTTTCCACCCGGTCAGGCCACCGACATCATGGCGCGGCTGATCGCCGAGCAGCTTGCCCAGCGCCTCGGCCAGCCCTTCGTCATCGACAATCGTGGCGGCGGTGCCTCCCTGCCGGGGATGGAGCTGATCGCCAAATCCATTCCCGATGGCCAGACCCTGGGCATGGCGAGTTCCGGTCCGCTCAGCATCAATCCGGCGGTCATGTCGAAGCTGCCCTACGACGTGGAGCGCGACTTCGTCCCCATCGCCCTGGTCTTCACCACGCCGCTGATCGCCGTGGTGCATCCGGGGGCGGGGTTCACCTCCCTCGCCGATCTGGTCGCCAAGGCCAAGGCAGCGCCCGGCCGGCTCGACTATGCCTCCGGCGGGCCGGGCAGTTCGCTGCACCTTGCGGCGGAGGCCTTCTGCCAGCAGGCCGGCATCACGCTGAACCACATCCCCTATCGCGGCAGCGCCCCGGCGATGACCGACCTGATCGCCGGCAATGTGAAGCTGATGTTCGACAGCCTGGCAGCGGCGCTGCCGCATATCCAGGGAGGTCGGGTGAAGGCGCTCGGCGTGACCTCCGCCCAGCGGATGCCGCAGGTGCCGGATCTGCCGACGGTGGCGGAAGCCGCCGGTCTGCCGGGCTTCGAGGTGCTCGGCTGGGCCGGGCTCATCGCTCCGGCCGGCACGCCTGCTCCCATCGTCGCCCGATTGGCGGAGGAGACCCTGGCCCTGGTCCGCACCGGCCCCTTGGCCACGCGGATCATCGAGCTGGGCGCCACCCCGGCCCCGCTGGGGCCGGAGGACTTCGGCGGCTTCATTCGCAGCGAGTTGGTGAAGCTGCGCGCGGTGGCCCAGGCGGCGGATGTCCACCTGGATTGATCGGCCGACGGCACTCGTCCGGGCAAAAAGAAGGCCCGCTAACCCAGGGGGTAGCGGGCCAAGTCAACAGGGAGGCTTCACGTCTGGGAGACGAAGGAGTTCAGGCCGAGACCTGAAACCCTTTTCCGACGAAGTGCGTCGGAACGAGGCTAAGCTTATGCCTCCTGCCGCTATGCAGCATTGATGAAACCTGCCGCCACCCATGCGCAGGTTGCATGAAACTAGTGGCCCGCCAATTCCGACACAAGAAAGTCGCGAAAGACCGAGACGCGCTTCGAATGCCGCATCTCTTCCGGATAGACGAAATAGGCATCCAGCCGTGGCGCCTTCAACTCCGGCAGCACCTGCAGCAGCCCATCCAGCTCCGCCCCCATGTAATCCGGCAGCGCTGCCAGCCCCAGGCCGCTTTGTACCGCCCGAAGCATGCCGGTGAGGCTATTGACCTCGACCGCCGCCCGCCGCACGGAGCCCTGGCGTCGGCCCGCCTCGGCGAGCCAATTCACCTCATCGATCGGGGGGCGGTGGTCACCCCAACAGATGATCCGATGTGCATCCAGCTCCTCGGCACGGGACGGGATGCCGGCACCCTTCAGATAGGCCGGTGCGCCGCAGACCCGCCAGCCGAAGCTGGCGAGATGGCGCTGGATCAGATCCGGCTGCTTCGGCGGATGCATGCGGATGGCGACATCCGCCTCCCGCATCGCCAGGTCCAGGTCGCTGTCGTCCAGCAGCAGCGTGACGCTGACATCCGGGTATAGGGCGAGAAAGCGCGACAGGCGCGGCGCCAGCCAGGTGCTGCCGAAACCGGTGGTGCTGGTCACCTTCAGCCGGCCGGCCGGGCGTTCCCGGCTTTCGGTCAGCAGGGCCTCGGTCATTGCCAGCTTGGCGAAAACCTCCCGCACCGTGCGATTCAGGGTCTCGCCGGGTTCGGTCAGGATCAAGCCGCGGGCATGGCGATGGAAGAGCGGCACCTGCAGGGCCTCCTCCAAGGCCTGGATCTGCCGGGACACGGCGGATTGGCTGAGGTTCAGCGTCTCCCCCGCATGGGTGAAGGAGCCTGCCTCGGCGACCGCGTGGAAGACGCGGAGCTTATCCCAGTCCAGCGGCATCCCTAGGTCCAGGCTTCGACGGCAGGCGCGTCCTGGGGCATATGCGCCAGCCATTTCTCGGCCTCGAGCGCTGCCATGCAGCCGGTGCCGGCGGCGGTCACCGCCTGCCGGTAGATCCGGTCCTGCACATCGCCGGCGGCAAAGACACCGGCGATGCTGGTGCGGGTACTGCCTGGCTCCGTCACGACATAGCCTTCCCCATCCATCCCGAGCTGGCCGCGGAAGAGCGCGGTGGCCGGGTCGTGCCCGATGGCGACGAAAACACCGTCCACCGCCAGTTCCCCGGCCTCACCGCTCCGGGCGTTGCGGGTGGCGATGGCGCGAACTGCGGGGAAGCGGCCCTCGGTGCCAAGCACTTCCTCCACCACCGTATCCCACAAAACGGTAACATTTGGCTTGGCAAAAAGCCGCTCCTGCAGGATTCGCTCGGCGCGGAAGGCATCCCGTCGATGCACAACGGTAACATGCTTGGCCAGGTTCGAAAGATACAGCGCTTCCTCCACCGCAGTATTGCCGCCACCGATTACGGCCACTGCCTTGTTGCGGAAGAAGAAACCGTCGCAGGTTGCGCAAGCGGAAACACCGAAGCCCGAAAGCGCCTGCTCCCCCTTGATACCGAGCCAGCGCGCCTGGGCCCCGGTGGCGATGATGAGCGAATCGGCCACATAGGCATCGCCGGAATCGCCGCTGGCGCGGATCGGCTTGGCGCTGAGGTCGATCCCGGTGACTACGTCCTGGATGATGGTGGCGCCGACATGTTCCGCCTGGGCCTTGAACTGGTCCATCAACCGGGGGCCTTGGATGGGAGCGGCGAAGCCCGGATAATTCTCGACATCGGTGGTGATGGTGAGCTGCCCGCCAGGCTGCATGCCTGCGACGAGGAGGGGCTTCAGCCCGGCCCGGGCGGCATAGATGGCGGCGGTATAGCCGGCAGGGCCGGCACCGAGGATAAGCAGGCGCGTACGGTGGGTGCTGGACACGGATCGGTTCCCGGCAGTCGGACAGGGTGGGGCATATTTGGCCCGGGCGATGCCGCCACAAGCTCAACTTTGCAAGCGTGAGGAGGATGACCTTCCATGCCTTGCGGAGGCGGCCTGCTGCAATGATATTGCGCCAAGAGCCAGATGACCGCAATGAATCACGGGACCATGACCATCGAGACCGAGACATCCCTTGACGAGGTGGACCGCCAGATCCTGGCCGAGTTGCAGGCGGATGGCCGGATGACGAATGTGGAACTCGCCCGGCGGGTCGGCCTTTCCGCCCCGCCCTGCCTGCGCCGGGTGCGCCGGCTGGAGGAGGAGCATATCATCCGCGGCTACCACGCGGACCTCGACCCGGTGGCGCTCGGCTACGAGATCACCTTCTTCGCGCTGGTCGGGCTCGAGAGCCAGAAGGATGCGGTGCTGCGCGCCTTCGAGCAGATGGTGCTCGCTTGGCCCGAGGTGCGCGAATGCCACATGATCCGCGGCGGTGGTGACTTCCTCTTGCGCCTGGTGGCGCGGGATACCGCGCATGAGAACGCGCTGACCTCCCGGCTGACCGCGGTGGAGGCGGTGGCGCGGGTGCAGACCCTGCAGACCATCCGCACCTCGAAAGACGAGGGCGGCGTTCCCGTAGCGGTCTAGCACCTTGTTCGCAAAGCGGTTTATGCTTTCGGAGTTGCCGCTTTCGCTTGAGGGATTGTTTGGCGGACTGCCAATCGACCCTAAGGAGCGTCTCCGCGTAACCGCGTAGCGGCCTGGCTGGCGCTGTCCTGGGCCATCGGTGGCGGCTGACCCGCAGCCTCGGTCGGAGAGCTGTCCTCCGGCCTGATCGATGGCGGCGACCGCAGCAGCCAAGGCCCGAGCGAAAGCGGCAGCTCCTCTTCAGCCGGCTGCACCGGTCCTGCGGCAGCCTCGGACGGGGCTGCCATGGCTTGGTGATGTGGTCGCAAGCCCTGCAGGAATTCAGGCCCGATTCGCGGAGCCGATTCTGCCCTGATCACGGCTTTCGGCTGCAAAGCGCCCAGGACCCGTGGCATCAGCTTTCGTGCCGACTCCCCCGGCGGGCGTGGCGGGGGCGGGCGTTGCGAGACAGGGCGTGGTGGCAGCGTGTCATCCGCCGGTGGCTGAGGCCTGGCGTCCTGTCGCGTCCCCCGATTGATCGACGCAAGCCGATCCCGGCCGGGCGCGCGTTGTGGGGCGGATGACGCCATCGCAGGCGGTGGCAATGGCCGTGGCGGCCGGACAAGGTGCAGCAGGCGCTTGGCCAGCGGTTGTGGTGGGTGTTCTGGCGGCACTGGCGGCGCGACGGGCGCTACCATTGGGGCCGCTACCGGACGTTGGGGCGCTTTCGAGGCAGCCTGATGCATTGCAGGCTCTGATGGGACTGCTGCCGGCCTTGGTGGCAGTCGCAGCAAGCCGAGCAATTTCGGCACCCAGGACTGCAGCGGCAGAGATGGCCCCCGTCCTTCACGCAGAGGCAAAGGCGCGAGGAAATCGGCGGCCCTTTGACGGGCTGGAGAAGCTGCCGCTGCAATGACCTTCCGTTCGGCCGGTCGCTCCACCGGTGTCGACGGCTCGGGTGTCCATGCTTCTGGCGTCGGCTGTTCCGGGATCACCTCAGGCTCGGATGTCTCCGGTACCTCGGCTTCGACCCGGTGAGCGCGTGCTTCCGGCTCCAGACCTGGCGACTGAGGTGTTGGGCGGGGATAGCGCAGGCTGGGGCGCGGCCGGAGCTGAGGCAGGGCAGGGGACTCCGGCGGGGCCTCCGCCCCTCGTTTTGCAAGCAGTGCGCCCAGCAGATCCGGCACCCGCTTCGGTCGGGACCGACCATGGCTTGGTGTCTGCGGTTCGACCTGGAAAGCCGCGAGGTCAGGGAGGGGTGCCGCGGCCTGCGGCCCGGGCTCAACCGGTGCCTTCACGGCCCGTGCCAACGGCTTGGTGGGTGCCCCAGGCTGCGGTCGCCAGGGCCATATCTCGGCAAGGAGTCCAGTACCCGGCTCACCGGCCGCCATTGCCCGCCGCTGCGAAGGGGTAAGACGGCGTGGCGGCGTGGCGGGGGCTGGTGACGGCTCCTCAGCCACGGGGGATGCGGGCTGTTCGATCTGGGCCGCCGCGTGTGGCTCGGGCCGTTTCGGAAACTGCCGCCGCTGCGATGGCGCTGGCAGGAGGTCCAAGGCGGCTTCCGCGGCCCGTGACGCCTGGTGATCCAGGGGCTCCGGTACGGCCGGCTGCATCACCTCAGCCACGATCGGATCCGCCCGGCGGGGAAACCGGCGAGGCGGGGGCGCTGCCGCCTCAGCATCTCCACGTCGGTCAAGGTGTCCGACACTTTCTGCAGCTGCGCTGGCGAATTTCGGCAATTCCCGTTGCAGCGCAGCAGCGGCCCGGCGACGCCGTGCCGCGGCTGCGCTGCCGAGTTGCAGCGCAGCCGCGGCATCCTCATCAAGCTCGTCCGACGGTGGAACCGACCGACTCCAAATCGCCATTCGCAACGACCTTATTTTGATATCAGGCCGGAGTGCTGCTGATTGATGAGATAAAAACAGAAATTGACACGCATAATCTACGTGCGAAATCGTTTCGACTCAAGCGAAATCGCTCGATGAGGCTCTAGCCGCGGCGAACGATGTAATGACCTGCTTCCAGGGCGGCGACGATGGCATTGCCTTGCACCGTGTCACGCACTTCGATCATCAATTCCAGCTCCGCGCTTTGCACCGATGGTGCGGCGAAAAGCCGTTGATGGCTGACCTCGATGACATTGCCACCCGCTGCCGCCACCCGCATGGCGATATCCGCCAATACGCCGGGCCGGTCGGGAATATCCAGGTGCAGCCTCAGGATCCGGCCATCCCGCAGCAGGTTGCGCAACAGCACGTTGGCCAGGATGCGGGCATCGATATTGCCGCCACAGATGACGGTGCCGGTGGCGAGCCCGGCGAAGCGTTCGGGGAAGGCCAGGATGGCGGCAAGGCCGGCGGCGCCCGCGCCTTCCGCCACCAGCTTGGCGCCTTCCGCCAGCAGAGCAATGGCCTGTTCCACCGCGCGTTCCGGCACCACCAGCACTTCGATGCCAAGGCGCCGGAGCTGGCTGAGCGGTACTTCGCCGACGTCGCGGACGGCGATGCCCTCGGCGATGGTGGGCCCGCCGACCGAAACCGGCTGTCCGGCCAGTCGCTGGGCCATGGCCGGATAGCCCTCGACCTCGACACCGAAGACAGTGATTTCGGGGCGGAGTTCGCGGATCGCCCCGGCACAGCCCGCCAGCATGCCGCCGCCGCCTACCGGGAAGATCGCGGCCTCCAGGGCAGGGGCGTCTTCCAGCATCTCCAGTGCCAGCGTGCCCTGGCCGGCGATCACGGCGGGGTCGTCATAGGGGTGGATGAAGGTGAACCCTTCGGCCGATGCCAGGCGATGGGCATGGGCGGCCGATTCAGCCAGCGTCTCGCCATGCAGAACCACGCGGGCGCCCCAGGATTCGGTGCGGACCACTTTGGTCACCGGGGTGAAGCGCGGCATGACGATGGTGGCGGCGATCCCGGCCAATGAGGCATGACGCGCCACCGCCTGCGCATGGTTGCCGGCCGACATGGCGATGACGCCCGCGGCCCTTTCCCCTGCCGTCAGCAGTGCGATGCGATTGGCGGCACCGCGTTCCTTGAAGGCGCCGGTCGCCTGAAGATTATCGAGCTTAAGGAAGACGCGGGCACCGGTCGCGCGGGAGACGGCATCGGCTTCGATGGTCGGCGTGCGCAATACGGCACCCTTGATCCGCTGCGCCGCGGCGCGGACATCGGCAAGGGTGACGGCGTTGTCCGGGGACCTTGGGGGAAGATGGGTCATTGCAGCGCCATAGCGTGCCGGCCTGCCCATGGCGACCCTGTCGTGCAAAGCGTCCCGCCTTGGCGTGACGCAGCCCTCATATCGGACTTGAGAGGCCGGCCCGATGGGCCGGCCCTCGGTCGACCTCAGGTATAGCGGACGCCGGTGATCTCATAGGCGCGGGCACCGCCGGGCGCCGGCACTTCCACGCTGTCCCCGACCTTCTTGCCGATCAGCGCCTTGGCAAGCGGCGAGGAAATCGAGATCGAATGGACCTTCATATCGGCTTCGTAGGCGCCGACGATGCGATAGGTCTTCGGCTCCTCCGTTTCCTCGTCCACCACCGTGACCCGGGCACCGAATTTCACCTGATCGCCAGACAGCTTGGAGACGTCGATCACCTCGACGGCCGGAATGATGGTTTCGAGCTCGGCAATGCGGCCCTCGATGAAGGACTGGCGTTCCCGTGCGGCATGGTATTCGGCGTTTTCGGAAAGGTCGCCATGTGCCCGTGCCTCGGCGATCGCGCGGATGACCGCGGGACGCTCCTCAGCGCGTAGCACCTTCAGCTCTTCTTCCAGTCTCGCCAGACCTTCCGCGGTCATGGGGAACTTCTGCACGGCTAGCCCTTCCCTTGAGCATATCGAATGCGGAGTGTGCGCGGTCCGCCGCCGCAAAGGCGAATAAAAACGTCACGGCTGGCGCGGCATCGCCCGGATGGGCCATGCCGCAGATAGCGAGACCAAACACAAAGACCCGGCCGGCGGTTCCGGCCCGCCCGCCACCCCAGAGCAAGGTGGCAGACGCAGCATGCTGGAATCCGCGGCCGGGGTCAGAAAGAACGGTTAAAGTAGGACTGCAGAGGGGCGACATCAAGGGTGCCGGCCCGCAGAGCGGCAATGGCATGCACCGCTGCCCGGGCGCCGGCCGCGGTGGTGTAATGCGGCACGCCCTGGGTCAGGGCGGAACGGCGGATGTCGAAACTATCCGCGACGGACTGGCCGCCGCCGGTCGTATTGATGACGAGCTGGATGTCACCGGATTTGATGCTGTCCACGCAATGCGGCCGGCCTTCCAGCACCTTGTTCACCACCTGACATGTCAGGCCGGCGTCCCGGATCCGCGATGCCGTGCCGCGGGTCGCCAGGACGGTGAAGCCCATCTCGGTCAGCCGGCGCGCCAGCACCACCGCCGCCGCCTTGTCGCTGTCCTTGACCGAAAGGAAGACCGTGCCGGCCAGCGGCAGCTTCACCCCGGCGCCGAGCTGCGCCTTGGCGAAGGCACGCTCGAAGCTGCTGTCCAGCCCCATGACCTCGCCGGTGGACTTCATCTCCGGGCCGAGGATGACATCCACATGGGGAAAGCGGTTGAAGGGGAAGACCGCCTCCTTCACCGCGACATGCCGGTTGATGGCGCTGTCGTCGAGGTCGAAGGTGCCGAGCCGGCGGCCGGCCATGACCAGGGCGCCGATCTTGGCCACCGGCACGCCGGTCGCCTTGGCGACGAAGGGCACGGTGCGGGAGGCGCGGGGATTCACCTCGAGGACGAAGATCTCGTTGTCCTTGACCGCGTATTGAACATTCATCAGGCCCTTGACCTTCAGGGCCTTGGCCATCGCCTCGGTTTCCGCCTTCAGCTCCGTCACGATGGCGGGCGGCAGCGAGTAGGGCGGCAGGGAGCATGCGCTGTCGCCAGAATGGATTCCGGCTTCCTCGATATGCTCCATGACGCCGGCCACATAGACCGTGCCATCCTCATCGGCGACGCAATCCACATCCACCTCGATGGCATCGGCCAGGTACTGGTCGATCAGGATCGGGTTCTCGCCCGAGACCTTCACCGCCTCCAGGCCGAAGCGCATGAGCTGCTCGCGGTTCCAGGCGATCTCCATGGCGCGGCCGCCGAGGACGTAGCTGGGCCGCACCACGACCGGATAGCCGATGCGCTCGGCCTCCACCGCCGCCTCATCCAGGGTGCGGGCGGTGCCGTTCTGCGGCTGGCGCAGGCCGAGGCCCTTCAGCAGATGCTGGAAGCGCTCGCGGTCCTCGGCGATATCGATGGCCTCCGCCGAGGTGCCGAGGATCGGCACCCCGGCGCGGTGCAGCGCCTGGGAGAGCTTCAGCGGCGTCTGCCCGCCGTATTGCACGATGCAGCCGAGCAGCGTGCCCTTGGTCTGTTCCTTGCGGATGAGGGAAAGCACGTCCTCCGCCGTCAGCGGCTCGAAATAGAGCCGATCGGACGTATCGTAGTCGGTGCTGACCGTTTCCGGGTTGCAGTTGACCATGATGGTCTCGAAGCCCGCTTCCTTCAGCGCGTAGCAGGCATGGACGCAGCAGTAGTCGAATTCGATGCCCTGGCCGATCCGGTTCGGGCCGCCGCCGAGGATGATGATCTTGTTGCGGTCGGTCGGACGGCTCTCGCAATCCGGCACGCCGAAGCTGCCTTCGTAGGTGCTGTACATATACGGCGTGTCGGACGCGAATTCGCCGGCGCAGGTATCGATGCGCTTGAAGACGGGCTGCACGTCCAGGGCCAGCCGCTGTGCCTCCACCGCCGTCTCCGGGACGGCCGCGAGCTGCGCCAGGCGCTTGTCCGAGAAGCCGAGCGCCTTCAGCGCCCGCATCGCATTGGCCGTCTTCGGCAGGCCTCCCGCCTGCACCACGCGCTCGGCGGCCACGATCTTCTCGACCTCGCGCAGGAACCAGGGGTCGAAGCGGGTCGCCGCGGCGATCTCCTCGACGGTCATGCCGGCCCGCATGGCTTGCGCCGCCATGACGATGCGGTCGGGGCAGGGGGTGGCCAGCGCCGCGTGGAAGGCCTGGTGGCTGCCGTCGCCGGGGGCGGGGATCTCATCGAGGCCGGAGAGGCCCGTCTCCAGGCTGCGCAGGCCCTTCTGCAGGGCCTCGGCGAAGGAACGGCCGATGGCCATGGCCTCGCCCACCGACTTCATGCTGGTGGTCAGGGTCGCCGGGGTGCCGGGGAATTTCTCGAAGGTGAAGCGGGGGATCTTCACCACGACATAATCGATCGTCGGCTCGAAGCTGGCCGGCGTCACCATGGTGATGTCATTGGTGAGCTCATCCAGCGTGTAGCCGACGGCGAGCTTGGCGGCGACCTTGGCGATCGGGAAGCCGGTCGCCTTGGAGGCCAGGGCGCTGCTACGGCTGACGCGCGGGTTCATCTCGATGACCACCATGCGGCCATCGACCGGGTTGATGCCGAACTGCACGTTGGAGCCGCCGGTATCGACGCCGATTTCCCGCAGGCAGGCGATGCTGGCATCGCGCATCCGCTGGTATTCCTTGTCCGTCAGGGTCAAGGCCGGGGCGATGGTGACGCTGTCGCCGGTATGGACGCCCATGGCGTCCAGGTTCTCGATCGAGCAGATGATGATGCAGTTGTCCGCGGTGTCGCGGACCACCTCCATCTCGTACTCCTTCCAGCCGAGCACGCTTTCCTCGACCAACACTTCGGTGGTCATCGAGGCATCGAGGCCGGAGGCGACGATCTGCTCAAATTCCTCGCGGTTGTAGGCGATGCCGCCGCCGGTGCCGCCGAGGGTGAAGCTGGGGCGGATGACGCAGGGAAGCTTGACCAGCTCGAGCGCGGCGCGGGCCTCGTCCATCGTGTGGGCGACGGCGGATTTCGGGCTCTCGATGCCGATCTTGGTCATGGCATCGCGGAATTTCAGCCGATCCTCGGCCTTGTCGATGACCTCTGCCTTGGCGCCGATCAGCTCGCAGCCGTATTTCGCCAGGGTGCCGGCCTCGGCCAGCTTGAGCGAGGTGTTCAGCGCGGTCTGCCCGCCCATGGTCGGCAGCAGCGCGTCGGGGCGTTCCTTGGCGATGATCTTCTCGACCATCTCGACGGTGATCGGCTCGATGTAGGTGGCGTCCGCCAGGCCCGGGTCGGTCATGATCGTCGCCGGGTTCGAGTTCACCAGGATGACGCGGTAGCCCTCGGCCCGGAGCGCCTTGCAGGCCTGGGCGCCGGAATAGTCGAACTCGCAGGCCTGGCCGATGACGATCGGGCCGGCGCCGATGATGAGGATGGACTTGATGTCGGTGCGTTTCGGCATGGGGAGCTCCAGGTCAGGCGGCGCGGCGGGGGAGGGCGGCCCAGGCGAGCAGGGCCAGCAGGATGGGCAGGTGCAGCGCGAGCTGCAGCGGGGCGGCGAAGAGCATTGCGTCGATGGCGGCGCGCGGCGCGACGGCGATGCCGATGGCGAGCGAGGCCAGCACGAGCTGGGCGACCAGCGAGACGGCCGGGCCCAGCAGCGCCGCCAGCAGCCGCGGCCGGCCGCGCCGGCGCAGCGCGACGCAGGCGAGCAGCGACAGCAGCGTGCCGATCAGCCCGGTGATCAGCGCCGAGTGCAGGATCATGGCCGCTGGTACCGGGCGGCCAGCAGCAGGACCGGCACGAAGAGCAGGTGCGGCAGCAGCCAGAACAGGCTGAGGGTGAACCAGCGGTCCTGTTCGGTGCCGAGGAAGGTGCTCGCGGTATGCACCACCGCCGAGATGGCGAAGGCGACCAGCACCGCCCGCGGTGCCGGCATGACCTTCCGCAACGCATGCGCGAGCGTCGCCAGCACCAGGCCGGAATAGGCGAGGGCAAGGATGACGAGGGCGGGGAAGGGCATCAGGCCCGGCTCTCCGTCGCCAGCTTCAGCGCCAGCAGCCCGAGCGCGGCGCCGAGCACCCAGCGCTGCGCCGCCATCCAGCCCGGGCGGGTGCCGAGGAAGCGGGCGGTGCCGGCGGCGCCCCAGACCAGGACGGCGTCGAAGGCCGTGCAGATGGCGATCTGCACCGCACCGAGGATGGCCGCCTGGAGAAAGGGCGAGCCGCGCGCCGGGTCGAGGAAGGGCGGCAGCACCGCCATGTAGAACAGCGCCACCTTGGGGTTCAGCGCGGCGGTGGCGGCGCCGACCGCGAACAGCCGCCCGGCCGGCTCGCGCGGCATCGCCCGCGGCGCAAACAGCGGTTGGCCGCCGGTACGTACGCATTGCCAGGCGAGGAACAGCAGATAGGCCGCGCCGCCCAGCCGCAGGATGTCCCAGGCATGGGGGATGGCGAGCAGCGCCGCGGTGATGCCGGCCGCCGCCGCCAGCATGATGGTGAGCGAGCCCGCCTGGCAGCCGAGCAGCGAGACCATCCCCGCCCCGGTCCCCTGCGCCAGCGAGCGGGAGACGAGGTAGAGCATGTTCGGCCCCGGCGTCAGGGCGAGGCCGAGCGACAGGGCAGCGAAGACCAGCAGGGCGTCGACGGTGGGCACGGCTCAGCCGTGGACCGAGAAGCCGCCATCCACCGGGATGGCGACGCCGGTGACGAAGGCGCTGGCATCCGACCCGAGGAAGGCGGCGATGCCCTCGAAATCCGCCGGGCTGCCCCAGCGGCCCTTGGGCGTGCGGGCCATGACGTTGTCGTTCAGCCCGGGCATGTCGCTGCGGGCCTTGCGGGTCAGGTCGGTGTCGATCCAGCCCGGCAGGATGCAGTTCACGGTGATGCCGTCGGCCGCCCAAGCAACGGCGAGCGACTTGGTCAGCTGCACCACGCCGCCCTTCGAGGAGGCATAGGCGATGTGCAGCGGCAGGCCGAAGATCGACAGCATGGAGCCGTTGTTGATGACGCGCCCATGGCCGCCGGCCTTGAGGTGCGGATGCGCCGCCTTGGCCGCCAGCATGGCGCTGGTCAGGTTGGTGGCGATGACCTTGTGCCAGTCGGCGAGGTCGTAGGCCTCCGGCCGGTTGCGGATGTTGATCCCGGCATTGTTCACCAGCACGTCGAGCCGGCCGAAGCGGGTGACGGTGGCCGCGACCATGGCCTTGATGCTGGCCTCCTCGGTGACGTCCACGACCACGGCATCGGCCTCGGCGCCGAGTGCCCGTAGCTCGGCGACGGCGGCGGCATTCTTCGCCGCGTCGCGGCCGGCGACCATGACCGCGGCGCCGGCCTTGGCCAGGCCGCGGGCGAAGCCGAGACCGATGCCGCCGTTGCCGCCGGTGACGAGGCCGACACGGCCGGTGAGGTCGAAGCTGCTCGGCATGGCTGGTGTGCTCCCGCCCTGGTGGTTCGTCGTCATGGTGCTGCGGCCCGGGGGGCGTGCAGGATCCGGTGGGCATGGCGCCAGCCGGCGAAGTAGCTGCCGGCCGCATGGGCCAGGTGGCGTTCCGCCCGCAGCATCACCGCATGCGGCGCCAGGGCGGCGCGGTGCTCGGCCGGCGTCGGCGCCGCGGCGGCCAGCGCCAGCACCTCATCGACGATCCGCTCAAGGTGGAAGGCCACCAGCCGCTCCGGCGGATGCGCGGCGGCGGCGGCGGCCGCCGCCGGGTAGCCGGTCAGGATCTCGGCCTGGATGGCGGCGGCGTCGAGCCGGCGGCCGCAGCAGAGGCCGCTGAAATTGCGTTCGGCCACGGCCGCGAAATTGGCATCCAGCAGCCAGCCCGGGCCGCCGAAATGGTCGTAGACATAGGCGGCCCGGCGCGCGCGCAGGGCATAGGGCACGGTCTTGCCGATGCTGACGACGGCATCCGCCCAGGCCAGGTCGACGGGGGTGACGCGGCTGTCCTCGACATCGCCGCCGAGCCCGCGATGGCTGACCTCGGTGCCGGCGGCCCGCAGCAGGGAGCAGGCCTCCAGCAACTCGGGCGGGGCGTGGTTGCTGACGAGCAGGATGCGGGCCGGCGTGGCGACGGGGGGCGGGGCCGGCTGCTCGAAGGCGGCCGGGGCGGCGTTGCGGAACATCCGGATGCGCCCGCGCGGCAGGCCGCCGGCGGCGACCCGCTCGACCGCGCGTTCCGAGGTTACCAGGAACGCGCCGCCCAGCAGCCCCTCGGCCAGCACGCCGGGCTGGGCGAAGCTCCAGTCGCGGTCAAGATGGGCGAAGGCGAACAGGGTGCGCGGCGCTTCCTCCGGCGCCGGGGCGTAGTCCATCACCGCTTCCATGCGGTTCTGGATCCAGACCAGGTCGTAGTCCAGCGGACGCGCCGCGGCGGGGTCGTGCAGCAGGCCCAGCCCGGCCTGCCGGGCCATGGCCTGCATCGGGTCGGCCATCGACCACGCCAGGAGGTCGCAGGCCCAGCCACGGCCGAGCAGCTCCTCCGCCAGTTCCAGCAGGACCAGCTCCGAGCCGGCCACCACCGCGAATTCGGCATTGGCCAGCAGCGCGCGGGGCTGCCGACCGCTCATGCCTTGTGCTGTTCGATCAGGTCGACGAAGCGGTGGAACAGGTAATGGCTGTCGCTCGGCCCCGGCGATGCTTCCGGGTGGTACTGCACCGAGAAGGCCGGCTTGTCGGTTGCCGCAAGCCCTTCGTTCGAGCCGTCGAAGAGCGAGACATGGGTGATCCTGACGGTATCCGGCAGGGTCTTGCCATCCACCGCGAAGCCGTGATTCTGGCTGGTGATCTCGACCTTCCCGGTGGTCAGGTCCTTCACCGGCTGATTGGCGCCCCGGTGGCCGCGTTCCAGCTTGTAGGTGCTGCCGCCCAGCGCCAGGCCCAGCAGCTGATGGCCGAGGCAGATGCCGAAGATCGGCACGCCCTTGTCCAGCACGCCCTGGATGGCGGGTACCGCATAGGCGCCGGTCGCCGCCGGATCGCCGGGGCCATTCGAGAGGAAAACGCCATCCGGCGCATGCCGGAGGATCTCCTCCGCCGTCGCCGTCGCCGGGACCACTGTCACGTCGAGGCCGGCCGCCGCGAGGCAGCGCAGGATATTCCGCTTCGCGCCGTAATCGACCGCGACCACCTTGTGCTTCGGCGCCGTCTGCCGGCCGAAGCCTTCGGGCCAGGCCCAGGTGGTCTCGTTCCAGCCATAGGCCTGGCGGCAGGACACCTCCTTGGCCAGATCCATGCCTTCCAGCCCGGACCAGCCGGCGGCCTGGGCACGCAGCGCCACGAGGTCGAAGGTGCCGTCGGCAGGGAAGCACAGCACGCCATTCGGCGCCCCGCCGTCACGGATGCGAAGCGTCAGCGCGCGGGTATCGAGGCCCGAGATGCCGGGGATCGCGTGTGATTTCAGCCAATCGTCCAGATGCCGCGTGGCCCGGTAATTCGCCGGCTCCGTCAGGTCCTGCTTCACCACCAGCCCGCGCGCCGCGGGTGTCGTCGCCTCGAGGTCCTCAGCATTGGCGCCGACGATGCCGATCTGCGGGAAGGTGAAGGTGATGATCTGCCCGGCATAGGAGGGATCCGTCAGGGTCTCCTGATAGCCGGTCATGCCGGTATTGAAGCAGACCTCGGCCACCGGCGCGGCGCCCGGAGGGGTGAAGGCGCCGAAGCCGCGGCCCCAGAAGACGCTGCCGTCGCCGAGCACGAGGCAGGCCGTTGCACCCTCGGGTGCGCCGCCCGGCGCATCGCCCACCGGGGTTGCGGCCATGGTGGGGTCCTGGGACATGGGCGTCTCCGCTCTCGGTTCATGGCGGGTTTCAGGGGGCGCGCCTGGCAGTTCGTTCAACGGCAGGCCGGTGGCGGCGAGGATGGCCGGCCAGTGGCGAGGCGGAATGGCCCGGGCCTGGCGCCACTTGCGCACAGCCTCGGTCCCGATGCTGCAACGCGCCGCAGCGGCCTCAGGGCCACCGAGCAAGGCAATGATGTCTTCGACCGTCCGCATGATGGCAGGTATGTGGGAAGGCGTTTCCCAATTCAAGCGCGATGACAGTGTTGGCAGGAAATGGGAAAAATTTTCCCAGGCCTTCCCTCCTCATGCTACAGCGCCCACCCTTTTTTGTCCCGTATCGGAGACTGTCCCATGGCCGACGACCTGCGCAGCCGCTTCACCGAAGCGATGAAGGCCTCGATGCTCGCCAAGGATGCGCCCCGTACCTCGGCCATCCGCATGATCATGGCCAAGCTGAAGGATGTGGACATCGCCGCCCGTCCCGCCACGGAGAAGGTGCCGGACGAGCAGATCGTCGCCATGCTGCGGGGCATGGTGAAGAGCCGGCGGGAAAGCGCCGAGATGTATACCCAGGGCAACCGGCCCGAGCTGGCGGCCAAGGAGGCGGCGGAGATCGCCGTCATCGAGGGCTTCCTGCCGCAACAGATGGATGAGGCCGCGACGCAGGCCGCGGTTGCCGCCGCGGTGGCGGAAGCCGGTGCCGGCAGCATCAAGGACATGGGCAAGGTCATGGCCGTGCTGCGGGCCAAGCATGCCGCCAGCCTGGACATGGCGAAGGCCGGACCGCTGGTGAAAGCGGCGCTGGGCGGCTGAGGCGGGGGCGTCTAGGCTCAGGACATGGCCCTGCCGCCCGCCTTCCTCGAGGAATTGCGCGCCCGGACGCCCCTGCACGGGCTGATCGGCCGCAAGACCCGCCTCATCCGCAATGGCCGCCAATGGAAGGGCTGCTGCCCCTTCCACAACGAGAAGACGCCGAGCTTCTACGTCTACGACGACCACTTCCACTGCTTCGGCTGCGGCGCTCATGGCGATGCCATCAGCTTCGTCATGCAGACCGAGGGCGCGGCCTTTCCCGAGGCCGTGGAGCGGCTCGCCGGCGAGGCCGGCCTCGAGGTGCCGAAGGCGACGCCCCAGGCGGCCGAGCGGGAACGTCGGGCGAAGGACCTCTATGGCGTCTGCGCGGCGGCGGAGGCTGCCTTCCGCCGCCGCCTGGCTCTGCCCGAGGGGCGTGAGGCGCTTGCCTATCTGAAGCGGCGCGGGTTGAGCGACGCGACCATCGCGCGTTTCGGACTGGGCTGGTCCGGGGAGGGCAGGGGGGCGCTTGCCGCCGACCTCAAGGCCGAGGGGATCACGCCGGAACAGCTGGCAGCCGCCGGGTTGATGAAGCCGCGGGATCCGGACCGGCCGGAGGCAGGCTGGGTCGATATGTACTTCAACCGGGTGATCTTCCCGATCCGTGACCGGCGCGGCCGTACCATCAGCTTCGGTGGCCGCATCCTCGGCGATGGCCAGCCGAAATACGTCAACGGACCGGAGACCGAGTTGTTCTCCAAGCGCCGGAGCCTCTATGGCCTCGATCTCGCGCGGGAAGGGGCCTTCCGGGGCGGCACCGTGGTGGTGGTCGAGGGCTATATGGATGTCATCGCCCTGCATCAGGCAGGCTTCGGTGCCGCGGTCGCGCCCCTCGGCACCGCGTTGACGGCGGAGCAGCTGGACGCGCTCTGGCAGCTCTCGCCCGAGCCGGTGCTCTGCTTCGATGGCGATGCGGCCGGTGCCAAGGCGGCGGCCCGCTCGGCCGAGTTGGCGCTGCCGCTGCTGGCGCCGGACCGCAGCCTGCGCCTCGCCACGATAGCCGGGGGCGACGACCCGGATACCCTGGTCGCCAAGGGTGGCCCGTCCGCCTTCCAGGCCGTGCTGGATGCGGCCAAGCCACTGTCGGTCGCGCTGTTCGACCTGCTGGCGGGGCCCACGCCTCCGGTGACGCCGGAACAGCGTGCCGGCTTGCGCAACCGGCTGGAGGAGGCCGCGCGGACCATTCCCGACAAGGCGCTGGCCGCCGAGTACCGGCGCAGCCTGCTGGACCGGCTCTTCGCCTCCGGCCGCAGCCAGCGGCCTGCCTTCGGCCAGGCCGGCAAGTCGCGGCCGGCCTGGACCCCGCGCGGGCGCCCCGGGGAGCTGGCCAGTATCGCCGGCCTGCGCCGGGTGCCGATCGATCAGCCTGCCATCCGGCTGGAGCGGGCACGCAACCTGCTCGCCATCCTGATCCGCCATCCCGCCCTCCTGCCGGAGGTGGAGGAGGCGCTGGGCGTGGTCGACATGCCGCAGGGGGACTGCGAGGCGTTGCGCCAGGGGCTGCTCGGCTGGTTGTCGAGAAGTGACGTCCTTGACTCTGACGGTTTGATGGACCACCTGCGGCAGGCTGAACTCGATTCTGGCTTGACCTGGGTGATACGGGGCGCAGGCCTTTGCCAGGCGGCGCATCCCGAGGCCCAACCGAAGGACGCACTTGATGGCTGGTGGCATTTCTTCGGGTTGTTGCGAGGCGAGGCAGATTTGGTGGCTGACATAGCCAAAGCCAAGCATCAGTGCGAGGAGGCTTATCGCCAAGGCGATGAGGCCGTCATGCGCGCCGCATCCGTTCGGATCACCCGGCTGGTCATGGTTCTCTCGGCGGTCCGGGGCGGTGAAGTCGACCAGTCGAGCGATGCGGGTGCAGGTGACGCCTTAGTATAGAGGCATTTGAACAGGCGTCCCGCTGGCCGGGTCGCCTGTCTGATTCATGGAGCTGAGGCATGGCGAGCAAGACCGCGGGTGGTACGGATACGGTCGAGACGCGCGACGAAGTGGTGGAGGGCGTGTTGCTCGATACCATGACTGCCGCGGTCAAGAAGCTCATCGCCCGCGGGAAGGAGCGTGGCTACGTCACCTACGACGAGCTGAACTCGGCCCTGCCCTCCGAACAGGTCTCCTCCGAGATGATCGAGGACACCATGGCGATGCTGAGCGAGATCGGCATCAACGTGGTCGAATCCGAGGAGACCGAGGACGGTGAGGCGGTGGCCGTCGCCAAGCCGGCGTCCGAGGACAAGGAAGAGAAGGACGAGGAGGAATCGGGCGGCAACGTCGACGAGGAGACCCTCGGCCGTACCGATGACCCCGTCCGGATGTACCTGCGCGAGATGGGCAGCGTCGAGCTGCTCTCGCGTGAGGGCGAGATCGCCATCGCCAAGCGGATCGAGGCCGGCCGCGACATGATGATCGGCGGGCTCTGCGAAAGCCCGCAGACCTTCAAGGCGATCATCGGCTGGCACGACGCCGTCCGCGGTGGCCGCATGCTGCTGCGCGACGTGATCGACCTGGAGGCGACCGCCGCCGCCGATAGCCCGGAAGGCGCCGCCCCGCCCGACCCGGACGAGGAATTCGAGGAAGGCGAGGAAGGCGAGGGGCTCGGCCTGTCCCTTTCGGCCCTCGAGGAGAAGCTGAAGCCGGAGGCGCTGGCCGCCTTCGAGGCGATCGAGCAGGGCTATGCCAAGCTGCAGAAGCTCCAGCTCAAGCGCATGGAGGCCTATACCGCGGGCGAGGAGCTGCAGAGCCGCTCCGAGAAGACCTACGAGAAGACCCGTGCCGAGATCGTCGCCCTGGTCCAGAAGGTGCACCTGCACAACAACCGGATCGAGGAGCTGGTCGAGCAGCTGAAGCTGCTGAACCGCAAGCAGACCGCGCTCGAAGGCCAGGTGCTGCGGATCGCCGAGCAGTCGAAGGTCAAGCGGGAGGAATTCCTCCAGCATTGGCGCGGCTCGGAGCTGGATCCGGCCTGGTTCGACCGGCTGGCCAAGCTGCCTGGCAAGTCCTGGAAGATGTTCATCACCCGTTCGCGGGAGGATGTGGAGGCGGTGCGCGGCCAGCTTTCCGCCATCGTGCAGGATACCAACCTGCCGGTGCCTGAATTCCGTCGGGTCTATGCCACCGTCTCGCGCGGCGAGCGGGACATGACTCAGGCCAAGAAGGAAATGATCGAGGCCAATCTGCGGTTGGTCATCTCCATCGCCAAGAAATACACCAACCGCGGCCTGCAGTTCCTGGATCTGATCCAGGAAGGCAATATCGGCCTGATGAAGGCGGTGGATAAGTTCGAGTATCGCCGCGGCTACAAGTTCAGCACCTACGCGACCTGGTGGATCCGTCAGGCGATCACCCGCAGCATCGCCGACCAGGCGCGGACCATCCGCATCCCGGTCCATATGATCGAGACGATCAACAAGCTGGTCCGCACCAGCCGGCAGATGCTGCACGAGATCGGCCGCGAGCCGACCCCGGAGGAGCTGGCCGAGAAGCTCGGCATGCCGCTGGAGAAGGTCCGCAAGGTCCTGAAGATCGCCAAGGAGCCGATCAGCCTTGAGACGCCGATCGGCGACGAGGAGGACAGCCATCTGGGCGACTTCATCGAGGACAAGGCGGCGATCATTCCGCTCGATGCCGCCATCCAGTCCAATCTGCGCGAGGCGACAACGCGGGTCCTGTCCAGCCTCACCCCCCGCGAGGAGCGGGTGCTGCGCATGCGCTTCGGCATCGGCATGAACACCGACCACACGCTGGAAGAGGTCGGCCAGCAGTTCAACGTCACCCGCGAGCGTATCCGGCAGATCGAGGCCAAGGCGCTGCGCAAGTTGAAGCACCCCAGCCGGAGCCGGAAGCTGCGCAGCTTCCTGGATAACTGAGATGAGCCCTGTCGCGGAGCGCGCGCCGTGAGCCTGGCGGCCGACCGCACCACGGCGGTTGCCGTCGATGTCACCTTTCTGCGGATGGACCGGCGGCCAGCGGAAAGCTGGCCGGGTCTGCCGCCCGGGTTGCGGATGGCGGTCGCCACCCATTGCTCGGTCGGTTTCTATCGTTATCTCTATGACACGGTTGGCCATGAGCATGTCTGGTGGTTGCGCCGGACGCTGAGCGACAACGAACTCGCGCGCATCCTGCGCGACCCGGCGGTCAGCATCCACGTGCTTTACCGGGACGGCGAGCCGGCCGGTTTCTACGAGATCGACCGGCGGAACAAGCCGCTGGTGAACCTGTCGTATTTCGGGCTGATGCCGCATGCGGTGGGATCGGGACTCGGCTGTGCCTTCCTGCGCCAGGCAATCGAGGATGGGTGGGCCGAGGGTACCCGCGCCTTCACCGTGAATACCTGCACCGCGGACCATCCCCGTGCCCTGCCGAACTATCTGGCGGCTGGATTCGGTAAATTACGCACCGTGCGCGAAGTCTGGCACGTCCCGCTGCACCTCGGCCTGCCGATTCCGCCCCGCCTGCGGCTGGGTTGACGGCCCTAATCTTGCGGCTGCGCGACAAGCCGCAGGAAAGCATTGTGCGGCGGCTTGCAAAGGCCCATATGAGCGCCGTCAACCCGTCTGGTTCGGCCTGTTTCGATTGCCCCCCGGGGCCCGAGCCTGGTTTCCGTCCCTCAAAGGCAGATTGGCCCGTCCCGCGATGGCGTGGGGCGGCACCCTTGCATGATGGGATTCCCCGCATGTCTACCGGCACTGTTAAGTGGTTCAACGCAACCAAGGGCTACGGCTTCATCCAGCCCGAGGACGGCACCGCTGACGTTTTCGTTCACATTTCCGACGTGCAGCGCTCGGGCCTCCAGGGCCTGAATGACGGCCAGCGTCTCAGCTTCGACGTTCAGCGCGGCCAGCAGGGCAAGCTCTCCGCTTGCAACCTGAAGCTCGACTGAGTTGCCTGGGCCGGGCTTGGCCTGCCTTCGGGCGGCCGGGACCCGGCCCATCTCCGCATTGTCGGGAGGGACTCATGGCGACGCATCTTTATACCATTGGGCAGCACGTCGAGTTCATCGCCGGGCGCTTCGATGGCAATGTGCCGCGCGGTCTCTACACGGTAGTGCGGCAGCTTCCCGGCCCGGCGAATGACCGGGAATATCGTGTGAAGCACCAGAAGGACGGGCATGAGCGAATCGTGCTGGAAAGCCAATTGCGCGTAGGCCCGCCCGCACTCTTCGGCTGACGCCGTGACCAGTCCAGGCCATAGGCCGGGCGATACAAGAGGCGCCGATGGCACGCAGACCGAATTACGGCCAGCAGCGGGCCGAGATCAATCGCGGCAAGCAGGCCAAGCAGGAAGCCAAGCAGCGCGAGCGCGAGGAAGCTGTCGCCCGCCGCAAGGCTGAGCGCGAGGGCCTGGGCCTGCCGCCTGAGCCCGAGGGCACCCTGCCGCCGGACGACGAGCCGGTGCCGCAGGACAAATAGGACAAAGACGATGGCCAAGCGCCGCGACGATGGAAAATACGTACTTTTCGACGTGTCTTATGCCGATGGCACCCGCGCCTCCAACCGCAAGGTTCCGACCGAGTTGCTCGGTGGCCTGGACGGCGACGATCCGGCGCGGACAGAGATCGAGGCACAGGACAAGCGGATCGCCGATGCTTCGGGCAAGCCGCAGCGCGGCATCCTGGCCTTGGTCCGGGCCGGGCGCTGAGCCTGGCCTGAACGCCTGAAGGGGGCCGGCGGAGTGATCCGCCGGCCCTTTTTGCGTCAGCTATGCGCCAGCACGGCCAGCAGCAGCAGCGCGACGATATTGGTGATCTTGATCATCGGGTTCACCGCCGGCCCGGCGGTGTCCTTGTAGGGGTCGCCCACGGTATCGCCGGTGACGGCGGCCTTGTGCGCCTCCGAACCCTTGCCGCCGTGATGGCCTTCCTCGATGTACTTCTTGGCATTGTCCCAGGCGCCGCCGCCGGTGGTCATGCTGACCGCGACGAAGAAGCCGGTGACGATGACGCCGAGCAGCATGGCGCCCAGCGCCTCGAAGCCGGCGGCCTTGCCGGCGATGGCCTGGATGCCGAAGTAGCAGACCAGCGGCGACAGCACCGGCAGCATCGAGGGGATGATCATCTCCTTGATGGCGGCCTTGGTCAGGATGTCGACCGCCCGGGCATAGTCCGGCTTCTCGGTGCCGGCCATGATGCCCGGCTTCTCCCGGAACTGGCGCCGCACTTCCTCGACCACCGACATCGCCGCGCGGCCGACCGCCGTCATCGCCATGCCGCCGAACAGGAAGGGCAGCGCGCCGCCGAACAGCAGTCCGACCACCACGTATGGGCTGGTCAGGCTGAAGGTCAGCGCGCCCATCCCGGCGAAATAGGGATAGGTCGTGGCGTTGTTGGCGAAGTAGGTGAGATCCTGGGTATAGGCCGCGAAGAGAACCAGTGCGCCGAGCCCCGCCGATCCGATGGCATAGCCCTTGGTCACGGCCTTGGTGGTATTGCCGACGGCATCCAGTGCATCCGTCGTGACGCGGGTTTCCTTCGGCAGCCCGGCCATTTCGGCGATACCGCCGGCATTGTCCGTCACCGGTCCGAAGGCATCCAGCGCGACCACGACACCCGCGAGGGCCAGCATGGTGGTCACGGCGATGGCGATGCCATAGAGCCCCGCCAGGTTGTAGCTGAACAGCACGCCGAAGATGATGATCAGCGCCGGGATGGCGGTGCTTTCCATGCTCACCGCGATGCCGCGGATGACATTGGTACCGTGCCCGGTGACCGAGCTCTCGGCGATGGCCTGCACCGGGCGGAAATTGGTCCCGGTATAGTATTCCGTCACCACGATGATCAGGCCGGTCACCACCAGCCCGACCGTACCGCACAGGAACAGCGACCAGGCCGTGAAGGTCGCCCCGGCGGCCGTGATGCTGCCGCTGCCGAAGACCAGGTAGGTCAGCGGCAGCAGCACGATCAGGGACAGCACCCCGGCGACGATGAAGCCGCGATACATGGCGCCCATGATGGACTGGCTGGCCGGCAGCTTGACGAAATAGGTGCCGATGATCGAGGTGACGACGCAGACCGCACCGATGGCCAGCGGATAGAGCATGCCGAGCGCCAGCATATCGGCCGGGAAGGCGATGGCCGCCAGGACCATGGTGGCAACCATGGTGACCGCATAGGTCTCGAATAGATCGGCCGCCATGCCGGCGCAGTCGCCGACATTGTCGCCCACGTTGTCGGCGATGGTCGCCGGGTTGCGGGGGTCGTCCTCCGGAATCCCGGCTTCGACCTTGCCGACCATGTCGCCACCGACATCGGCACCCTTGGTGAAGATGCCCCCGCCGAGCCGGGCGAAGATGGAGATGAGCGAGGCGCCGAAGCCGAGCGCCACCAGCGCGTCGATCACCGGCCGGCTGTTCGGCGCATGGCCGCCGATCACGACGAGGATGAAGAAGTAGATGGCGACCCCGAGGAGGGCGAGGCCGGCGACCAGCATGCCGGTGATGGCGCCGGACTTGAAGGCGACGTCGAGGCCCGCCGCCAGCGACTGGCTGGAGGCCTGCGCCGTCCGGACATTGGCCCGCACCGAGACATTCATGCCGATGAAGCCGGCAAGGCCGGACAGTACCGCGCCGATGAGGAAGCCGATGGCCACCCCGATGCCGAGCCAGATGAAGAGCAGCACGAAGAGCACCACGCCGACGGCGCCGATGGTCATGTACTGACGCTTCAGATAGGCCTGCGCACCTTCCTGGATCGCCTGGGCGATTTCCTGCATCCGGGCCGTGCCGGCATCCAGGGCCATCACCTGTTTGGCGGTGACCACGCCATAGGCGATAGACAAACCGCCCAAAACGATCACGAGCAACAAAGTCGCTATCATAAGACAGTAGCCCCCCAAGTTTAGCCGCGCCTTCTTCGCTGGGGCGTTACCGGGGGCCCAGGCCTTGCCGGACGACGCGCTCAGACATGGGGCGCTAACCAGGGAAGGCTATGCGGCTGGCGGTAGGGGCGCAACGGCATCCGCTTGCATTTCGCGATACTGCCGCAAGCCGGACACAACCGCGCCGCGATCCCAACCGAGAACCTCGCCGCTTGCCGCGACGGGGCCGCCTCGTCACCATGCGGCTCAAGGTCGAAGGGAGATGATGCATGCGGCGGGGATGGGCGGCGCTTGCGCTGGTGCTGGGGCTATGGGCCGGGCCAGGTCTGGCACAGGATGTTGTGGAGAAACGTGTCTTCGAAGGCGGTGCCTACGAGACCCGCGGCGGTGGTCGGATCGGCAATCTCCGCCTCGGCTATCAGACGATGGGCCAGCTCAATGCGGAAGGCACCAATGCCATCCTCATCTGCCATTTTTTCAGCGGCAATAGCCACGCCTTCGGCCGTCTTGCGGCCAATGGACCAGCCGGCTACTGGGACGCGATCATCGGTCCTGGCAAGCCGATCGATACGGACCGGTATTTCGTCGTCTCGGTTGATACGTTGGTCAATGTGAACGTGCCGGATGTGAATACTGTCACCACCGGCCCGGCCAGCATCAATCCGGATACCGGCCGGCCTTATGGCATGAGCTTCCCGGTCGTTTCCATGCGGGACTTCGTGGAGACGCAGAAGCGGCTGCTGGACAGCCTCGGCGTGAAGCGGCTGGCACTGGTCGCCGGCCCTTCCAACGGCGGGCTGCAGAGCATCGAATGGGCCGCGGCCTATCCCGCCTTCATCGATCGGGTGATGCCGGTGATCGCCGCCGATATCGACGCCTGGATGCAGGGCTGGCTCGATCTTTGGGAGAGCCCGATCCGGCTCGATCCGAATTGGCGCGAGGGCGACTATTATGGCCAGGGACGCGAACTGCCCCTGCGCGGACTCGCGGAGGCCTGGAAGATTGTCACCCTGCATGCGCGCGACCGCGTCTGGGCCCGTCAATTCGACCGACGCGTGGCTGAGGGCCAGGATCCCGCCCGGCGCATAGGCGATCGATTCGCCATCGAACGTTGGCTGGATGAGGCGGCGGCGGCACGGGCCCGAACCTCGGACGCCAATGCCTTCCTCTACATGGTCCGGGCGAACCAGCTTTTCCTGAACGAATACCCGGGCTTCGGCGCAGCGCTGGCCGGTGGCCCGGCCCGCTGGCTGGTCATCTCGGCCCTGACCGATCGGGTCTTCCTGTCGGAAGGGGTTGGGGAGTTCATCGGTGCGCTACGCAACGCGGGCAAGCAGGTGGACACTGCAGAACTCGCCGGACCACTTGGCCATCTGAACGGCGTGGTCGGCATGGCGCCGGTCGGGGAACGGATTCGCAACTTCCTGGCGCATTAGGCCAGGGCGCCGCTTCAGTGCAGCTCGAGGAGATTGGCCTGCGGCTTGGAGTCCGCAGCCACCTGGCGGATGGCGCTGGTCAGGTCGTCAATCTCGAAAGGCTTCAGAAGCAGCGCCAGGGGCCGGCCAGCCGCCGACTGCAGCAAGTTCTGGCCATTGGGCGGCAGGAAGCCGGTCATCACCACCACCGGGAGATCAGGTCTCTCGGCCCGCAGGCGGGGGATCAGCTCCCAGCCTGTCATTCGCGGCATGGCCAGATCGGTGACCAGCACGTCGAAGCTGCCGGTCTCGGCCAGCCGCATGGCCTCCTCACCATCGGCGGCGAGCAGGACGGTATGGCCATATTCGGTAAGAGCGTCCTCGATGACCATGGCCGCCAGCGGTTCGTCTTCCGCTACCAAGATGCGAAGCCTGTTCAGCATCAGAGCCTGGTCCATCGCTGCTCCATTCGACCCGTGCCGGTGCCACCAACCGGATGGGTGGGTCTGACACGCTTCGGCCATTCGTGATGTAGCGCAGCGGCGGACGAAGTGGCTTCAAGTTCTCTTGATAAGCGAAACAACTGCGCGTCGTGATGGACCCACGTCAGAGCCGCTGCGATCTGCCACCAAAATCTTACCGAAAAACGCAGTAACATAACCCAAGGTTGTTCTGCTGCACATTCATGCACCTAGGACCTCTGGCTCATCTTGACCCCAAGCTGGCCGTAGAGTGCCGAAAGCCGTGCGGCGTAGCGTTCCGGGCTGAACAATGCGGCCCGCTCCGGGCCTGCAGCCGCCAGCCGGTCCCGCAACGCGGGGTCCCGGTCCACCGCCTGGATCGCCTCGACCAGGGCCGAGATGTCATAGGGATCGATTGTCAGCGCTGCCTCGCCCACGACCTCGGGCATGGAGGCGGTATTGGACGTGATGACCGGGGTTCCCAGCAGCATCGCCTCCAAGGCCGGCAGGCCGAAGCCTTCGTACAACGAGGGAAAGAGCACTGCCCGCGCGCCGCGGATCAGGTTCACCAGCAGGCGGAAGGGAGCATAATCCAGCAGGATGATCTTGCGCCGCGTCCGCAGTATGCCGCCTTCCATCACCATGCTGCGGATATGATCGTCGAAGATGAGCCGCAGCTCGTCCTCCGACTTCCAGGCTTTCTTGCCGACGATCACCAGCGGCCCGTCCACCCCGCTGGCAAGGAAGGCCTGGATCATCCGGCCGACATTCTTCTTCGGCTCGATCGCGCCGAAGAACAGCCAATAGCCGCCCGGCTCCAGTCCGAAGCTGCCGCGGATTTCCGCCGCGACTGCCTCGGGGGATACCTCGGTGAATTTCCGAGGGATATCGACGGCCTGGTAGGTATTGGTCACCCGTTCCTCCGGCACCCCCAGCAGGTTGATGATATCCCTGCGGGAGGCCTCGGAGACGGTGACGATATGATCGGCCCGGCGGCCGAGCCGGCGGTTCATGCGGAAGTAGCGGCGCTTGTTGTCGAGCGTCGTATAGGGCAGCCGCAGCGGCACCAGGTCATGCATGGTGTAGATGTTGCGGGCGCCGACCACGCGCAGCGGCAGCGGATAGGTCCAGTGCATCAGCTGCGGCGGCTGTGGGATGGTCACCCGCAACTCCCGCTTGAAGATGCCGTACTGTGCATGGGCCTGCTGGAACAGCTCCTGCACGTTCCAGATCTCGTCGAAATGCGGCAGCCGGTCGCGGAAGGTGGTCGAGATGACCTGGCCGGTGATGGGTACCCGCACTGCCAGCTCCCCGAAGGGGGTGGTCAGCATCCGCCGCAGTCGGCGCAGGGCGACCAGCCAGCGGGGTGGTGTGCCGACCCTTTCATCGAAAAAGGCGATTTCGCGGATCAGCGGATCCAGCGCCGGTGCGGCGCGGGTGCCATAGAGCACACCCGTGTGCAGACCCAACCGACCCAGGGCGAAGCTCAGGTTGCGCGCATAGGTTGCCACACCGGTGCCCTGGTCAAGCGCCAGATTATATCCATCTAGGAAGACGCGCGGCTGACCGGGCGCGGGCAGCGGCGTCATGCTGCCGTTTCCGGAAACGGACGATCAGGTTCCATGCACACGGTATCTTGAGCAGCCACGATGACGTTTATCATTTCCAGGTTGTTCATGCTAAGATGATATCGCCTCTGAGGCGAAGCGGCACTGTGCCAGATCGCCCATTCAGTTCGGGAGCCAAACGTGGCACGGTCGTCAGGTAGGATTGGCGGCATAGAAGTTGCTGACACGGCAATGCCGCTGCGCAGCGTGGCGGCTCTGGGCATGGTCGACCTTGCGGTCCTGCTGGTGCGTGCCAGTGCCGTGCTCCTGCTTCTGTCGCCGATTGTATTACTCGCCATTCTCGCATTTGCTTGAATGAGCCCCTGCCGGTAAATCTACGGGGAGAGTCCTGCTTGCGGTAGCCATCTCCTGCCGAACAGCGTCAGGCCGCGAGCACGGCCCACCAGAGGCAGGAGCCAGCGGATGGACATGATCTCTTGGGCGGATGCGCCAGGCGCAGTCGCCGATGCGGATGAAATCCTGGCTCGGGCCGATGCGCTCCGGGATGTTCGCCATTGGACCGAAGCCGCCGCCGCCTATGCCGAGGTCCTGCGCCTGCGGCCTGAGGCTTGGCCCCTTCTTGTCCAATACGGCCACTGCGTGAAGGAGGCTGGCGACCCGGAAGCCGCCCTCCGCGCCTATCGGGAAGCTGAACTGCTCCAGCCCGAGGACGCCGATATCCATCTGCAGATCGGCCACGTGCTGAAGCGGCTGGACCGGCAGGAGGAGGCGCTGGAGGAATATGCCCGCGCCCTGGTGCTGGACCCCGGGAATGCCGGCGCCCGGGCCGAGGTCATGGCCCTCGATCCCATCATGTCCGAACCGGGCGTGCTTCCGACGCCTGGTCCGAGCCTCACCCCGCATATCGCTGCCGGGCAGCCCGCCGGCGCGGCCGAAATCGTTTTCGATGCTTCGGACCTGCTCGATTATTTCCAGCATAACCGGGCGCCGACCGGCATTCAGCGAGTCCAGCTCAATATCATCCGTGCAGCCCTCGGCATGGGCCCGGGGCTGGTCGTTGCCGGTTTCGATCCGGTAGCCGGCGTTTGGAAGGCCGTGCCGCAGCCGCTGTTCGAGAGGCTGGCGGCTCTCTCACGGGAAGGCACCTCCCACGCAGACCCTGCCTGGCGGGCCGCACTGGCGGCAGTGCAGGAGACGCTGCGGGACGGCCTGCCGCTCGGCCTCGCCGCCGGATGCAGCCTCGTGAACCTCGGCACCTCCTGGTGGATCCCCGACTACCTGCGGGTGGTGCGGGAGGCCAAGGCGCAGCATGGGTTGCGCTACATTCCTTTCATCCACGATTGCATCCCGCTGTTGGTGCCGGAGCATTGCTCGGCAGCGCTGGTCGATGACTTCGCCCGCTGGTTCGCCGCACTCTGCCTGCATGCCGATGCTGTCCTGACCAATTCGATTTGTACCCAGGCGGATTTCCTGCGGCTTCAGCGCAAGCTTCTGCCGGGCCGTTCGATTCCCTGTTTCCCGGTCCCGCTGAATGCGACGGAATCGCTCTCCCCGGCTGTATCAGCCGGCGTGACGCGGAAGCCTTACGTGCTTTTTGTCGGCACCCTGGAATCACGCAAGAATCACATGCTGGCCTTCGGAGCCTGGTTGGCCCTGCTGCGCAAGCATGGTCCCGAAGCGGTGCCGGACCTCGTCTGCGTCGGCAAGCGCGGTTGGTTGGCGGAGGCGGCGTTGCGGCTGCACCAAAACTCCGCTGCCTTGCGGGCCAAGGTCCATCTGCTGCATGGCGTGCCCGATACCGAGCTTAACGCGCTCTACGGCGGCTGCCTCTTCACCCTCTACAACAGCTATTATGAAGGCTGGGGCCTGCCCGTCACCGAGAGTCTGGCGCATGGCAAGGTTCCCCTGGTGCCCGACCATTCCTCCCTGCGGGAAGCCGGCGGCATCGGCACAGTCTACTTCGCTCCGCAGAGCGAACCCGACCTGATCGGGAAGCTGGAACGGCTGCTTTTCGAGCCGGGCTTCCGCATTGCGCAGGAAGCTACCATTGCCACCGCGCCGGCTCTGCGGTCCTGGTCGGAGGTCGCCGGGCAGGTCCTCAGCGTGGTGCGTCAGTCCGGCGAGACCCCGGTCTCCACGCCACGCGACCATCTCGAATTCCAACTGGGCGAGGTGCATGCGCTGCGCCTGCTGCCGGGACCCGAGCCAAGCCTTGCCATGGCGATCGCCGATGTTCTGCGCGATGGGCCCGGTTGGTCCCGGCTGGAGGATTGGGGCGTTTGGACCCTGCCGGGTCAGAGCCTGTTGTACCTGCCGCTGCAGCGTGGACTGCCGCGGGCGCGCCTACGGGTCTATCTCGAATTGCTGGCGCCGCCGCAGGCGATTGCCTTCCGCGTCCGCGCTCAGGTCGCCGGCGGCCCCACCGGCACCTTCCGCACGCTGCAGGCTGCGGCCGGCGAAGCGCTGTTCTGCATGCTGGAGATCGAGGCTGCCGGCGACGCGGAACTCGAGATCGAATTCGAAAACGGACCCGGCATCACACCGGCCCCCGGCGACCCACGCCTGGTTGGTATCGGCCTACGCAGCCTGATGGTCTGCCGCCGGGACGACCTGGCCAGCCGGCTGGACTATCTCGAGCGCGCGGCCCTGCCTCGACTGGCTTCCTGAGAGGGGAGGGGCCGGGTCCCAGGTACTGGCCCTAGTCAAATACCCCGAAGTCGCTTGCCACCAAATTCGAGCCGTCCTGCGATTGCGCCAGCACTAGGCTGACGACTGCGGTCGCGCCGACAATCCAGTTTAGCGCCTTTGCCGAAGCCCGAAGGGGCGAGGTCGCAGCCTCGCCCCGTACTAACACGCTAAAGGAAGATCCGGGTCGATACCGCGATCTGGTAGATCAGCCCCAGCAAATCGCTGCCGATCTGGAAGGCCTTGGGATCCAACCGCGGCAGGACGATCAGCTCATCCCCCGGCCGGGGCGGCTGCTGCGGATCCAGCACCAGCTCGCCGCTCGCTCGGCGGATCATGATCGAGCCTTCGTTGCCGCGACCGGTGAAGCCGCCTGCCTGGCGGACATAATCCGCCAGCCGCATCTCCGGCCGCCAGACCACCGCATGCGGCGCGGTGACTTCGCCGGCGACCAGCACGGTCTGCGACCGCTCGGGGATGACGATGACATCGCCATCCTCGACCCGGATCGGAGCGCAGATGCCCTCGGCGCTGGAGACGACCACGCGGCCTTCGGGTTGGGTCCGTCGCGCCCGCTGGATATAGGAGGAGACGAGATTGGCCTCCGATGCGCGGATCGCCGCGACGCCGGTGGTCGGCGAGACCGCGAGGAAAAGCTGCCGCTCCAGCCGGTCCAGGGCCTCGTCGATGGCGCGGCGCTGCTGCTGCGCGACGGAAGGCCGCAGCAGGAAGACCGACCGGGTATCCGCCAGCACCGGGTCCACCGCGATGTGGTCGAGCACCTGGCAGAGCTGCGCATCGCGATCGGCGACCAGCACGGAGGGGCCGATGCGGCTGCCCTCGACCATGACCCGCACCGTGCGAGCCGGGCTGTCGGTGATGAAGGTGACGGTGTCCTGGTCCCCCAGCGTCAGGTTGGCCAGTTCGGGCAAGGATGCGTAGCGCGAGAAAGGCTGGCCGCCGCGGGTGCCCTTGACGATGGCATTGGTGGCGGAGGGTAGCGGCCGGGCATATTCGATCAGCTCCCGGCCCGTCATCCGCAGGCCAGGGACTTCGAAGAGGTAGTTGTTGCGAACGGCACCATCGGCGCCGACCACGGCGCGCTGCCGGCCGACCACCAGCGTATCGCCTTCCTGCAGCCGCACCGCGGGCAGCCGGCCCTCGAGCAGGAAGCGGTAGAGGTCGACGTTGCCGACGGTGCGGCCACCACGCTGGATGGCGACCTCGCGGTAGGAGCCGCGGCCGGCATCGACGCCGCCGGCGCGCACGAGGAAGTCGATCACGCTATCCGCGGCCGAACCGCCGAAGCGTCCCGGGGTACGGACGAAGCCGGTGACGAAGACGCCGATGCGCTGGGTGGAAAGCAGCACGGCATAGACCTGCACTTGGCTCGTGTAGATCTTCTGCACTTCGGTCTCGACGACGCGCTGCAGGTCGCCGGCGCGGGTACCGGCGATGCGGATCGGGCCGATATTCGGCAGGAAGAGATTGCCGGAAGGATCGACGACGCCCAGCGCCTCCGCCTCCACCGCGCCCCAGACCCGCAGCGAGACGCGATCGCCCGGGGTGATGACGTAGTTCGGGTTCGGCGCATCGGAGACGGCGGTCGCTTCGCGGGTGAAGAGGCTGGCGCCGAAGACGGCGGTCGCACCGCCGGCCCGCTGGCCATCCCCCAGCGGACCCATGGCGACCGGGCCGCCCTCGGATTCCGTGACCTCGCCGGGGCGGGACGTGATGCGATCCGAGCGCAGCAGGCTCGGCAGGGTCTGCACGGTGGCACCGCTCGGCGCCGCCTGCACCGGGCGATTGGCCGCAAGGCTCGCGGCCGATTGGTTCAGCAGCTGCTGCTGTTGCAGGGCCTGAAGGTTCTGCAGCGGAGTCTGCGCCGCGGCCGGAAGGCCGAACAACAGGGCGGCGGCCAGCAGGGCTGGCCGCGCCATTCCGTCATGCCGCATGTTCGCGCATCCCGGCGATCATCAGCCAAGCCAGGCCATAGGCAACGGAGAGGGTCAGGAACAGGTAGAGCACGGTGAGCGTTGCCTTCGGATAGCGGGCATATTCGGCAAGGTTAGGCTCGACGATCCGCAGCAGAAAGAGCTGCTGGCGCTGGGCATCGACCCGCGCCTTCTCGAGGGAAGCGGTGGCGGAGCTGAGCTGCGCGCGGGCCAATTCGCGGTCCAGGCTCAGCCGTTCGAATTCGCCGATCTGCTGCGACAGGCCGCTTTCATTGGCGCTGGTCCGCTTGCGCTCCTCGGCCACCTGCGCGGTCAGCGCCTCGATCCGGTTGCGCAGCTGCATGACACGCGGGTTGTCGCCACGGGCGAAGCGCGTGGCCTCGCCCATTTCCGCCCGCGCCTGTGCCAGCGCGCCCTCCATCCGACCGATGTTCTCCACCGCGACGGCGCCGGAGCGGGTCGGGTCCACCGCGCGCTCGCGCTCGCGGAAATCGGTCATGGCGAGCTGCGCTGCGGAAAGCCGCGCCTCGGCCCGGGCCAGTTCCTCCCGCGCGACGCGCAGGCCATCCTGCTGCAGCCGCTCGTTCAGCCGGTTGACCATGGCTTCCGAGAGGCCGAGCAACTCCCGGGCGATGCCCTGGGAATCCTCGGCGCGGAAGCTATGCACCCGCAGGGCGGTGATGCCGCTGGTGGTGTCGTATTCGACCGTGACCATGCGGCGGTAATAGTCGAGCAGCCGCTCGGCGCTCGGCTCCTCCCACCAGAGGCGGGCGAGCAGGTCGGCTTCCGGCCGGCGGAAGATGTCGACCAGCGGCACCTTGCTGCGCAGCGCGCCCACCGCATCATGCGATTGCAGGTAGTCGCGGATACCCATCGCATCCTCATGCGAGGGCCGGAAGCCGGCGCCGGCCATCATCTCGGTGATGCCGGAGGGCGGTGCCGGCGACCGGCCGCGGATCAGGAAGCGGGCTTCCGAATCGAATTGCGGGGTGGCGATGAAGACCAGATAGGCCGCGGCGATCAGCGTCGGCAGGAGGACCGTCAGCTTGAAGGAATTGCGCTTCGCCGCCCGGCGCAACCGCGCGCCGAAGCCACCGGGGGCAGGGACGGGTCCCGACCAACCGGCCGTGTCCAGGACACCCGCTACCTCAGGCAGCTTGGTAGACGGCGATCGCTTCGTCCAGATCGTCATATCGGGTCAGCCTACCATCGTTGAGGACTGCGGCCGAGGTGCAGAAGGCCTGCACCGTGGCCGGGATATGGGAAACCAGGAGCAGCGTGCTCCTGCGATGGCGTTCGGCGAGTGCCACGCGGCAGCGTTCTCCGAAGCGGGTGTCGCCGACGGCGATGACCTCATCCACCAGGTAGCATTCGAAATCCACGGCGAGCGACAAGGCGAAGCCGAGCCGCATGATCATGCCGGAGGAATAGGTCCGCACCGGCAGACGGTAGTATTCCCCAAGTTCGGCGAAATCCTCGACGAAATCCACCGTTTCCTGGATCGGCTTCTCATAGATCCGGGCGATGAAACGGGCATTGTCGGCGCCGGTGATGCTGTAGTGCATGGCGCCGGCGAAGCCCAGCGGCCAGGACACGCTCATGCCGCGCTGGATCGAGCCACGATTGGGCTGCTCGACGCCGGAGATGAGGCGGAGCAGGGTGGTCTTGCCGGCGCCATTGCGGCCGAGGATGCCGACCTTCTCGCCCGGCATGAAGGTCGCATCGATCCCGCGCAGCACCTCATGCGTGCCGAGATGCGTCCGGTAGGACTTATGGATACCCTTGAGGCTTATCATAGCACCAGGTCACGCCTGGCCCGGCGCAGCCCGGCCATGCCGAGCAGGTTCAGCGCCGCGACCCAGCCGATCACGTAGTCCAGATGATACTCGGTCGGGACGCTGCTGCCGAACTGGCCATCCCGGATCAGCTCGAAGATATGCACCGTGGGAATCCACAGCGCCGCGTTGCGCGCCTCGGTCGGTAGCCAGAACAGCATGAAGAAGGCGCCGGTGATCGGCAGGGTGAGATAGGTGATCAGGTGCACCATGCGCTCGAACAACTCGGTATAGACCGCGCCGAAGGCGACCAGCAGCGCGACCCCATGCGCGAAGAGCAGCATCAGCGCCATGCCGGCCATCATCTTGAAGGGGCTCGCCGGCCACTCCTGGTAGACGATGCCGAAGAGCGTCAGGAAGACCACCAGGGCCCCGAAGACCGCCGCGCCTTCCAGCAGGTTCCGCGAGATCATGATGTCCAGCACGGTGATGTGCCGGTGGTACAACAGGGACTGGTTGGAGACGATGGCGACCGGCGCCCGGTTGATGACGCCGCGCAGCAGGTAGAAGGGGATATAGCCGATGACCCAGAAGGTCATCGGGTTCAACCCGCCAGGCAGGCCCTGCTGGGTGAACAGATGCAGCAGCCCGATCGCCCCGCCCAGTATCGCCGGTTCGAGGAAGAGCCAAAGATAGCCAAGGTTGTCACGGCCGAAGCGGGTCCCGAGCTCGCGCAGCAGCAGCGCGCCGATGACCCGGCACTGCCGCCGGAAGGCGGTGGCCAGCCCATCCGGGGCCCGGCCGCGGTGCTGGGCGTCCTGGCGAAAGGTCCCGCTCACGGGCGCTGCATGCCGCCGCCCCGCAGCAAGGGCCGGGCATCCGCCCATTGGTCACCGGCTTGGCAGACCAGGCGCGACCTTTCCTCGATGCCGCCACCGACCAAGACCTCGCGGCATTCGCGCCCGCTCGCGGCGTTATAGGCGCGCAGCAACCGGACCCGGGCGCTGCGGCCGGAGTCCAGGGTGACGGTGGCCTCGGATCCCGGTCGGGCGCTGGCAGCGAAGGCCACCACGGCATCCATCGGTGCAGCAGCCACCGGCATGGGGGCTGCCGCCATGGGCGCCGGAGTGCCGGTCAACTGGGTGCAACCGCCGAGCAGCAGCGCCGCGACGACACAGGCGCGGCCGGTCAATGCATGCAATGCGATGGTGCCAGAAGCGATGTTCATCACGATTAAATGCCCCCGGTTCCCTCTAGCAAAACGCGAGGCAACAGCAAGCGTGTTTCGCATGACAGGCGTGCCGGGTGAACCCTATAGCATCGCCGCCATGAACGAAGCGTTAACCAGTGCCCAACTGCGCCATGTGGTCATCACCGGCGCATCCCGTGGCCTTGGCGCCGCACTGGCCCTGCGCCTTGCGGCGCCCGGGGTGCGGCTGGGCCTGGTGGCACGGGGCGGCGAGGCCCTGGCAGCCACGGCAGCCGCCTGTACGGCCCGCGGGGCCGCGGTTGCCACCGCCACGCTGGATGTGCGCGATGCCCAGGCCCTGGCGGCGCAGGGCCTGGCCTGGGATGCGCTGTCGCCGATCGATGGGCTGGTCGCCAATGCCGGCATCAATGGCGGCACCGGTCCGGACGGTGAGCCCGAGGGTCATGCCGCCGCCAGCGCCCAGATCGCGGTGAACCTGCTTGGCGCGGTGAACCTGATCGAGCCGCTGCTGCCGGCCCTGCTGCGCCGCCGTCATGGCGCCATCGCCCTGGTGGGGTCCGTCGCCGGCTTCCGCGGCCTGCCGGACAGCCCGGCCTATAGCGCCAGCAAGGCCGGGCTCTGGGCCTATGGCGAAGCGCTGCGCGCGGCGCATGGCCCGGCCGGGCTACGGGTGACCGTGCTGGCCCCCGGCTTCTTCACCAGCGCGATGAGCGCCCGCTTCCTCAGCGCGCATCCCTTCGAGTTGCCGGTCGGGACCGTCGCCGCGCGGCTGCACCGGGCCATGCTGCGTGGTGAGGGCAGGGCGGTATTGCCCTGGCCGATGGGGGCGGGGCTGCGGGCCCTGGCCCTGCTGCCCGCCCCGCTGTCGGACCTGTTGGTGCGGCGCTTCCGGTTCCGTATCAGGCCGGACGCCTAGCACCCTCAACGAGGCCCGCGACCTGCTCCGGCAGCGCCCCGATCACCTGGCCTGGCCGCTTCGGCGTCGTCAGCGGCTCCGGCACCGGCCGGTTGCTGCGCATGAGGTCGGAGCCGGCATAGATGCCACCCGTGGTCTGCAACTCCAGCCGCTCCGTATCCCGGCGGCGCACGTCTTCCGTCAGGCTGGCTACCTCCTCCTCCGGCACGCCCAGGCGGCGGAGCACCGCGCCGCTGAACTGCATGGCAGATTCGAAGGTCTCGCGGATCTGGTAGTCCACCCCGGCGGCGATCAGGTCCAGCGCATGGCCCCGGTCGAAGGCGCGGACGAAGACCGGGACCAGCGGGAATTCGGCCCGGATGAGATGCGCCATCCGGGTCGCCGCCGTGGCATCGTTGATGCAGACCAGGATGGCCTGGGCCCGCCCGGCCCCCGAGGCATGCAGGATATCGAGCCGGGTCCCATCGCCGTAGTAGACCTTGAAGCCGAAGCCGCTGGCGGCGACGATCATCTCCACATCATTCTCGATGATCGAGACGTGCAGGCCGCGTGCCAGCAGCGCCTGGCTGGCCACCTGACCGAAGCGGCCGAAGCCGACGACCAAAACGTCGCCCTGCAGGTCCTCCGCCGTATCCACCTCCGCGGTCGAGGCCGGCGGCGGCGGCATCCAGCGTCGCACCAAGGTGGCGACCACCGGGGTGATCGCCATGGAAAGGATGACCGTCGCGGTGAAGATCGTATTGGTCCGGGCATCCAGGATGCCGGCCGCGCCCGCGGCCGCGTAGAGCACGAAGGCGAATTCGCCGCCCTGGGCGAACAACGTCGTCCGGGTGACGGCAGCCCGTGTTCCGGACCCGAAGGCGCGGGCGACGGCGAAGATGCCCAAGGCCTTGACCAGCGTATAGCCGACCACCGCGGCCAGGATCACCTGCCAGTCCCGCGCCAGCGCCGGCAGGTCCAGTGACATGCCCACGGCGATGAAGAACAGCCCGAGCAGGATGCCGCGGAAGGGTTCGATATCGGCCTCGAGCTGATGCCGGAAGCTGCTCTCGGACAGCAGCACCCCCGCCAGGAAGGCCCCCATCGCCATGGACAGCCCGCCGAGTTCCATCAGCAGCGCGGCGCCCAGCACGATCAGCAGGGCGGCGGCGGTCATCACCTCCCGCGCATGGGCGGCGGCGAGGATGCGGAACATCGGGTTCAGCAGCCAGCGGCCGATCGCGACCAGGACGACGACGGCCGCAAGCGCGATGCCGACCGAGACCCAGCGGGGTGCGGCCTCCGGTCCGGCCTCCCCCGGCGCAAGGAAGGCGACCGCCGCCAGCAGCGGGACGATGGCAAGGTCCTCGAGAAGCAGGATGGAAACCGCCTTCTGCCCCTGCGGCGTCGAGGTCTCACCGGCCTCGTCCAGCATCTGCATGACGACGGCGGTCGAGGACAGCACGAAGCCCATCCCGGCGACGAAGGCGACGGCCGGGGCGAGGCCGGCCAGGATCCCGGCGCCGGTCAGCAGCAGGCCGCAGACCACCACCTGCGCGGCACCCAGGCCGAAGATTTCCCGCCGCAGGTTCCACAGCCGGGACGGCTGCATCTCCAATCCTATGATGAAGAGCAGCATGATGACGCCGAGCTCGGCGGTATGCAGGATGGTCGCGGGGTCGGCGACCAGGCGCAGGCCGAAGGGCCCGATGGCGAGGCCGGCGGCGAAGTAGCCAAGCACCGAGCCGAGCCCCAGCTTGCGGAAGACAGGCACGGCGACCACGCCGGCGCCCAAGAGGGCAACCACCTCGACCAGATCGATGCCATGGGTTTCGCCGGCCATGAATACCCTTTCCCGAATCACGCCCGGCGTGATTAGCCCGGGACGCCGGTCCTGGCGCTACCGCCCTGGTCACCAAAAAGCGAGCGTTCGCCGGTGATGGGCGGTAGCGGGCAGGTCAGGAGATGGCGGGCGCCAGCGCGGCCCAGGGTGCCGCCCGCTCGTAGCCGGCGGCGGCGCGGTAGATCAGCGCTTCCCCGAAGCTCGGCGCCACCAGCTGCAGCCCGAGCGGGAGGCCCTCCGCCTGGCTGATCCCGCACATGATGCTGACGGCCGGGTGGCCGGTGACGTTGAAGGGCGTGCGGGCCTGGCGCGGATAGGTGCGCTCGACCTCGGCCGGGTCGTCGATCAGGCAGGCGGGGTCCATCGAGCTGGCGCAGAGCAGCAGATCCACCTCGGCGAAGGCCTCCTCCACGGCGGCGATCAACTGGCGTCGGCGGCGCTGCGCCTGGACGTAGTCGGTGCCGGAGACGAAGAGGCCCGGGAGCAGCCGGCGCCGCGTGATATGGGCGTAGTCGCCCGGACGCTCCTTCAGCCAGGTCTCATGGATGGCAGTCGCCTCGGGCAGCAGGATGGTCCGGTTGACGCCGGCGAATTCGCCGAGCGGCGGCAGGGTGACGGTGCTGATGGTGGCGCCCTCGGCCGCCATCAGCGCCGCGGCGGCATCCAGCGCGGCGGCCATCTCCGGTGTCGCCGGCTGATCCCTTTCATGGAAGTGGCGGACGAAGCCGATCCGCAGGCCCTTCAGCCCCTTGTGCAGATCCCTGGTGTAGTCCTCCGCGGCATGCGCGGCACTGCCGGGGTCGCCCGCGTCATGTCCGGCGATGACATTCAGCAGCAGCGCATTGTCCCGCACCGTGCGGGTCATCGGCCCGACGTGATCCAGGGTGAAGGCCAGCGGGAAGACGCCGCGACGGGAGACCAGCCCATAGGTCGGCTTCAGCCCGACCAGGCCGCAATGGCTGGCGGGGTGGCGGACCGAACCGCCGGTATCCGTCCCCAGCGCCGCCGGAAACATCCGTGCGGCGACCGCGGCACCCGAGCCGGAGGAGGAGCCGCCAGGGTGGTGCTTCGGGTTCCAGGGATTGCGGGCGGGCGGGAAGGGCAGGTCGAAGGCCGGTCCGCCGATGGCGAATTCATGGGTCGAGAGCTTGGCCGGGAAGACCGCGCCGGCCGCCCGCAACCGGGCGGTGGCAACCGCATCCTCCGTCGCCACCCGGTCGATCTGCAGCTTCGAATGGCAGGTGGTCGGATGCCCGGCGAGGTCGATGATATCCTTCAGCCCGACCGGGATGCCGTGCAGCGGCCCACGCGATCCGCCCCTGGCGATCTCCGCTTCAGCCGCCCGGGCATCGCCCATGGCCTCATCCGCGACCAGCCGGATGATGGCGTTCAGCTTCGGCTCCACGGCGGCGACGCGGTCGAGGCAGGATTGCAGCAGCTCAACCGGGGAAAGGCGTTTCGCCGCGATCAGCGCCGCGGCCTCGGCCAGCGGCAGGCTATGCGGCGCGCTCATCGGGACACCGGTGCACGATAGGGCGGGGTCGGTTCGGCAGCCGGGTCCGTCGGGCGGGTGAAGGCACCGCGGAAGCGGGCGGCCAGGGCCACGGCTTCCTCGACATCGGCCGGGTGGTCCCGCAGGGCGCGGTCGATCCCGGCGGCTTTGGCCAGGATGGCGGTATCGGACATGGCATGCGGTCCCATCATGCTGCGATGCGGCGATGGTGGCGCAAAAAAAACGGGGGCGGAACCCGTGTGGGTGCCGCCCCCGAGAGTTGCACGCCGCTGGGAGGGAGGCTGCCTGCCTGTAAGGGGGGAGGGGGCAGGCGCCACGGCGCGATGGGGAGAGAAGGCCAGCACGCTGGCCCGAGACGAAGCATGACCCCCATTCGTTGAAGTATCGTTTCTAAAGCGCGGCTTTTTTCGGGCTCCGCACGGGGCTATGCAGGGCCACGAAGAAACGCCGGAGAGAGCATGTCCCAAGCATCAGGCCTGCCGCTGGACGGGCTGAGGATCATCGAGCTCGGCCACTATATCGCCGCGCCCTTCGCCACCCGGCTGCTGGCCGATCTCGGGGCGGAAGTGATCAAGGTGGAACCGCCCGAGGGCGACCCGGTGCGCGGCTGGGGCAGCCAGGTCGAGGGCCATGCCGTCTGGTTCAGCGTCCATGGCCGCAACAAGCTCTCGGTCACGCTCGATTTGAAGAACCCGGACGACAAGGCGAAGCTGCGCCAGCTGGTCGGTCGCGCCGATGCGCTGGTCGAGAATTTCCGCCCCGGTCAGCTCGAGCGCTATGGCCTCGGCCCGGAGGCGCTGCATCAGGTGAACCCGCGGCTCGTCATCGCCCGGATCAGCGGCTATGGCCAGGACGGGCCCTACCGCGACAAGCCCGCCTTCGGCGCGATCGGCGAGGCGATGGGCGGCCTGCGCCACCTCACCGCCAACCCGGGCCAGACCGAGCTGCCGCCGCCGCGCTGCGGCGTCTCGATCTCGGACGACCTTGCCGGCATGTATGCGGCGATGGGGCTGGTCTCCGCCTGCTGGGGCATCAAGGGCAACCCGGAGGCCCGTGGCCGGGTCATCGACGTCGACCTCGTCGGCAGCGTCTTCTCGCTGATGGAGGGCATGCTGCCGGAATACGGGCTGTTCGGCTGGGTCAGGCAGCCGCAAGGGGCCGCCATCAAGACCGCGGCGCCGACGAATACCTATCTATGCGCCGACGGCAAATGGCTTTGCATCGCCGGCAATTCCGACCTGATCTTCCGCCGGCTGATGGCCGCCATCGGCCGTCCCGAACTCGCCGCCGAACCGCGCTTCGTCAACAACGCCGCCCGCTGCGAGAACGTGGCCGAGCTGGATGCCGCCATCACCGCCTGGACCGTGACGCAGACCGCCGCCGAGGCCGAGGCCGTGCTGGAAGCCGCCGAGGTGCCGTGCTCCCGCCTGTTCGACATGAAGGATTGCGTGGAGGACCCGCATTTCCAGGCCCGCAACCTGGTGATGGAGGTCGCCGACCCGCTGCTCGGCCGCGTTCTGCACCCCGCCGCGCCCTTCCGCTTCGACGGCGTCTCCCCCCGCGACATGGTGCGCTGGACGGGCCCCGCCGCCGGGGCGCACAACGACCATGTCTTCACCACGCTTTTGCAGGAGGCCACCCCATGAATGAGGCCATACTCTCCGAGGTCGCCCCGCGCGACGGGCTGCAATCCATCGCCGCCTTCGTCCCGACCGAGACCAAGATCGCCCTGGTGAAAGCCAGCTACGAAGCCGGGCTGCGCCGGATGGAGATCGGCAGTTTCGTCTCGCCCAAGGCCATCCCGCAGATGGCCGATACCGGGGCGGTGCTGCAATACGCCAAGCAGCTCGAAGGCCTCGAGTGCACGGTGCTGGTGCCGAACCGCAAGGGCTTCGACCTGGCGATGAAGGCCGGCGCCGACCGGCTCGGCCTGTTCATGTCGGTGACCGAGGGCCACAACCAAGCCAACCTCAACCGCTCACGGGCCGATAGCCTGGCCGATCTCGGCGCCATCGTCCGCGACGCGCCGAAGGGGACGAAGATCCGCTTCAACCTGTCCTGCGCCTTCCATTGCCCCTTCGAGGGCGTGGTGCCGGAGCAGGACACCCTGGACCTGGTGGAGCAGGTGATGGCGCTGGATCCGGAGATGGAGATCGCCATCTGCGACACCACCGGCAATGCCTCCCCCGATCAGGTCAGCCGCATCTTCTCCCAGGCGGTGCAGTCCTGGGGCACCCGCTTCGCCTTCCATGGCCATGACACCTACGGCATGGGCGTGGCCAACGTGGTCGCCGCCTGGGAAGCCGGCTGCCAGGTCTTCGACGCGGCCTCGGGCGGCATCGGCGGCTGCCCCTTCGCCCCGGGCGCGACCGGCAATGTCGCCATGGAGGATGTCGTCTGGATGTTCCGCCGGCGCGGCGTCGAGACCGGCGTGACCTGGGACAAGCTGCTGGTCGCGGCGGATATGGCGGCGGCCATTCCCGGTGCGACGCCGGGCGGGGCGATGCGGCGGGTGCCGGCGGCGCGAAAGGCGGCCTGAAGACGAAAAAAAGTCCGGGAGAAGATATTCTCCCGGACCACCGTCTGTTTCCGCTGGCTAAGAAACGAAGCGGGCTTGGGGGAGGGTATCCTCCCCCAGCCTATTTACCGGCGTCGCGCAGGGGCCGGCGTCCGGCGCTGCGGTGCCACATGGGCCGGCGGCGGCGGCGGAGCCGGCGGCGCCGTGTAGTTGACCGTCACAGCCACGCGAAGCGTCGCGCCACCCGGCACCAGCCGCACCGCGAAGGCATCCGGCCCGCCATAGGCGGCGTTCGGGATGTAATCCACCCGGGTATTGTCCCCGACCTTGTGGATATGCAGCCGGCCATTCGTCGGCCGCGTCTCGACCAGCCCCATGTCGAAGGGCTTCGGCCCGGATTGCGCGACGAGGATGCCGCACCAGCCGCCGTCGTTGTCGAGGACCATGGTCGCCTCGGTCGGCTGCCCAGGGGTCAGGTTGACCGGCCGCGGCACGGTGCAGAGCCGCGATCCACCAGCCAGGTCATTGGCATAAACCCGTGCGGTCGGCGCCACGGTGCGGGTGGCCATCGGCTCGGCGCAGCCCGCCAGCAGCGCCGCCAGGGTCAGCGGCATGGCCAGGGGAAGACAGGCGGAAAGGCGCGCGTTCATCGGGAATGGGTTCCAGCGGTGCGGCGGGCGGGCGTGGCGCGGGGCGCGGGAGCGCCATCGCAGGCCGGGGCGCCAGCGGAGAGAAGGTCCTTCCCGGCGGCATAGGCCGGCAGGTCGGTGGCGGAGGGCAGCGCCATCACTTCCTCGAACAACCCGCCATTGCGCGAGCAGTAATCACTGCCGAGCTGGCGGGCGACGTTCGAGCGGACATTGGCGAGTTCGGTGATGTAGATGTCGTTCTGCCGCTGACCGGGGCGAACGCCGCCATGCGTGCGGATGAAGTACTGGCCAAAGGCGCGGCCATTGGTTGCCAGCGTCGGCTGATACTTCTGCACGAAGGCATTGTAGCGGTCCTCGAACTTGCAGGTCGTAGCGACGACCATCAGTTCGGTCTTGAGCGCCTCGAGTTCGAAGACGGTCTGGTCGGCGTCGGCGGCGCAACGCGGCAAGGCGCTGGCCGGCTGGGCGGCCAGCATGGCGCCGGTGAGCAGCAGCGCAAGCGGCGCTGCACCGTGGCGGCGGCGTGGCCGCGAAGTCTGTTCGGTCATCAGCTGGCCCTTCCTGGCAGAAACAGGGACCCCTGCTCCCGCCGCCTGGAAGGCGTCAGGTCGGCATTTGGCGCCCCCGCAAGGCGCATCTTTCAGCACACTCGGCGGGCGAGGGCGAGGGTCTGCGTGTGGCATAACAGTAATGCGCCGCAAGCTGCTGGAAGACTGTGCTTTTCACCTGACGGTTGGGGCCGCTGGCGCTAGTCTCATGGCCGGATCGGGGGATCCTGGGGGCGGATTCGGGGTGTTGGGCCGTTTGCTGCTCGTCTTGCTGCTGGGTTTGGCGGGGTGCGGCAGCACGCGACTCCAACCCACAGGGACGACACTTGAAACCGGTGGCGCGCTCTCCTGCGTGCCTTATGCCAGGGCCCGCTCAGGCCTCGCCCTGCGTGGCGACGCCTGGCAATGGTGGGAAGCCGCTGCCCCTCGCTATGAGCGCAGCCGGGTGCCACAGCCCGGCAGCGTCCTCGTCCTCATGCGGACTTCCCGCCTGCCGATGGGCCATGTCGCGGTCGTCTCCCGCCTTGTCTCGGATCGGGAGATTCGCGTGGACCATGCCAATTGGGCGCCTGGCGGTACCGGCAACCGCGGCCGGGTTGCCCGCGACCAGGCGGTGGCGGATGTCTCGCCCGGCAACGACTGGTCTATCGTCAAGGTCTGGTACCCGCCCAGCGGCGCCCTCGGCGCCACGCCTTTCCCGGCCTATGGCTTCGTGCACCCGAGGGTGGTCACTGCCGGCCGCTGAGCCGCTCAACCGCTGGGCCGCTCAGCCGCCGAGGAAGGCGCCGAGATGCACCAGCACCTCCTCCGGCGCTTCCTCCGCGAGATAATGCCCGCTGGCGACGCCGCCGCCGCTGACCGGGCCGGCGGCATAGTCCCGCCAGATGGCCAGCGCGTCGTACCACTTCGGGATCGAGCCCTTGGCCCCCCAGAGCGCCAGCAGCGGGCACCGGATCTTCTCTCCTGCCGCTCGGCTGGCCCGGTCGTGCTCGAGGTCGATCCCTGTCGCAGCCCGGTAGTCCTCGCAGATCGAGCGCACCGTACCTTCCAGCCGGAGCGCCGCCAGGTAGTCGGCCCGTGCCTCGGGGTGGAAGAAGCCGCGGTCCTTGGGCTCGCGGGAGGTATGCAGGTCGAACCAGTCCTCCACGTCGCGCAGGATCATCCGTTCCGGCTTGTCATGTGGCTGGGCCAGGAAGAACCAGTGGTAGTAGCCCATGGCGAAGGCCATGTCGGCCCGCTCGAAATGCGCCAGCGTCGGGATGATATCCATGGTGCAGAGCTTCTCGACCCGCTCCGGATGGTCGAGCGCCAGCCGATGCGCCACCCGGGCGCCGCGGTCGTGGCTCACCACGGCGAAGCGCTCATGTCCCAGGTCGCGCATTAGCCCGACGAGGTCCGCGGCCAGGGCGCGCTTCGACATCCCGGCGCTGTCCGGACTGGCCGGCGGCTTGGCCGAGAAGCCATAGCCGCGGATATCCGGGGCAATGATGCTGAAGCGCCGCGCCAGGGTCGGCGCCAGCTTGTGCCACATGGCATGGGTCTGCGGATTGCCGTGCAGCAGCAGCAGGGGCGGGCCTTCCCCACCCCGGCGCAACCGGATGGCCTGGCCATCCACCACGCGCTCCTCCAGCGTGAAGCCCTCGAAGAACATCGGAATCCCTCCCGGTTTGCCGTGATCCTAGCGGCTGCCGGGCCGCTTGGCACCGGTTGACCGGCGCCGCGCCCGGGGCCAGCCTGCGCCATCATCCGCCTGAGGGAGAGACCCGATGTCCGAAGACGAAGCCCTGTTCAACAAGGGCATGCCGATCCGCCGCGAAGTCCTCGGCGCCGAATACGTCGATGCCAGCATGTCCAAGGCCGACGACTTCATGATGGCCTTCCAGCGCGCCACCACCACCATCGCCTGGGGCTGGGCCTGGGGCGACCCGACGCTGGACCGCAAGACCCGCAGCCTGCTGAACCTGGCGATGCTGACCGCCCTGAACCGCGCGCCCGAGATCAAGCTGCACGTCAAGGGCGCCCTGACCAACGGCGTGACGGTCGAGGAGATCAAGGCGACCCTGCTGCACGCAACCGCCTATTGCGGCATCCCCGCCGGGCTCGACGCCTTCAAGGCGGCGCATGAGGTGCTGGTGAAGGAAGGCGCCCTGCCGGGGACGAAGTGATGGCGGGCCCGATCAAGACCATCGGCTTCATCGGCATCGGCAACATGGGCTGGCCGATGGCGGCAAACCTGGTGAAGGCCGGCTTCGCCGTCACCGTCTGTGATGCCCGGCCCGGCCATGCGGCGAAATTCGCCGCCGAGGCCGGTGGCACCGCCGCCACCGACCCGGTCGCCGCGGCGAAGGGCATGGATTGCGTCGTCACCATCGTGCCGACCAGCAAGCAGGTGGGGGAGGTCGCCGCGCAGATCGCCCCGGTACTCGCCGCCGGCGCCCTGGTCATCGACATGACCAGCGGCCAGCCCGGCAAGACCCGGGAGATCGCGGCCGAGCTCACCGCCCGCGGCGTGGCGATGATCGATGCGCCGGTTTCGGGCGGCGTGCCGCGGGCCAAGACCGGCGAGCTCGCCATCATGGTCGGCGGCGCCGATGCGGATCTCGACCGCGCCGAGCCGGTGCTGAAGGCGATGGGCACCAGCATCCACCGCTGCGGCGGCATCGGCGCCGGTCAGGCGATGAAGGCGCTGAACAACCTCGTCTCGGCCGGCGGCTTCCTGATGGGGATCGAGGCCCTGCTGATCGGCCAGCGCTTCGGCCTTGATGCCGGCAAGATGGTGGACGTGCTGAACGCTTCTTCCGGCATGACCAATTCGAGCCAGAAGAAGTTCAAGCAATACGTCCTGAACCGCCAATTCGACGACGGTTTCGGCCTGGAGCTGATGGTGAAGGACCTCGGCATCGCGCTCGAGGTCGGGCGCGATACCAATACGCCAACGCCCTTCTCGGCGCTGTGCCGGGAGATGTGGGCCTCGGCGCTGACCGCGCTCGGCCCCGGGCTGAACCATACGGCGGTCACCCAGCTTTCGGAAAAGCTGGCGGGCGAGACGCTGGGCGGGAACAAGTAGGACCGGCAGGCGGGCAGGGCGGCGCTGCCCTGCCCGCCATCCGTGCCAGCAAAGCAAGCACCAAGAAGCGGGGGAAGAACGACATGATCTGGGAAGCCTATGCCATCCGCTACGGGCGCCATGAACGCCCGGCGCAATCCAACTTCCTGCTGCCCGTCGCCGACCCGCATGACGCCATGCCGCTCGACTACTTCGTCTGGCTGCTGCGCGCGCCGAATGGGCACGAGATCGTCGTCGATACCGGCTTCGATGCCGCCTGCGCCGCGAAGCGCGGCCGTACCCTGCATCGCTCCGTCGCCGATAGCCTGCTGGCCATGGATTGCGACCCGGCCAAGGTGCGGGACGTGGTGGTGACGCATCTGCACTACGACCATGCCGGCAGCATCGAGATCTTCACCGGCGCCAAGGTCCATATCCAGGACCGCGAGATGGCCTTCGCCACCGGCCGGCACATGTGCACCGCCTGCATCCGGGTACCCTTCGAGGCCGACCACGTCATCTCGATGGTCAAGGCGCTCTATGCCGACAAGGTCGTCTTCCACGACGGCGAGGGCGAGGTCGCGCCCGGTGTGAGCGTCCATCGCGTCGGCGGTCATTCGGATGGGCTGCAGGTGGTGCGGGTGCAGACCGCGCGGGGGCCGGTGGTCATCGCCTCGGATGCGCTGCATTTCTACGCCAACGACCGGACCAGCAATCCCTTCCCGATCATCTTCGACCTCGGCGCCATGACCCAGGGCTGGCGCATTTCGAAGCGGCTGGCCGAAGGCGACGAAAGCCGGGTGATCGCGGGCCATGATCCGGAGGTCCGTGCCCGCTTCCAGCCGGTCGAGGGCCAGAACGGCGAGGTCGTGGCCCTGCATCTTCCCGCCATCGCCTGACCTGTCGCGTGGCGGCCCGGCCTGAGCCGTCGCGCTTCAGCGCGCCAGCACCACCGCCGTCAGGTAAAGCCCGATCAACGACAGCGCCATGGCAAGGCCCGGCCAATAGGGCCGCGCTCCGCTTTGCACCAGCAGGGCATTGGCCGCCAGCGATGCCACCAGCCCTGAGACCGGCTGGGTCCAGTGCAGCGTCCAGAAGCCCCAGGCCAGCAGCACCAGCCAGAAGAAGAAGGCGGATCGCCCGAAGATCTTGAAGGCGCTGTCAGCCGCCGCGGCGGCAGGCCGGAGCCCTGGCGTGCTGCATCGCGCCTCGATGACGCCGGCGAGCGAAAGCAGGATCAGCGCGATGAAGTAGACTTGCATGAAGGCCGCTTTACTCGACCTTGACCCCGGCGGCCACGATCACCCTGCGCCAGCGCGCCGCTTCGGCCCGGATGGTCGCCGCGGTGGCCTCCGCCGTGCCGCCGATCGGCTCCAGCCCCAACTCGCCCAGCCGGCGGCGGAAGACCGGATCGGCGAGGATCGCATTCACCTCCCGGTTCAGCCGCGCGATCACCGCCGCCGGCGTGCCCGCCGGGGCCGTCAGGTAGTTGAAGGCCGCCGCATCGAAGCCGGGCAACGTCTCGGCGATGGTCGGCAGATCCGGCATCAGGCTGGACTTGCCCGGCGTGCTGACCGCGATGGCCCGTAGCGCCCCGGTCGCCCGATGTTCGCTGAACAACAACAGCGTATCGATCAGGAAGGAGATGCGGCCGGCAAGCAGCTCCTGGATCGCCGGGCCGCTGCCGCGGAAGGGCACATAGATGATCTCCACCCCGGCCATCTGCTTCAGCATCTCCCCCGCGAGATGGGAGGACGCCCCGATTCCCGAACTGCCGAAGGTGAGCTGCCCCGGCCGTGCCTTGGCCAGGGCGATCAGCTCCGGCACCGTCCGTACCGGCAGGGACGGGTGGACGACCAGGAGGTTTGGGGCCGTGACCAGGCTGACGATGGGTGCGAAATCCCGCTCCGGGTCATAGGGCAGGCCGGGCATGAGACTGGGATTGATGATCTGCGGCCCTGGCGTGCCATAGAGCAGGGTCAGACCGTCCGGCGTGGCCTTCGCCACAGCATTGGCCCCGATGGTCGCCCCTGCGCCCGGCCGATTCTCGACGATGACGGGCTGGCCGAGTGGGGCCGCCAGCCGTTCCGCCAGCAGCCGCGCCAGCAAATCCGATGCCCCGCCGGGCGCGAAGGGCACCACCAGCCGCAAGGGCCGCCCTGGCCAGTCCTCCGCGCCTGCGGCACCGGCGATCAGGCCCAGCGACAGACCCAGCGCGCTGCGGCGCCCGAATTGCGGCATTTGTCCCCCCAGTCTGCCTTTTCGCTGACCCTTGCCGTGGCCGGCGCACCTGTCAACACGCCCGGCCAGGGTCGCGCCCTGGACAAAGCTGCCCTAGGCTCGATCTAGACAGCGATCCTAGTGAAGAAAGCGAGACCCATGCCCGATACCGCCATGCCGGATATGACCCGTCTCAAGTTCGGCGTCGGCCAATCCGTACCACGCCAGGAAGATCCCATCCTGCTGCAGGGCCGCGGCCGCTATACCGATGACATCAGCCTGCCTGGGCAGCTCTGGGCCGTCATGGTCCGCAGCCCCTATGCCCATGGCACCATCACCGCAATCGAGACCGCGGCAGCGAAGGAAGTCCCCGGCGTGCTCGGTGTCTTCACCGGCGCCGATCTGGCCGAGGGCGGCTATGGCCCGATGAAATGCGCCCTGCCGTTGAAGAACCGCGACGGTTCGCCGCTGCGGAACATCGAGCGCCCGGCCCTGGCGATGGACAAGGTCCGCTTCGTCGGTGACCCGGTTGCCTTCGTCGTGGCGGAGACCAAGGCCGCGGCACGTGACGGCGCGGAAGCGGTCTTCGTCGATATCGACGTATTGCCCGCGGTCACCGAAGCCTCGGCCGGCGCCGCGCCCGGTGCGCCGCAGCTCTACGACCATATCCCCAACAATACCGTGCTGGACTTCCATTTCGGCGACAGCGCCAAGGTCGCCGAGGCTTTCGGACAGGCCGCCCATGTCACGAAGCTGTCCATCCGCAACAACCGCGTCGTCGTCTGCGCGATGGAACCGCGCAGCGCCATCGGTGACTACGATGCCGAGACCGGCCGCTATACCCTGCATGTCGGCAGCCAGGGCGTCTTCGGCCTGCGCGCCCAGATGGCGAACGACGTCCTGAAGGTGCCCACCGACAAGGTTCGCATCCTCACCGGCAATGTCGGCGGGTCCTTCGGCATGAAGGCCAGCGCCTATCCGGAATACCTCTGCCTGCTGCATGCGTCCAAGGTCCTGGGCAAGCCGGTGAAATGGACCGACGAGCGCACCGGCTCCTTCCTCTCGGACCAGCATGGCCGCGACCACGAGGTTGAGGCCGAGCTCGCCCTCGATGCGGCCGGCAAGGCGCTGGCCGTCCGGCTGACCAGCTATGCCAATATGGGCGGCTACCTCGCCACCGTGGCGCCGCTGATGGGCACCGGCAACTTCGTCAAGAACGTCCAGTCCAACTATGCGACGCCGCTGATCGAGGTGAACACGATCTGCGTCGTCACCAATACCACCCCGGTTTCCGCCTATCGCGGTGCCGGCCGGCCGGAGGGGAACTACTTCTTCGAGCGCCTGCTGGAGCAGGCCGCGAAGGAGACCGGCCGCAGCGCCATCGAGCTCCGCAAGCTGAACCACATCACCGACGCCCAGCTTCCCTTCACCGCCTCCAACGGCAGCGTCTACGACAGCGGCGACTTTTCCGCCTTGCTGGAGGACGCGCTGGAAAAGGCCGACTGGGATGGCTTCGAGGCCCGCAAGGCGGAAAGCGCCCGGAAGGGCCTGCTGCGCGGCCGGGGAATCGGCAATTTCCTCGAGTGCACCGCCCCACCGATGAAGGAGCAGGGCGAGATCCGCTTCGAGGAAGACGGCACCGTCACCATCATCACCGGCACGCTGGACTACGGCCAGGGCCATTGGTCGGCCTTCGCCCAGGTGCTGCACAGCTATCTCGGCGTGCCCTTCGACAAGATCCGGCTGATGCAGGGCGACAGCGACCTGTTGATCGCCGGCGGCGGCACTGGCGGCTCCAAGTCGCTCATGGCTTCGGGCGCGGCCATCGTCGAGGCGGCGCAGCTGGTCATCGAGAAGGGCAAGCTCGCCTCCGCGCATATGCTCGAGGCCGCGGCCGGCGACATCGAGTTCACCCGCGACCCCGAAGGCCTGGGCCGCTTCACCATCGCCGGAACCGATCGCTCCATCGGCATCATGGAACTGGCCCAGCGCATCCGCACCGCCAACAACCCGCCGCCGGACCTGCCCACCGACCTCAACGTCCGCCACGTCTTCGGCGAGGCGCCGCAGGCCTACCCGAACGGCTGCCACATCGCCGAGGTCGAGATCGAGCCGGAGACCGGCCATGCCGAGGTGGTCCGCTACATGTCGGTCAATGACTTCGGCGTGATGGTCAACCCGCTGCTGGTCGCCGGCCAAGCGCATGGCGGCATCGTCCAGGGCATCGGCCAGGCTCTCTACGAGAGGGTTTCCTATTCCGAGGAAGGCCAGCTCCTGTCCGGCAGCTATCAGGATTACTGCCTGCCGCGGGCCGCGGACCTGCCGGATTTCGGCTTCGAGAGCCATCCTTCGGTCTGCAAGACCAATCCCCTGGGGGCCAAGGGCTGCGGAGAGGCAGGCTGTGCCGGCTCCCTGCCTGCGGTCATGAATGCGCTGGTGGATGCCCTGTCCGAATTCGGCATCAGCCACATCGACATGCCCGCCACGCCGGAAGTCATCTGGCGCGCGATCCACACGGCGAGGGGCTGAAGCGGCCGCGGTCTGCATCTGCCTTGGTCCATCCACGAATTGGCCATGAAGGGTCGCCATAGACCTTTCATGGCCATTCCATGCCACTGTCTCCGGCTATCCCGCTGGCGAACAAAAGGGGTTAGGATGGTCGCGACCGGTGGGGTCGGGCATTCCGGATGCTGGCCCACCATCGTCCGTTCTGCCTCCGGGGGAGCGGTGGAAAGTTGCGGGGCAGGGTTGATTCCTGACCTTCGCGTAGGAGGATCTGCGGCATGACCAAGCTCACCGGGCGGCGCATTCTGGTGGTGGAGGATGAGGCGCTGGTGGCGATGCTGGTGGAGGATGCGTTGCTGGATGCCGGCGCCATTGTCCTTGGCCCGGTCGCCACTGTGGCGGAGGCGCTCGCTTTGCTGCAGCGGGAGAAGCCCGATGTCGCCGTGCTTGACCTCAACCTGGCGGGTGAGACATCCACCCCGGTGGCCGATGCGCTGGTGACCTTGGGCGTGCCCTTCGTGGTTGCCACCGGCTATGGCGCGGATGGCCTGCCGCCCGGCCATGTGGCCGTGCCGGTTCTGGCCAAGCCCTACGATCCGGATGATCTGACCACTGCTCTCGGCCGCCTTTGCAAATAGCGGTCGGAGCGACAGGACGCATGCTCCGGAACCGAGGCTAGGCGCGCGGTCAGCCTTGGCGCCGAATGGGTCCAGGCCACCTTCGGCCAGAGTCCCATAACCGCTGGCCCTTCGCAGGTACTGTGGCGCCCCTTTCGGAAGCTTGGGTTGTCGTGCCTTACACTGTTTGCCGCAGCCTGCTGCTCAGCGTGGGCTGATGCGCACCACGGCTTCGTTGCGGCGGGCCGGCGGCAGGGTCCAGGGTGGGTCGTAGAACCAGTCGAAAGGCTCGCCGACCGCTCGCCAGGGACCGGTGGCCAGTGCCTCGAGCAGGGCGGCACGCTGGGCCATTGCCGCGGCCGCATTGGGAATACCGGAATAGCGCAGCACCGCGAGGGTTTCGGCCGGGGCTTCGACGATCGTGATGCGCGGGTCGTCGGGGACGGGCAGGGTTTCCCGCGCGGCGCTGGCCGGCATGAAGAAGCGGATGGCCCAGCCTTCGGACTGCGCGGCGGCGCTGACCGGAGCGGTCATGGGGATTCGCTCAGGGCCGGGCGCTTGGGCGACGGGGGCGGTCATGGCAATGCGGGCCTGGCCACGATTGGCGCCGAAGATGAAGCCGGCCAAACGGCGGAAGCCCTCGCGGCGGGCGGCTTCCTCGCTCTCGGCCGCGACCAAAGTCTCGGCCGCGAGGCGCGGGCCGTAGCGACGGATCTCCAGCGGGCCCTGCTGGCCGAGCACCTCGAAGCGCGGTTCCTCGGTGCCTGACCTCACGCCGAAAACCGAGCAGGCACCAAGCAGTAAAGCTCCGGCGGCGGAGAGCAGACGAGCGAACATGGCAGGAGATCCTTCATCCGGCCCTGCAGATGGGGGAAGATGGGAGGAGGTCGAGAGGTATCCGCTCGACGCTGCAGAAACGCCCATCCGGCAAACCGGGATGCCGCGCAGCCCGCCTGTTGCACTGGCGTCCATGCCATCACCCGCCGGAGCGGAGCCTGGAGCAGGCGCTGGGAGCGCAGGTGCGCCACATGATGCCTGAACAGGTTACTCGACCCTGAGCGCCGCACCCGCTGCCAGTGGCGCCAGCGGCAGGGCGGCGGCCAGCAGCGCCCCCAGCAGCAGCAGGTAGGGCCGGGCGGAAAGCCCGGCCGCGGCGGCTTCGATCCCCGCGGCGCCGAAGATCACTGCCGGGATGGCCAGCGGCAGCACCAGCAGCGGCAGCAGCACGCCGCCACGCCGGGCCCCGAGTGTCAGCGCCGCCCCCGTGGTGCCGAGCAGCGAGAGGAAACCCGTGGCGAGGCCGAGCGCGGCCATGGCCGCTGCCCAGGCGCCGGTCGGCAGGTTCAGCATGGCCGCGGCAACGGGGGTCGCCAGGAGCAGCGGCAGGCCTGTCGTCAGCCAATGGGCCGCGGCCTTGGCCAGCGCCACGGCGGCGGGGCCGATGCCGGAGAGCAACAACTGGTCCAGCGTGCCATCCTCGGCATCGGCGCCGAACAGCCGGTCCAGCGGCAGCAGCGCTGCCAGCAGGGCGGCGGCCAGCAGGGCACCGGGCGCGAGGCGGGCGAGGGCCTCGGGCGCCGGGCCGATGCCGAAGGGAAACAGCGCCGCGACCAGGACGAAGAACATCACCGCCGCCAGGGTATCGGCGGGATGGCGGAGCGCGAGTCGCAGCTCCCGGCCCAGCAGGGCCAGCCAGGAGCTCACAGCCGCAACTCCCGCGCGTCGGGCAGGGGCAGGGGCAGGTGGGTGGCGGCGAGGACCATGCCACCGGATGCCCGGTGCCGTGCCAGCAGGCCGCCCAGGCGCGCGACCGAGGCGGCATCCAGCCCGACCGTCGGCTCATCCAGCAGCCAGAGAGCAGCCGGGGCGAGGGCCAGCCGAGCCAAGGCCAACCGGCGCTTCTGGCCGGAGGAGAGCACCCGGGCCGGGAGATCGGCCAGCGGCGCCAGCCCCAGCGTCTCCAGCGCCGCATCCGCTTCGCCGCCCCAGAGCTGGGCGAAGAAACCCAGGTTCTCCCGCGCCGTCAGGGCCGGCTTCAGCGCATCCTGGTGCGAGAGGTAGCGGAGCCGGGCGGCATGGCCCGCGCGATCGGCCAGGACATCCTCGCCATTCCAAAGCAGGCGGCCCTCGGCGGGGGCAAGCAGCCCGGCCAGCAGCCGCAGCAGGGTGGACTTGCCGGCGCCATTGGCACCGACCAGCAGCAGGGCGCCGCCGGCTTCCAGGCGGAAGGACAGGCCGGCAAAGATGGCGCGCTCGCCCCGAAGGCAGGCCAGATTATCGGCTTCGAGCACGGCCAGTTGCGAACCTCTCTCATCTGGCCTTGACAAAGCCGCAGGCCATGGACCGGTCCGCGGCAGCGTGGTTAAAACCGGCCTCTCCGCATCGCACCATAGCCGATGCCGACACCGGAAAAAGGGCCCCCGGACCATGCGCATGATCGGGCAGGACAGCCTGAAGACCCGCCGCACCCTCTCGGTCGACGGCAAGACCTACCATTACTTCAGCCTGCCCGAGGCGGCCAAGAGCATCGGCGACGTGACGCGCCTGCCCTATAGCCTCAAGGTGCTGCTGGAGAACGTGCTGCGCTTCGAGGACGGCCGCAGCTATACCGTGAACGATGCGAAGTCGATCGCCGGCTGGCTGCCCTCGGGCCATTCCGAGAAGGAAGTGCCCTTCCGCCCCTCCCGCATCCTGCTGCAGGATTTCACCGGCGTCCCCGCCGTGGTCGATCTGGCGGCGATGCGCGACGGCATCATCGCGCTTGGCGGCGACCCGCGGAAGGTGAACCCGCTGCTGCCGGTCGATCTCGTCATCGACCACTCGGTGATGGTGGATTATTCCGGTACCGCCGCATCCCTGCAGAAGAATGTCGACGTCGAGTTCCAGCGCAACGGCGAGCGCTACGAGTTCCTGCGCTGGGGCCAGTCCGCCTTCGACAATTTCCGCGTCGTGCCGCCGGGCACCGGCATCTGCCACCAGGTGAACCTCGAATACCTGGCGCAGGTGGTCTGGACCGCCCAGGACATCGGCGACACCTTCGTCTACCCCGATAGCTGCTACGGCACGGACAGCCACACCACCATGGTGAACGGCCTCGGCGTGCTCGGCTGGGGCGTCGGCGGGATCGAGGCGGAGGCGGCCATGCTCGGCCAGCCGATCGCCATGCTCATCCCCGACGTCATCGGCTTCAAGCTGACCGGCAAGCTGCGGGAAGGCGTGACCGCCACCGACCTGGTGCTGACGGTGACCCAGATGCTCCGCAAGAAGGGCGTCGTCGGCAAGTTCGTCGAGTTCTTCGGCTCGGGCCTCGACGACCTCGCGCTGGCGGATCGCGCGACCATCGGCAACATGGCTCCGGAATACGGCGCGACCTGCGGCTTCTTCCCGGTCGATGCCATGACCATCGGCTATCTGAAGCTCTCCGGCCGCGACGAGCACCGGATCAAGCTGGTCGAGGAATACTGCCGCGCCCAGGGCATGTGGCGCGACGCCAACACCCCGGATCCGGTCTTCACCGATACGCTGGAGCTGGACATGGCGACGGTCGAGCCCTCGCTCGCCGGGCCGAAGCGGCCGCAGGACCGGGTGGCGCTGTCCAATGCCGCCCCGGCCTTCGCCAAGGACCTCGCCGCCGGGACCATGGGCGTGCCGGGCGACAAGGCGAACCTGCGGGTGCCGGTGGAAGGGGCCAACTACGACCTCGGCCATGGCGACGTGGTGATCGCCGCGATCACCTCCTGCACCAATACCTCGAACCCCTACGTGATGCTGGCCGCCGGCCTGGTCGCGCAGAAGGCCGTCGCCAAGGGCCTTACCGTGAAGCCCTGGGTGAAGACCTCGCTGGCACCGGGCTCGCAGGTGGTGACCGAGTACCTGGACAAGTCCGGCCTGTCGAAGGATCTCGATGCGCTCGGCTTCCAGACGGTTGGCTATGGCTGCACCACCTGCATCGGCAACTCCGGTCCGCTGGCGGACCCGATCGTCGACGCGATCGAGAACAACAAGCTGGTCGCCGCCTCGGTGCTCTCGGGCAACCGCAACTTCGAGGGGCGCGTGCATGCCAATGTGCGGGCGAACTACCTCGCCAGCCCGCCGCTGGTGGTCGCCTATGCGCTGCTCGGCAGCATCACCAAGGACATCACCAAGGACCCGATCGGCACCGGTTCGGACGGCCAGCCGGTCTACCTGAAGGACATCTGGCCGACCCAGCAGGAGGTGAACGACACCGTCCATGCCTGCGTGACGCGCGCGATGTTCCTCGACCGCTACGGCGACGTCTTCAAGGGGCCGGAGCAGTGGCAGGCGATCAAGGTCGATGCCGATAGCGACACCTATCGCTGGAACAGCGGCTCCACCTATGTGCAGAACCCGCCCTACTTCGAGGGCATGACGGCCGAGGTGAAGCCGGTCTCGCCGATCCATGGCGCCCGCGTCCTGGCCGAGCTCGCCGACAGCATCACCACCGACCACATCTCCCCGGCCGGCAATATCCGCAAGTCGAGCCCGGCCGGCGAATACCTGCTGGAACATCAGGTCCGGCAGGACGACTTCAACAGCTACGGCGCCCGCCGCGGCAACCACCAGGTCATGATGCGCGGCACCTTCGCCAATATCCGCATCAAGAACGAGATGGTGCCGGGGACCGAGGGCGGCGTTTCCAAGCACTACCCCTCGGGCGAGGTCGCGCCGATCTACGACGTGGCGATGAAGTACAAGGCCGAGGGCGTGCCGCTGGTGGTCTTCGGCGGCAAGGAATACGGCACCGGCTCCTCCCGTGACTGGGCGGCGAAGGGCACGTTCCTGCTGGGCATCAAGGCGGTGATCGCCGAAAGCTTCGAGCGCATCCACCGCTCGAACCTGGTCGGCATGGGCGTGCTGCCGCTGGTCTTCATGAATGGCGAGGACCGCAAGTCGCTCGGCATCACCGGGGACGAGGTGATCGACATTCTCGGGCTGGAATCGATCACCCCGCGGCAGACGCTGGAGGTGGTGATCCACCGCGCCGACGGCACCGAGGTGCGGACCAAGGTGCTGAGCCGCATCGATACCGCCGACGAGGTCGAGTACTACAAGAACGGCGGCATCCTGCACTACGTGCTGCGCGGGATGGCCAAGGCGGCGTAAGCCACCCTTCCGGCCGAGGTTACGGATGGGCGCGGTCCGCAAGGGCCGCGCCCTTTTCCTTCCGCAGGTGCTGGCCTAGCCTGCCCGGGCGGATCCGCAGAGATCCGCCGGAGGATCGCCATGACAGACTTCACCCTTGGCCGCCGCGCCGTGCTGGCCGGTACCGGCGCCTTGCTTGCCGCCCCCGCCCTGGCTCAGCAGGTGCCATTCTCGACCGGTACGGACAAGCCAAGCCTGCGCGCCCCGGCCAATGCGGCCGACTGCCACTTCCACATCTACAACGACAAGTATCCACCGGCCCCGGGCGGGCTGCCGGCGCCGAATGCCTCGCCGGCGGATTACCGCAAGCTCCAGGCGCGGATCGGCACGACGCGTGGCGTCATCGTACAGCCCTCGCTCTATGGCACCGATAACCGGCCGACGCTGGAAGGGCTGGCCGAACTCGGCAGCAATTTCCGTGCGGTGGCGGTGGTGAACGACCAGGTGACGGATGCTGAATTGCAGCGGCTGCACGCGGCCGGCGTGCGTGGCATCCGCTTCAACCTGACCTTCCCCCGTATGAGTGGACACGGGTTACGGCCTACGCGGCCGCGGCGAGTTGTTCCATGTCGGCTGGCGTTTTGTAGCCAATGGCCGAATGGAGGCGCCTCCGATTGTAGAAGGCCTCGAGGAAGCTGAAGAGGGTGGATCTGGCGTGCTGGCGGGTCAAGAACGGCCCATCCTCCTCGAGTTCGGTCTTCAGACTGCCGAAAAAGCTTTCCATGGGGGCGTTATCCCAGCAATTGCCCTTCCGGCTCATCGAGCAAAGCATGCCGTGCGTGGCGAGCAGGCGGCGGTAGTCATGCGCGGCATATTGGCTCCCACGGTCCGAGTGCTGCAGCAGTCCCGGACCTGGTTGGCGGTTGGTGATGGCCATCTGCAGCGCCGCAAGCGTCAGCTCCTGGGCCATGGTCTCACGCATCGCCCAGCCGACCACCTTGCGCGAGAAGAGGTCCAGCACGACGGCGAGATAGAGCCAGCCCTCGCTGGTCGGAATATACGTCGTGTCCGCCAGCCACACCCTATTGGGTCCGGGCGCGGTGAACTTGCGATCCAGCAGGTTGGAGGCAACGGGGAAGCTGTGCTTGCTGTCGGTGGTCACCCGGAAACGGCGTTTGGTCCGTACCGCGATGCCATGCCGTCGCATCAAGCGCGCCACACGGTTGCGACCCACCTGCTGCCCCTCGGCCTGCAGGGCCGCATGGACCCGGGGACTGCCATAGCGGCGGCGGCTCTCGCCATGGATGCGGCGAATGTCCCCGAGCAAGGCCTGGTTGGCCTGTGAGCGGATGCTTTCGGGGCGGTGCCTCCAGGCATAGTACCCGCTGGCACTGACCTCCAGGACCGAACACATCACCCGCACGAGGAACATCTGGCGATGGTCCTCGATAAAACGGAACCTCATCTCGGCGGGCCCGAGAAGATGCCGAGGGCTTTTTTTAGGATGTCGCGCTCCATCTGCGCCCGCTCGAGTTCCTTCTGCAGCCGCCGGATTTCTGCCTGTTCCGGCGATACGGGCAGCAGTATTCTGCCAGCCGCTGCTTGCACTGCGCCTGATCCCGCTGGTCCATGGCCTCGCGCCCGCCAGTTCCGCAGCATCGAGGGATGGATCCCAAACTCCTTTGCTACCTGCATCAGCGGGCGGCCACTGCTTTGCAGCAGCAACACCGCCTCCCGCTTGAACTCCTCCGTGAACTCCCGTCGCGTTTTGCTCGTCATCAGGGCACCTCGCTCCCACAGGAGCTTATCTGAAGTGTCCACCAACACGGGGCAGGGTCAACCTGGCCCAGGCCGGGGCGACGACCCTGGCGATGCTGGAGCCGCTGTCCAAGCGCGTCGATACCATGGGATGGCACTGCCAGATCAACATGCCCGGGCTGAAGATCCTCGAGGCGCAGGAAGCCTTCCTGAAGATCAAGGGCAAGCTGGTCTTCGACCATCTGGCGCATGTGCCGCAGCCGGAAGGCGTCGCCAGCCCGGTCTTCGCGCTGATGAAGCGGCTGCTGGAGCAGGGCAATACCTGGATGAAGCTGTCGGGCGCCTATGCCGATACCAAGGTCGGCGCCCCCGGCTACGCCGATAGCAGCGCCGTCGCCAAGGCCCTGGCCGAGATCGCGCCGGGCCGGATGGTCTGGGGCAGCGACTGGCCGCATCCGACGGAGAAGCCGGACAACAAGCCGAATGACGCGACGCTGTTCGACCTGCTGACCAGCTGGGTACCGGATGCGGCGAAGCGCAACCGCGTGCTGGTGGACAATCCGGCGGAGCTCTACGATTTCCCGCGGGGCTGAGAATTGCGAAGGGGGCCGTGAGGCCCCCTTCCTTCAGCCCGGCGGCAGCGCCGTTCAGTCCTGCGCGGCGGCGCCCAGCTCGGCGCGCAGCTCGTCTTCCAGGGTCACGTCCTCCTCGCGGACGATCGCCTCGCCACGGGCCTGGCGCTCGGCCTCTTCCTGGCTGCGGGCGACGTTCACGGTGACCATGATATGGACTTCCGGGTGCAGCTCGACGCGGACCGGCGTGAGGCCGAGGGTCTTGATCGGCTGCTCCAGCAGGACCTGGTTGCGGGCAACGGTCAGGCCGCCGTCCTTGCAGAGGTCGGCGATGTCGCGGGCGGAGACGCTGCCGTAGAGACCGCCGCTCTCACCCGCCTGGCGGATGATGATGACGGACAGGCCGGCGACGCGCTCGGCGATGCGCTCGGCTTCCTCGCGGCGCTTGAGGTTCTGCGCCTCAAGCTGGACGCGCTGCTGCTCGAACTTCTCGAGGTTCGCTTTGTTGGCGCGGATGCCCTTGCCGAGCGGCAGCAGGAAGTTGCGGGCATAGCCCGGCTTCACCTTCACCACTTCGCCCATCTGGCCAAGCTTCTCGACGCGCTGCATCAGGATGATGTCGATCATGGGTTTCGTCTCTCGTCAGCTGTTGCGCGGCGCCGGGCGCCGCCAGAATTGGTCATAGAGGCCGAGGCCGACGAGGCCGGGGCCCATCACTTGCAGGAACAGCAGCAGCAGCATGTAGAACAGGGCCAGCATCGGCAGCCGGGCTTTGCGGCCCTGCAACCGGGCATGCACGCCGCCGCAGCCCTGCAGGAACAGCGGCACCAGCAGGATCAGCAGGCCGGACAGCGGGACCGCATCGGCACCCTCGGCGGCAGCGAGAAGCAGCCCGGCGGCCACCGCCGGCAGCAGCGGGTACCAGTTCGGCAGCCGCGCCGCCGTCCAGTCGGGTGCCGGCACGGCCAGCAGGCCTCGCCGCGCGAGGAAGCGTTCCGCCGCCACCGCATTGGCGAGCAATGCGAGGCTGCTCCAGAAGCCGATGGCCGCGGCCTTCACCCGTACCAGCTCCGCCACCAGCATCTCCGGTGCCGGCAGGCCGAGGCGGGTGAGCGCCATCTCGACCGCGCGCCGCATGGCCGGCTCCAATCCGCCGTCATCGGCGAGGTAGAGGGCGGCCAGCAGCAGCATGGCGAGCGGCCAGAGCCCGAGGAGCGCCAGGGGCAATCCCAGCCTGACCTGCCCATGCCGCAGCGCTGCGATCAGCAACAGGGGCACCGGCACGCCGAACAAGGCCAGGAAAACCGGCACCGGCAGGCCGCCGCCCACCACCGCAAGCAGCAGCACCGCCAGCAGCGACCCCACCACCGCCGCGGCCGGCCCGAAGGCCATGCCGGCGGCGAAGAGCGGGAAGGGGGCCATCCAGAACAGCATGGTGCCGCCCGGCAGGCCACGGAAGGCCCACATGGCAGCAACCGTCGCGGCAAGCCCTGCGGCCGCCGCGGCAGTCAGCCTTGCGCTATCCCAACCGGATGGAGCTGTCGCCGACACCACCGCCACGCCTCACCTTGGGCCCCAGCCCCTAGTCGTTGATGACGTAGGGCAGCAGCGCCAGGAAGCGGGCGCGCTTGATGGCATTCGCCAGCTCGCGCTGCTTCTTCGCGCTGACCGCGGTGATGCGGCTCGGCACGATCTTGCCGCGCTCGCTCAGGAAGCGGCTCAGCAGGCGCACGTCCTTGTAGTCGATCTTCGGCGCATTCGGGCCGGAGAAGGGGCAGGACTTGCGGCGGCGATAGAAGGGGCGGCGGGCGCCGACGGCCGGGCGGCGCGCCGCCGGGGACATGTCGGAGGGGGGCTGATAATCGGACATGGATTACTCCTCCCCGCCCATCGACGGGTCCATTTCGTCACGTGGGCGGGCGCGGAATTCCTCGCGCTCGTCGCCACGCTCGCGGCGGCCGCTGGTGAAGCGGCCCGGCGGGCGGGGACCACGGAAGCCACGGTCACGCTCGCGCTCCTCGCCACGGCGGGAGAGAATGGCGGAGGGGGCTTCCTCGATCGCCTCGATGCGAAGCGTCATCTCGCGGAGGACGTCCTCGTTCAGGCCGAGCTGGCGCTCGGCTTCCTGCATCGCGGCCGGCGGCGCGTCGATGCCGAGGAGCATGTAATGCCCCTTGCGGTTCTTCTTGATGCGATAGGCGAGACCGCGCAGACCCCAGTATTCGCGCTTCTTCACCTCACCACCGGCTTCGGTGATGACGGTGGCGACCTGTTCGGCGATGGTTTCGACCTGCTGCTGGGTCACGTCGTTGCGTGCGATGAACACGCATTCATAAAGTGGCATGAGGACTCCTTCCCTCTGGCTGTCTCAGCCCAAGGCCTGGGGCAGGATGCCACCGGGCACAAATGGGCATAGCCGCGCGCGATGCCTTCCGCGGCGGCAGGGAGCGGCGCTTCAAGCACGGAGAGGGGGTGGCATGCAAGGGCGCAGCATCGCGCCGCGCCCTTGCCGCTGGCGCCTCAGGCCCGCTGGACGTTCCAGAAGGTGGGGAAGCCCTTGGAGACGCCGGTGATCGTGCTCCGATAGGCGGTCGGCTGGATATACTGGCCGAGCGGGATGCTGGGGACATCCTGCATGCACTGGACCTGCATCTCGCGGCAGATGGCCTGTTGCGCCGGCACGTCCGGCGCATCGAACCAGGCGGTGCGCAGCGCCTCCAGCTTCGGGCTGACGCACCAGCCGGGCCAGGCGCCGGTATCGTTGCCATTGCCGCGAATGGCATAGTGGTTGGAGGGGTCCATGTGATCCACGCCTTCCCAGCCGGTGGCGAAGCAACTCCAGCCACCCTGGTCGACCGGGCCGCGGTTGTTGCGGCGCTGGAGCATGGTGCCCCAGTCAGTCGCCACGAAATCGACGTTCATGCCGATGCGGCCCATGACGTCGGCGGCGACCTCGCCGATCGCCTTGAACTGGGCATAGTCGGTGGCGACCAGCATGGTGGTCTTCTCGCCGGCATAGCCGGCTTCCTTCAGCATCCGCCTGACCTTCTCCAGGTCGCGCGGGCCGACCAGCGGCTCCAGCCCGGCCTCGCTGGCCATCGGGGTATTCGGGCAGAAGACGCCATGCGGCGTGTGGTACATCGCCGGGTCGGTGCCGACGATCGCCTGCATGAAATCGGCCTGGCTGAAGGCATGCAGCATGGCGCGGCGGATGGCGGGATTGTCGAAGGGCGGCTGCAGGTGGTTCAGCCGCATCATGTCCACGGCGCCGGTCGGGTTCGTCACCTCGATCCTGATGCGGCGGTCCCGCTTCAGCGGCGGCAGCAGGTCATGGGTCGGATTCTCCCACCAATCCTGTTCGCCACGCTGCAGCGCGGCCTGCTTGGTCGCGGCATCGGGGATGGTGGTCCATTCGACGCGGTCGAAGTGGACGATTTTCGGCCCGGCATTCCACTCCGGCGTGCCGCCCTGGCGGGGGACGTACTTCTCGAATTTCGCATAGACATTGCGGGAGCCGGGGACCCGTTCATCCGCCACCCAGCGGAAGGGGCCGCTGCCGACCATCTCGGTGATCTGCTTGAAGGGGTCGGTCTCTGCCAGGCGCTCCGGCATCATCGCCGGCATCGGCGAGGTGACCTTGCCCAGCGCATCCGGCAGCAGCGGAAAGGGCTTGTTCAGGCGTAAGAGAATTGTGTGGTCATCCGGCGCGGAAAGCTCGTCCGTCGCCGCCATCAACGCGCCACCAAGCGCATCCCGCTTCGCCCAGCGCCGGATGCTGGCAACGCAGTCCCGCGCCGTCACCTTCTCCCCGTCATGCCAGAGCAGACCAGGGCGCAAGGTCAGCGTCCAGCGCTTGCCATCCTCGGCGATGACATGACCCTCGACCATCTGCGGCGAGGCCTTGAAATTGGCGTCCTGGCCATAGAGCGTGTCGAAGATCATGTGGCCATGACCGCGGGTGACATAGGCCGTGGTCCAGTGCGGATCGAGGAAGGCCAGATCGATCTGCGGGATGAATTTAAGCACCCTGGCACCCTGGGCGCGGACCAGGCCGGGGCTGGCGATGCTGCCGGTCAAGGCGAGAGCAGCGCTGGCCAGGACGGCACGGCGGTGGAGATGAATTGTCATGATCAGGCTGCCCCCGGTGGTGGCGTGGCCCGGCATCGCTCCCGTTGCAGGAAGGCTATGACAAAGCCGGACAGGATGGAATGGCGCGATGGCCCCACCCAGGATGACAAATCCACCCCGAACGCCTATGCATCGCGCTTCCCGAACGGATCGGTGCCCGTCCTTTGTCTCGTCTGCCGCCCGTCCTCCTGCTCTCCCTCGCCCTGGCAGCCTGCCGGGCCGATTACTCGCCGGATACCTATGCGACGCGCGCCGTCCAGCAGGCCAACAAGGTCGAGCAGGGGATGATCGTCGGCCGACGGGATGTCGCAGTGACGGCGGAGGGCAGCACGGGCGCCGCGACGGGTGCCGCGGCGGGCGGCGTGCTCGGGGCGCAGACGCCGGGCGGCGGCATCGCGGCAGCACTCGGCGGCGTCGGCGGGGCGCTGGTGGGGGGCATCATCGGCACCACGGCAGAGCATGTCGCCGGCGATACCAGGGCCTTCGAATACATTGTCCGCACCGCCAAGGATGAGTTGATCTCGGTGACCCAGCGGGACACCACGCCATTGGTGGTGGGCCAGCGGGTCCTGGTGATCAGCGGCAACCAGGCGCGGATCGTGCCCGATTATACCACCCAGCCACCGGCGACCCCGGCTGCCGCAGCGGCGGCCGGGGCTGCGGTGCATCCCGCCGCTGTCGTGCCGGCCGCGGCCAGCCCGGTCCTGTCGCCGCCGCCGGTACCGCCGCCGCCCGTGATCGTGCCGCCGCCCCCGCCGCCGCTGAGCGAGGCACCCGCTGCGGCGCCGGATTCCACCATGTCTCAGGCCGTGCAATCGGCCCTGACCGCGCAACTGCCGCCGGTCGCGCAGGGCGCTGCGGCGCAAGGCGCGATCCAGGACGCGACGCGTTCCCTGATGCCCTGATCAGGCCACGGCGGCGAGTTCCGGCCCGGTCAGGCTTTCGCGGATGAAGCGGACGAGCGGCTCGGCCAATGGGTTCTGCCCGGCGGTATCGCCGAAGACGCACATCTCGGCGGTCCCCAGTGCGGGCAGGCCATGCACCTCCACCAGTCCGGGCGGCAGGCCACTCCGGCCGAGTACGCTGAGCGCGAAGCCGGCCTGGGCCGCAGCGGCAATGCCAAGCAGGCTGGCGGAGACATAGACCACCTCAAAGGCGAGACCGGCGCGGGCGAGGGCGGCCAGTGCCCGATCCCGGAACATGCAGCCAGGTGGCAGCATGGCGAGCGGCAGGGGCCGGCCCTCCGGCGCCACCCAATCGGCGGCGGCGACCCAGACCACGGCCTCGGTCCAGATCGGCCGGCCTTCGGTCTCGCCATCCCGCCGCTTGCCAAGCACCAGGTCGAGCGCGCCCTTCTCCTGCGCAGCGCGCAGTTCATGGCTGCGCCCGACCTCCACCTCCAGCGCCACCTCCGGATAGGTGCGGGCGAAGCGGGCCAGCAGGGGCGCCAGGTTGCGCGGAACGAAATGGTCGGCGACGCCCAGCCTCAGCCGGCCGGCCACCGGCGGGGCCACCATGCGGCGCACCGCCTCGTCATTCAGGGCCAGAATGCGGCGGGCATAGGCGAGCAGGGTCTCGCCATCCCGGGTCAGCACGACGGTGCGGCTGGTGCGGTCCAGCACGCGGCGCTGCACCACGTCCTCCAGCCGCTTGATCTTCAGGCTGACGGCGGATTGGGTCAGGCCGAGGGCCTGTGCGGCGGCGGTGAAGCCGCCCCGCTCCGCGACGGTGACGAAACCGCGGAGCAGGTCGAGATCGAGGTCGGGAATGCGCATGGGATGAGCATCGCTCATCCCATGCGGCGTTTCAATGACGGGCGGTTATCAGACGTCCTCGTCGTAGCCGCCGCCGCTCGCGTCATCCATGCTGCTGCCGCTGTCGTAGCTGCCGGCGGCGTCATCGGTGCTGCTGGCGTAATCCTGTCCGCCGCCGCTGTCGCCCCAGCCGCTCTTCTCGCCGCCATCGGAACCCCAGCCGTTGCTGGCCGCGGCCGCACCGGGGTCGGTCCAGGGGGAGGCGGTGGGGACCGCTTCCTGGCCGAAGGCGCCACCACCGGCGGCACCGCTGGCATCCGAAGCGGACGCTGCCGCGGCGCCATGGCCGCCGGAGAAGCTGTTCATCAGCATGTTGCCGAGCACCATGCCGCCAGCGACGCCCGCCGCGGTGGTCAAGGCCGTGCCGAGGAAGCCGGAGCCGCCACGCTGCGGCTGCAGGGCCGCGGGGTTGTAGTTCGGCGGATAGACCGGCTGCGGCGGCGGCGGCATCGGTGCTGCCTGCAGCCGGCTGCCGCCCCCGAACATGCCGCCGAACAGCCCACCACGCTGCGGCTGGGCGGAAGCCTGCGCTTGGGCCTGGGCGTTCTGGACTTCCCATTCCAGCTGGCGGATGCGGTTCTGCGCCTCGACCAATGCCGCATCCTGCACGAAGGCGGTCTGGGTGATGCGATAGCGTGCCTCGGGATAGCGGTTGAAGAGGTCGCTGATCAGCATGTCGGCGTCGCGGTCCACCGGCGGCAGGTTGGGCCGTGCCTGGGTATTGGGCACGCTGCCGCCCCAGGGATTGCCCCCTCCGGCGGGTCCGGCGGATACACCCGCGATCCGCTCCACGAATTGGGTGATGATCCGGCGTTCGTCGTCGTTCATGGTCCTCGTGTCTCCCTGGCCTGCCCCGGCGGTCGGCCGCCCTGTTCTCGGGTCGGTCCGGCCCTGCATGCCATGCGGGCGAAGTGGCCCGCGGTGCGAACCGTTTCAAGCGGGGGCGGTGGCCGACCGGACTTCAGCCGATCCGGGGCGGCAGGCCGAGGCGGCGCCATTCGATGACAGGGCAGCGATCCTCGACGAAGCGCAGGCCGGCGGCGCGGGCGCGGGCGCCAGCGGCGGGGTCGGTGACGCCGAGCTGCAGCCAGACGGTCCGCGCGCCGAGGCGGATCGCCTCATCCACCACCGCACCGGCATCCTGGCTGCGGCGGAAGACATCCACCATGTCGAGCGGCGCGGCCTCGTCCAAGGTTGCGACGGTGGTCGCGCCATGCAGCGCGCGGCCGGCAATGCCGGGATTGACGGGCGTCACCGCATATCCGCGACCGACCAGGAAGGCAGTCACCCCGAAGCTGGGCCGGTCCGGCCGGTCCGAGGCGCCGACCACGGCGATGCGGCGGCTGGTCAGCAGGATGTCGCGGATCTCGGCATCGGTCATGTGATGGCTCCCCTTGGTCGTGACGCTATCCGGACCCGAAGCTGCCGCAAAGCGGGGGCAAAGCGGGGCCATGCGAAGCCTGCTGACATTGCCGCTGCTGCTGCTCCTCACGCTGCTGGGCTGGTGGGTGCCGAACCGCGAGCAGGCCGGCGATGTCGCGCTGGCCAGCAGCCGGTTCAACTCCGTCTCCTTCGCGCCGTTCCGGCCCGGGCAGTCCCCCTTGCGAGGCATCTTCCCAAGTGCGGCGGAGGTGGAGGCGGATATGGCGCTGGTGGCATCCCGGGTCCGGGCCATCCGCACCTATGCCGCGATCGAGGGCGACTACGATGTCGCGGCGATCGCGGCCCGGCATGGTCTCCGAATGTGGGCCGGGGCCTGGCTGGGGCGGGACGCACGGCAGAATGCGGCCGAGGTGGCGAAGCTGATCGAGATCGCCAACCGCCACCCGGATACGGTGGAACGGGTGGTGGTCGGCAATGAGGTGCTGCTGCGCCGCGACCTGCCGCCCGCCGCATTGATCGCGGCGCTGGACCGGGTGAAGGCCGCCGTGGCGCAGCCGGTGACCTATGCCGATGTCTGGGAATTCTGGGAGCAATTCCCCGAGGTCGCCCGGCATGTGGATGTCATCACCATCCATATCCTGCCCTATTGGGAGGACGTGCCGACCGATGTCGAAGGCAGCATGGCGCATGCCCGGGCGGTACTGGCCCGGATGCGGGCGCTGTTCCCCGGCAAGCCGATCGCCATCGGCGAGGTCGGCTGGCCCAGCCGCGGCCGCTGGCGGGCCGATGCGGTACCATCCCGCGTGGAGCAGGCGGTCTTCCTCCGCCGCTTCATCGCCTTGGCCGAGGCGGAGACGCTCGACTACAACTTGATCGAGGCCTTCGACCAGGGCTGGAAATATAAGTCCGAAGGCACGGTCGGCGCCGCCTGGGGCCTCTGGACCGAGGCGCGGGAGGCGAAATTCCCGCTGCAGGGTGCGGTGCGGGAAAATCCGTGTTGGGGCTGGTATGCCGGGGCGGCGGCGCTGCTGGGCCTTGGTCTATGGGCCGTGGCGGGGCGGGCACGGCCCCTGCTGACCTTCGCCCTGGGCAATGCGCTGGTCTTCGCCTGGTGCGGGACGGTGCCCTATGCCTTCGATGCCCATCTGGTGCTGGCAGCCGTCGTGAACCTGTCGGCACAGGCGCTGCTGGCGGGGCTGTTGCTGCGGCGGATGATCCTCGGCCAGCCGGAGGCGGCGGGGGTGCCGCTGGGCGGCGTGGCAGCGACGCGAAGGCTGCGGGCGGCCCTGCGAGGGCGGCTGGACTGGCGGGGATGGCGGCACTGGGCCTTCGAGGATCTGGGTTTCTGGTTCCTCTTCACGGCCATGGTGCTGCAGCTGCTGCTGGTCTTCGACCCGCGCTACCGCGACTTTCCCTATGCTGCCTTCGCAGTGCCGCTGGTAATGGTGGTAACCCGGGCGCTCAGCCGTGATTGGCCGGCACGGCCGGAGTCCTGGGTCGGCGGCACCTTGGCGCTGGGCGCGCTCGTCAGCGTGGTGGCCGAAGGGCCGGGCAACCTTCAGGCCTGGGGCTGGTCGGTCTGCGCCCTGCTGCTGGCCGCCCCGGCCCTGGCAGGGCCTTGGCTCGCAACACCTCGAACAGCCGGCCGAAGCCTGCCAAGCAATCCGTGATGCCCCGTGCTTGCGGAGCATGCCAAGCGCCCACCGGCTCAACCGCGTTTCGCCCAACCGGCGCCGCCGCCGATCGATGCCTGCTTGCCAGACGCCGCGCCGCCCGGCATTCCTGCCGGGGCTGGGGGCCTGTAGCTCAATGGTCAGAGCGGACCGCTCATAACGGTTTGGTTGCAGGTTCGAGTCCTGCCGGGCCCACCAGCGCCTCTATCGCGTCGCCTGCGGTTGGGCATCGCCGGTGGCCGGGCTGATGCTGACCGTTGCCGTACGGCCCGGGAGCAGCCGCAGGCCCGGCGGCAGGCTATCGATGGCGATCCGCACCGGGATCCGCTGGGCCAGCCGGACCCAGCTGAAGGTCGGATTCACATTGGCCAGCAGGTTGGGCCCGGCGGCACGGTCGCGGTCCTCGATGGCGCCGGCGATGCTCTCGACATGGCCCGCGATGACCCGGCCTTCGCCCATCAGCCGCACCGTGGCGGCGGCGCCCTGCACGATGCGCGGCAGCTTGGTTTCCTCGAAATACCCCTCCACCCGAAGCGTGTCGGTATCCACCAGGGCGAAGACGGCACGGCCGGCGGTGACGTAGTCGCCCGGCCGCAGTTCCAGGTTGGTGACCGCGCCATTGACCGGCGCCAGGACCCGGGACCTTTCGAGGTTCAGCCGGGCTAGGTCGCGGTCGGCGATGGCCTGCTGGTAGGATGCCGCCGCCTGCTGCGCATCCGAGACGGCGCGTTCCTGCGCCTGCACGGACACGGCGCTCTGGTCCAGCCGGCTCAGCCGCTGGGAGTCCCGCTGGGATTGCTGATAGGCGCTCCAGCGGGCCAGCGCCGCGGCATCCGCCTGCTGCACCGCCAGATCGAAGCGGGTTCGGTCGATCTCGAAGAGCACGTCGCCGCGGCGCACCGGCTGATTGTCCCGCACCGCCACGCTGGCGACTAGGCCCGAGACATCGGGCGTGATGCCGACCACGTCGGCACGCACCCGCCCGTCCCGGGTCCAAGGAGCAAGCATGTAATAGTCCCAGAGCTGCCAGCCCACGACGCTGGCAAGCAGGACGGCGATGAGGGTGACGGCGATGCGTCCAGCCAGGCGTTTCATCGGTTGATCCAGGCCATGACGGCGACGATGCCGCCGAGCAGAAGAAGGAAGATCGCGGCATCGAAAAGCGGCGGATGCCAGATGTGCCGGTACAGCCCGGCCCGGGCCAGGCCCCCGCGGACCAGGCTGGAGAGCAGCAGGGCCAGCACCAGCCAGACCAGCAGGCTCGGCACGAAGACGCCGAGGATATCGAACTCGCCCGTCATGCGGCGGCCTTGGCGAGGCCCGGCGGCGGCTCCGGCAGCCAGGGCGGCGGCGCCTCGGGGAATAGCGCCATGCGCAGGCCGGACAGGGCCAGGGCGGCGGGGCGGGCGGAGGCACCGCTGGCGGCGGCCAGGGCGGCATCGATGCGCTCGCGGGCCGCCTCCTGGTCGGTGCCGCCGCGGGCGAGATAGGCGGTGGCGGCGATGGCCGCATCGACCGAGGGCCGCAACCCGGGCTCCAGCCCCGGTCCGGTCTGGCGCAGCCGCAGCAGGTTGAAGGCGGCGCGTAACTCAGCCAGCTCGCGCACTCCCAGGGTTACGGCATCGGCGGCACCCAGCCGGGCGGCGAGCGCCTCGAAGCGGTCGAGCATGGCCGCGGTGATGCGCGGTAGGTCTGTCCTGCTGCGGTCCTCGGCCAGGCGCACCAGGTCACGCCGGTCCGCCTCCACCAGCCGCGTGACGCGCCATGCGACACCGAAGCTGCGCAGCAGCCGGGTGACCGTCAACGCCACGCCGAAGCCGAAGAGCATGGCGATCCCGCCTTCGACGAAGCTGGCGAAATCGGCACTGTAGGCCGTTTGCAGGGCGATCAGCGCGAAGCCGTTGATGGCGACCGGGGCGATGCGCGGGGTCAGTGCCGGCATGGCCAGCAGGGCCCCGATCGGCAGATACACCACGCCCAGGACGCAGAGCAGCGGCACGAAGCCATCCACCGCCGGCAGCACCGCGAAGAGATAGGCGCCGGCGATGGCGATGGCGAGGATGGTGCCCTGCATGAAACGCAGGATCGCCGGGGCGGGGTCGTCCAACTGGGCAAACAGGCTGGTGCCGACCGCTGCCATCATCGCCGCCGTCGCGCCCGCGGGCCAGCCGCTGAGTATCCAGAAGCCGCAGCAGACGACCACCGCGACCACCGCGGCCAGGCCGGAAAGCCCGATCAGCAAGCGGTCCGCATGGCCTGGGGACAGGGCGGCCGGCGGATCCCCGGCGGCGCTGGCGGCGATCCGGCCGGCCTGGGTGCGGCACTCTTCCCAGGTTGCGACCAATTCCCGCAGCCGGGCCAGCAATCCTTCCCGCAGCAGCCCGGCCCAGCCGCCGGCGGCGCGCGCCTCCGCTTCGGCAGCGGCAAGCCTGGCGTCCAGCGCCGAAGCCTGCCCCGGCTCGCCGCCGATCCAGCTGGCGACCGCGGTGAGCAATGGCTGCAGCCGGGCGAGGGCGGCCGGATCGGTGGTCCGTAGGCCGGCGATGCGATCGGCAGCCGCGGTCGCCAGCACCGGGATGCGCCGGGCCTGGTCGCGCAGGCCTGGCAACCAGCGAAGCGCGGCGCGGCTCTCCGGCTCGTAACGGGCCTGCTGGAAGGTGGCATCGAGCGCCGTGCCGTCGCGGGCCAGCCGGCGCCGGTCCTCCGCCAGGTTCGGCTGCGCCCCGCCCAGGGCATCCACGGCCAGCCGGCCGATATCGGCCGTCCAGGCCTCCAGCCGTTGCAGCAACTGCGGCGCCGCCGGGCTGGGCAGGAAGATGCTGTGCATCGCCCAGGCGCAGGCAATGCCCAGGCTGATCTCCTGCACCCGCAGCACCGCCGTGTCGAAGATCGCCTCCGGCATCCCGACCGAGGGGAAGCCGATGATCGCCGCGGTATAGCCGGCCAGGATGAAGCCATAGCTGCGTGGCGTCGGATCGCGCAGCGAGGCGGTGACGCAGAGCCCGACCCAGAGCGCCAGGGCCAGCACCAGCAGCGGCGGCGCATTGACCAGATTGGGCACCGCCAGCACCGCGATGCCGGCACCTGCGAAGGTACCGACCAGCCGCCACAAGGCCTTCGCCCGCAAGGCCCCGGCCGAGCCCTGGGCGACGATGTAGACCGTCGTCGCCGCCCAATAGGGCCGCTCCAGCCCGGTCTCGAAGGCGATGTAGAGGGCCAGTGCGGCAGCGGCGAAGGTGACGACGGAGAATAGCCAGGCGCGCTGCCCGGGCAACCAAGCGGTCACGCGCTGGCCCCGTTCGGTCTACGCCCGGTTTCGCCCCGGGGCGCCTTGGTCAAACCCATCGGCTGCCTCCTCGGCGGCCTTGCCGGGGCCACCGCGCGGCCAACGCCGGGCAGGGGAGGACGTTCCGCCTCAGACGGAGTCGGGAACCGGTACGTCGAAGCCATTCAGCGTGGTCGAGACCATGCAATAGAGCCCGACGAGATAGATCAGCTCCGCCGTGCCATGCTGACCGAAGGTCTGCACCGCCTGGCGATAGGTGAGTTCCGGCAGCACCCCGCCGCCGACCAGAGCGGAGGCAACGTCATAGGCGATGGCTTGGTCGCGCGGCAGGTCGCCGGGGCGCTGGCCGGCGACGATGGTGGCGAGGGTATCGTCCGAGAGTCCACGCTGCTCGGCAGCGATGACATGGGCATAAAGCTCATAGGCCGAGTGGAAATGCGCCCCGGTGACCAGGATCGCCACCTCCCGCACCGGGCGCGGCAGGCTGGGGGCTTCCGACATGGCCTTGGTCAGCTCCCAGATCGGACCGCCGATCTTGGGTTCATGCAGCCAGGGATTCCAGGGGCCCAGCAGGGCGCCATCGGTGCCGATGGTGGCGAAGCCCTTGAAATTCTTCTCGATGCCGGCGCGCATATCGGCATGAAGCGGCTTCTGCTCGTCGCTCAGGGCCTCGGGCGGGATCAGGGGCAGGCGCATGCTGTGTCCTTTCAGGGAGGGGTGGCGCCACAACGCGAAGGGCGCGCCGAAGCCGCATGGCCTGGGGATTACGCCAGCGCAGCCCGTTCCGGCTCAGCTACCGGCAGGCCGATGATCACCTCCCGTCTCGCCAGGCCGCAACGTTTTCTGCCGGGAGCGGGTCCTTTCTGCTGGTCCTTTCTTCTGGCGGCCCCGGAGGCTAGATAACCCCCACCTCATACCTCCCCGGCAGGATCACCGTCATGGCCGCCTATCAATACGTCTATGTGATGAAAGACCTGACCAAGGCCTATCCGGGTGGCCGCGAGGTCTTCAAGGGCATCACCCTGTCCTTCCTGCCCGATGTGAAGATCGGCGTGCTGGGCCCGAACGGCGCCGGCAAGTCCACCTTGATGCGGATCATGGCCGGGCAGGACAAGGAATTCGGTGGCGAGGCCTGGGCGGCCGAAGGCGTCCGGGTCGGCTACCTCTCGCAGGAGCCGCACCTCGAGCCCGACCTGACCGTCGGCGAGAACGTCATGCTCGCCTTCAAGGACATGAAGGGCTACCTCGACCGCTTCAACGAGATCTCGATGAAGTTCGGCGAGGAAATGTCGGACGACGAGATGAACAACCTGCTCGCCGAACAGGGCGACCTGCAGGAGAAGATCGATGCCGGCAATGGCTGGGAGATCGATCGCACCGTCGAGATCGCACTCGACGCCTTGCGCTGCCCGCCGGCCGACAGCGCGGTGACCACCCTGTCCGGTGGCGAGCGGCGTCGCGTGGCGCTCTGCCGGCTGCTGCTCGAGAAGCCCGACATGCTGCTGCTCGACGAGCCGACCAACCACCTCGATGCGGAAAGCGTGTCCTGGCTCGAGAAGACGCTGCGCGAATATACCGGCGCCGTGCTGATCGTGACCCACGACCGCTACTTCCTCGACAACGTCACCAACTGGATCCTCGAGGTCGATCGCGGCCGGGGCATTCCCTACCAGGGCAATTATTCCTCCTACCTCGACATCAAGCGCAAGCGCCTGCAGCAGGAGGAGCGCGAGGAGAGCAGCCGGCAGCGGCAGCTTGCCGAGGAGCAGGAATGGATCGGCCGGTCGCCCTCCGCTCGGCAGTCCAAGAGCAAGGCGCGTATTTCGGCCTATGAGGATCTGCTGCAGCGGAGCCAGGACATGGCGCCCGACCCGACCGAGATCCAGATCCCGCCGGCGCCGCGCCTGGGCAACATCGTCATCACCGCCGACAAGATCCGGAAGGGCTTCGGCAACCGGCTGCTGATCGACGACCTGTCCTTCAAGCTGCCGCCGGGTGGCATCGTCGGCGTCATCGGCCCGAACGGCGCCGGCAAGACCACGTTGTTCAAGATGATCACCAAGGTGGACGAGCCCGACAGCGGCACCATGGTGGTCGGCGACAGCGTCCAGCTTGGCTATGTCGACCAGAGCCGCGACAGCCTGGATGACAAGAAGACGGTCTGGCAGGAAATCAGCGAAGGCCAGGACCAGATCACCATGGGCAAGCGGCTGGTCCCCAGCCGGGCCTATTGCGCCGCCTTCAACTTCAAGGGCGGCGACCAGCAGAAGCCGGTCGGCGTCCTTTCGGGCGGCGAGCGCAACCGGGTGCATCTGGCGAAGATGCTGAAGACCCCGCACAACGTCCTGCTGCTCGATGAGCCGACCAACGACCTGGACGTCGATACCCTGCGGGCGCTGGAGGAGGCCTTGCAGGACTTCGCCGGCTGCGCCGTCATCATCAGCCACGACCGCTGGTTCCTGGACCGGCTGGCGACGCATATCCTGGCCTTCGAGGGCGACAGCCACGTCGAGTGGTTCGAGGGTAACTTCCAGGCCTATGAGGCGGATAAGCGACGTCGACTTGGCGCCGCGGCGGACCAGCCGCACCGGATCAAGTACCGCCCGCTCACCCGATAGCAGCTCGATGCGGCATGCTTATCCGGTGCCTTTGCCGGCCCGGCTGGTGCGGACCGAGCGACTCACGCTCGTGCCGCCCGGCCGGGAGAATCTGCCCGACCTCATCCGGCTGAAGACCGACCCACGGGTCTTCGAGCTCATGCTCCATGGCACCCGCTCCGAGGAGCGGGTGCGGGAGGAGCTGGAGGATGACATCGATTTCTGGGCGGTGCGCGGCTATGGCACCTGGTGCGTCTACCGCACGGATACCGGGGAATTCCTCGGCATCGCCGGGCTGATGGAACGACCCGATGGGCGGGGCGTGGCCATGCGCTTCGCGCTCTGGCCGGAATGTCGTGGCCAGGGCTATGCGCGGGAAGCCGCCAAGGCCGGGCTGGAGTTTGGCCATAAGGCCGGTCTCGCGCGCATCATCGCCGTGGCCTGGGAGGAGAACCATGCTTCCCGGCATGTGCTGCGGGACATCGGCATGAGCGAATGCGATACCTTCGAGTATCGCGGCAGGCATATGGTGGTCTACGAGAGCAGGAAGTAAGGCCAGGGAGAAGTATTCCCCCTGACCCCTTCTATTTCTGCCAGCTAGAGCGGTTTCCAGCCTGACTGAATCGCTTGTGATCCCACGGGCTGCACGATGGTGATTCAGTTGCCCCTCGGCATG